>NZ_JBEXDX010000020.1:0-162769 GCF_040605995.1 Streptomyces sp. NPDC005492
GTTCGTTGCCCCGCCGGGCGCACACGTGTGAGACTTCCGGGATGACCACGACCGGGGGACGGCGCACTCAGGCCGAGCGGGACGCGATGACCGTCGAGATTGGATACGCTCTGGCCAGCGCGGTGTTCGTGGCGGCGGTACTCTTCGGGGCGGTCGCCGGTCCTGCGCTGCTCTTCGAACTCCCGCGCACCGTCGAGACGTTGCTGGTGCGTGGGGCGCTCGTGCTCGTTCCGGTGGTGTTCCTCGCCCGGGTGGTGACCGTGCTGTACGGGTACCGGCAGGGCGCGGGTCAGCCCAACCAGCCCGGGCGGACCAACCCCGACTCGTAGGCCAGTACGACCAGTTGAGCCCGGTCTCGGGCGCCCAGTTTCACCATCGTGCGGCTGACGTGCGTCTTCGCGGTGAGCGGGCTGACGACGAGGCGGCGGGCGATCTCCTCGTTGGAGAGGCCGATGCCGACCAGGGCCATCACCTCCCGTTCCCGCTCGGTGAGTTGGGTCAGGGCGTCGGCGGTCGCGGGCTCCTTGGAGCGGGCCGCGAACTCGGCGATCAGCCGGCGGGTCACACCGGGCGACAGCAGTGCGTCGCCCTCGACCACCGCCCTTACGGCGCGCAGGAGTTCGTCCGGTTCGGTGTCCTTGACCAGGAAGCCGGAGGCGCCCGAGCGGATCGCCTCGAAGACGTACTCGTCGAGTTCGAAGGTGGTCAGCATGACGACCTTCACGTCCTTCAGGTCGCCGTCCCCGGTGATACGGCGGGTCGCGGCCAGGCCGTCGAGCAGCGGCATGCGGATGTCCATCAGGACGACGTCGGGGCGCAGTTCGCCCACCTTGCGCACGGCTTCCTCGCCGTCGGAGGCCTCGCCGGAGACCTCGATGTCCGGCTGCGCGTCCAGGAGCGCCCTGAATCCGGCCCGGACCAGTGACTGGTCGTCGGCGAGCAGTACGCGGATCACCGGTCGTCCTCCTTGGGCTGTGGCGTCAGGGGCAGTACGGCGAACACCCGGAAGCCGCCGTCCGGGCGCGGGCCCGCCTCGATCGTGCCACCGAGCGCGGCGGCCCGCTCCCGCATCCCGGCGAGTCCGTTGCCGCTGCCTCCCGCGTCCGCGCCGGTCGCGGGTCCGTCGTCGTCGACGCGCAGCCGTAGCTCCCGGGGGTCGTGGTCGACGTGCACGCGCGCGTGCCGCGAACCCGAGTGCCGTACGACATTGGTGAGGGCCTCCTGGACGATGCGGAAGGCGGCGAGGTCGGTGCCGGGCGGGAGGCGGGGCGGTGTGCCGTCGAGCTCGACGGTGAGGCCGGCGCTCGCGGCCTGCTGCACCAGTTCGGGCAGCCGGTCGAGGCCGGGGGCCGGGGCCCGTGGTGCGTCGCCCGGAGTGCGCAGGGTGTCGAGGACCTGGCGAACCTCGCCGAGCGCCTCCTTGCTGGCGGCCTTGATGGTGGTGAGGGCCGTGCGGGCCTGCTCGGGGTCGGAGTCGAGGAGCGCGAGGCCGACGCCCGCCTGGACGTTGATGACGGAGATGCTGTGGGCGAGGACGTCGTGGAGTTCGCGGGCCATCCGCAGGCGTTCCTCGTCGGCGCGGCGGCGGGTCGCCTGGGCGCGCTCGGCGCGGTCGCGGGCCCACTGTTCGCGGCGGGTCCGGGCCAGTTCGGAGATCGCCGCGATGGCCACCACCCAGGTGGCGACGGCCACTTCACCGCTCCACGGCATTCCGTGGTCGTGCTGCGGGGGCAGCCACCGGTAGAGCCAGTGCGCGACCAGGAGATGCGCCGCCCACAGCACGCCGAGGGCGGTCCAGGCCGCCCAGCGCCGCCCGGCGACGACCGCGCTGAAGCAGCCGAGGGCGACGGTCAGGAAGACGGGGCCGTAGGGATACCCCGCGCCCAGGTAGAGGACGGCGAAGAGCACGGTGCCGAAGGCGACCGGCACGGGGTACCGGTGGCGCCACAGGAGCAGCGCCGATCCGGCGACGAGCAGCACGCGCGCGTAGAGGTCGAGCGGGACGCGGTCCTGCTGGCTGTGCGAGGCGAAGTTGCTGCCGATCAGCACGAACACGGTGACCAGCAGTGTGGAGCGCCACGGCCACCGGTGCGGTGCCGCCGGCTCGCTCTCCGGGCGGTTCCACCACGGCGGTCCGTAGCGCCACCACCGGGGTGGCGCTCCGCCGCGTACACGCTGCTCGTCCATGCACGTCACGCTAGACGCCGGGCGGCGCCGGGGGCGTCAGCCCGGCGGGGTGATCACGCGTACTTCCCGAGGAGTACGTCCTTGGGTCAGCCGTCGGTGAGACCCACTCCGAGGGCGAGTCGCCGTACCGAGTGATGGAAGAACCGCTCGCGGTCCTCCACCACGCGGTGGAACTGACCGAAGAGTTCGAAGCCGACCAGGCCGTACAGCTCGGCCCAGGCGGCGACGAGGGCCACGGCCGTCGCAGGGGGGAGGTCGGTGGCGAAGTCCGCGACCATGCGCTCCCCCTCGGGGCGCAGTTCGGCCGGGAGCGGGGGTTCGGTCAGGGTGCCGGCCCGGTGGGCGTCCTGCGCGATGCCGATCAGGAGGAGGCCGATCCTGGCGGCGGCCGGGACGGTCGTCTCGGGCGCGACATAGCCGGGCACCGGTGTGCCGTAGATCAGCGCGTACTCATGGGGATGACCGAGCGCCCAGCCGCGCACCGCCTCGCACACGGTCGTCCAGCGTCGCAGCGGGCCGTCGTCCGCCACCGCGGAATGCGCCGTCTCCGCAGTCTCCCCGAGGGAGTCGTACGCGTCGATGATGAGAGCGGTCAGCAGGTCGTCACGGCTGGGGAAGTACCGGTACAGGGCGGAGGAGACCATGCCCAGCTCACGGGCGACCGCGCGCAGCGAGAGCTTGACGGCGCCCTCGGCGACGAGCTGTCTGCGGGCTTCGTCCTTGATGGCCGCTGTGACCTCGATCCTGGCGCGGGCGCGGGCCCCTTGTGTGGTGCTCATACGAGCCAGTGTGCCATGAATCGGAGCAGTGCACACAAACGAGAGCGGCGAACAAAAAAGAGAGCACTGCTCTTGCGCCGGACCGCCGACCCGATGCAGACTGATGGCGAGCGAGAGCAGTGCTCACAAAAATGAGCGGCGCTCTCACCGTGTTTCCTTTGTTTCTCTCTCCACCTCTGGGAGTCGTCATGAGCACGCACGTTCAGAAGCCCGGCTGGTTCACCGTGAACGTCCTCAACCGCGCCGTCGCCTGGTTCACCCGCCGCGGTCTCAGCGTCTGGGGTTCACGGGTGCTGGCGGTCCGCGGCCGCAAGAGCGGTGAGTGGCGGACCACCCCGGTGAACCTGCTGACGGTGGACGGACAGCAGTACCTCGTCGCCCCGCGCGGACATGTCCAGTGGACGCACAACATGCGGGCGGCGGGCGGCGGCGAGCTGCGGCTCGGCAAGAAGGTGGACGCGTTCACCGCGACCGAGGTCACCGGCGACGACAAGGTGCCGCTGCTGCGCGCCTACCTCAAGCGCTGGAAGGCCGAGGTCGGCGTGTTCTTCGGAGGAGTCGGCCCCGACTCCTCCGACGACGAGCTGCGGCGCATCGCCCCCGACCACCCCGTCTTCCACGTCACGGTCAGGAGCTGACCTCGCCCTCCGCGGGCTCCTCGGGCGCGACGGGTTCCGCGATCCTGCGGTCGAACGCGGTCAGCGCGCGCTGCGCCATGGGGTGGCTGCGCACCAGCTCGCCGAGTGTGGTCGAGCCACGGGTGATGTCCATGAATGCCTTCCAGGCCGGCCGGAAGCCGGTGAGGGCGGCGTGGAACAGACCGGGGCGCCGCTCGAAGACGGCCAGCATGGTCTTGCCGACCTTCATCTCCACGCCGAGGCCGGCCTTGATCGCGAACGCGTAGTTGAGCGCCTGGCGGCGGGTGTCCACGGCGTCGTGCGCCTCGGCGATCCGCACCGCCCACTCCCCCGCGAGCCGTCCCGACCGCAGCGCGAAGGAGATGCCCTCCCTGGTCCACGGCTCCAGCAGTCCCGCCGCGTCCCCGCACACCAGCACCCGCCCGCGCGAGAGCGGCGAGTCGTCAGCGCGGCACCGGGTCAAGTGCCCCGAGGAGATGGCCGGTTCGAAGCCGGCGAGCCCGAGCCGGGCGATGAAGTCCTCCAAGTACCGCTTGGTGGCGGCGCCTTCACCGCGCGCGGAGATCACCCCGACCGTGAGTGTGTCGCCCTTGGGGAAGACCCAGCCGTAGCTGCCGGGCATCGGGCCCCAGTCGATGAGCACCCGCCCCTTCCAGTCCTCGGCGACCGTGTCCGGCACCGGGATCTCCGCCTCCAGACCCAGGTCCACCTGGTCGACCTTGACGCCGACGTGCGCACCTATACGGCTGGCGCTGCCGTCGGCGCCGACGACGGCCCGCGCGAGCACCGTCTCGCCGCTCTGGAGGACCAGGGCGACCGTGCGCCGGTCCGGCACCGCGGAGCCGTGCTGCTCGACTCGTGTCACTGTGACGCCGGTGCGCAGCTCGGCGCCCGCCTTCTGCGCGTGCTCGACGAGCTGCTGGTCGAACTCGGGCCGGTTGATCAGCCCGAACAGCATCTGCCGGGACCGGCGGGTCCGGGTGAAGCGCCCGTTGTTCGAGAACGTTATGGCGTGCACCCGGTCCTTCAACGGCAGCTCGAAGCCGGGTGGCAGCGAGTCGCGCGAGGGTCCGATGATGCCGCCGCCGCACGTCTTGTAGCGCGGCAGCTCGGATTTCTCCAGCAACAGCACGCGCCGTCCCGCGACCGCCGCCGCATACGCGGCCGAGGCCCCCGCGGGTCCCGCGCCCACCACGACGACGTCCCACACCCGCTGTTCGTCGTCCGCCGAAGAGTTCTCGCTGCTCACGATGGTCTACTGCTCCCGATCAAGCCGCTGCCGCACCTGTCCCCCGCATCCTACGGCGGACATCGCCACAGGCCGTTGTGGGAGGATCGACGGCATCATTCGTACAACGTCGCACCCACAAGGAGCGTGCCCATGTCGTCGAATCCGGTCGCCGAGACCGTCGCCTCGCTGATGCCCACGGCGCGGAGGGAGCTCACCGAGCTGGTGGCTTTCACATCGGTGGCGGACTTCGACCAGTTCCCCAAGAGCGAGAGCGAGGGCGCCGCGAACTGGGTCGCCGACGCGCTGCGCACCGAGGGTTTCCAGGACGTGGCCCTGCTCGACACCCCGGACGGCACCCAGTCGGTGTACGGCTACCTGCCCGGCCCGGAGGGCGCGAAGACCGTGCTCCTGTACGCGCACTACGACGTGCAGCCGCCGCTGGACGAGTCCGCGTGGACGACCCCGCCGTTCGAACTGACCGAGCGCGACGGCCGCTGGTACGGGCGTGGCGCCGCCGACTGCAAGGGCGGCGTGATCATGCACCTGCTCGCGCTGCGCGCCCTCAAGGCCAACGGCGGTGTCCCGGTGCACGTCAAGGTGATCGCCGAGGGCTCGGAGGAGCAGGGCACCGGCGGCCTGGAGCGGTACGCCGAGGAGCACCCCGCGCTGCTGAAGGCCGACACGATCGTGATCGGCGACGCGGGCAACTTCCGGGTCGGGCTGCCCACGGTCACGGCCACCCTGCGCGGCATGACGATGATGCGCGTGCAGATCGACACCCTCGAAGGCAACCTGCACTCGGGCCAGTTCGGCGGCGCCGCGCCGGACGCGCTGGCCGCGCTGATCCGTGTCCTGGACTCTCTCCGCGCCGAGGACGGCTCGACGACGATCGACGGGCTCGCGGCGAAGGCCTCCTGGGACGGACTCGCGTACGAGGAGCAGCAGTTCCGTACGGACGCCAAGGTGCTGGACGGCGTCGAACTGATCGGTTCCGACGCGGTCGCCGACCGCATCTGGGCGCGCCCGGCCGTGACGGTTCTCGGCATCGACTGCCCGCCGGTCGTCGGCGCCACCCCGTCCGTGCAGGCCGGCGCCCGCGCGCTGGTCAGCCTCCGCGTCCCGCCGGGCGTGGACGCCGTCGAGGCCGCCAAGCTGCTCCAGGCCCACCTGGAGTCACACACCCCCTGGGGCGCCCGCGTGCGCGTCGAGCAGATCGGCCAGGGCCAGCCCTTCAGCGCCGACACGACCAGCCCGGCGTACACGGCGATGGCCGACGCGATGGCGGTCGCCTACCCGGGCCAGGAGATGCAGTACGCCGGCCAGGGCGGCTCCATCCCCCTCTGCAACACCCTCGCGGCCCTCTACCCGCAGGCCGAGATCCTCCTCATCGGCCTCAGCGAGCCGGAGGCGCAGATCCACGCGGTGAACGAGAGTGTGTCGCCGGAGGAGTTGGAGCGGTTGTCGGTGGCGGAGGCGCTGTTCCTGCGGAACTACGCGAGCAGTTGATCGGTTCTGCCCGCGGCAGAGGACCCTGGCCTCCGAGCAGGGACCCTTCTACGGTCCTCCCATGGACGTCGTCGAGATCCTCCCTCATCTCCACCTTCTGCGCTTCTCGGTCGGCCAGGCCTATCTCTGGTCCGACGAAGGGGAGTTGACCCTGATCGACGCGGGGCCGGTGGGCTCGGGCGCGTCGATCGCGGAGGCGATCACCTCGCTGGGGCGGGATCCGGCGGCCGTGCGGCGGATCGTGCTCACCCATTTCCACGAGGATCATGTGGGCGGGGCGGGCGAGTTCGCCGCGATGAGCGGTGCGGAGGTGCTGGCGCATCGGCTGGACGCCCCTGTCGTGCGCGGTGATATCCCGGGCCCGCCACCGGTGTTCGAGGACTGGGAGCGACCTATCCATGCGGAGGTGGTCAGGCAACTGCCCCACGGAGACATCCACCGCCCAGCCGGAGTCACGGAGTTGGGGGACGGTGATGTACTCGGCTTCGGGGCCGGCGCTCTTGTCGTCCATGCTCCCGGTCACACGGACGGCAGCATCGCGCTCCATCTGCCGGAACACGGCGCGCTGTTCACCGGCGACGCCGTCGCCGCGTCCCCGGTCGACGGCGCTGTGATGCTCGGTCTGTTCAACGTCGACCGCGCCCGGGCCGTCTACTCCCTCCACCGGTTGGCGGCTCTCGACGTGGACGTGGCCTGTTTCGGTCACGGCGATCCGGTGATCGGACAGGCGGGGGCGGCGCTGCGGAGATCGGCGGACAAGTACGCGGCCCCAGGCCGAGGATGAACCCCATGTCTCCCACGGAACGCCTCGTCGCCCACAGTGACATCGCCACATCCCTCGCCCTCCTCTCCGACCACGAACTCGCCGAACTGGTCGAGACCGGCACGCCGTTGGGGACCAGCGTCGGGGGTCGCTCGGCGCTGATCGAGGTCGACGGCAGGAAGGTGTTCGTGAAGCGGATGCCGCTGACGGATGTCGAGCGCCTGTCGGAGAACGTGCGGTCCACGGCGAACGTGTTCGGGGCGCCCGCCGTCTGTCACTACGGCATCGGTGCCGTCCCCAGCCCCGGTTTCGGCGTCTGGCGTGAGCTGGTCGTCCATGAGATGACGACCAACTGGGTGGTGGCCGGCCGTTTTCCGGGGTTCCCGCTGCTGCACCACTGGCGCGTGCTGCCCGACCCGGAGCAGTCGCTGCCCGAGGAACTCGCCGACGTGGAGCGGAACGTGGCCTACTGGGGCGGCGGGTGCGAGCACATCGAGGCGCTGCGCACGGCGTCCGCGAGCCTGACCCTGTTCATGGAACACCTGCCGCACACCCTCCACGACTGGTTCTCCGCACAGTTGCGCGCCGAGCACCCCGACGCCGCCTGCGCCCTCGTGGAACAGGGTCTCGAAGCCGTCACCGGCTTCCTGCACGAGCACCAACTCGTACACTTCGACGCCCACTTCAGGAACATCCTCACCGACGGACGGCGGCTCTACCTCGCCGACCACGGCCTCGCGCTCTCACCGCGCTTCCGACTCACGGCGGACGAGCGCGACTTCTACGACCGCCACCGTCACTACGACCGCTCCTACGCCTTCTCCTACCTGGTGCACTGGCTCGTCGTGGACCTGTACGGCTACGGGAGGGACGAGCGCCAGGACTTCATCCGGGCCTGCGCCGACGGCAAGCGGCCCGAGGGCATCCCGCGTGCCGCCGCCGGACTCATCTCCCGGTACGCCCAACTCGCCGCGACCGTGGGCGACTTCAACCGGCGCCTGGAGCAGGAGAGCCGGCTGACTCCGTACCCGTCCGCCGAGACGCTCGGGATCGCCTACAACAACTCGACGCTCTCCGCGTAGTGACAGGCGACCGGGTTGCCGCCGCCCCGGTCGACGAGTGCCGGTATCTCCTCGACGCAGGACGTGCGTTCGCTGTCGGTGAGCTGGTTCGCGAACTTGGGGCAGCGGGTGCGGAAGCGGCAGCCGCTGGGCGGGCGGACGGGGCTCGGGACGTCGCCCTGGATGGTGATCCGTTTCCGGGCGCGTTCCTTGCGCGGGTCGGGCAGCGGGATGGCCGAGACCAGGGCCTGGGTGTAGGGATGGGCCGGGCGGGCGAAGAGCTGCCGGGCGGGGGCGATCTCCACCAGGCGGCCGAGGTACATGACGGCCACCCGGCCGGCCACGTGTCGCATCACCGACAGGTCGTGGGCGACGAACAGGAAGGACAGGCTCAGTTCGCTCTGCAGGTCCATCAGGAGGTTGAGGACGCCCGCCTGGATCGACACGTCGAGCGCCGACACCGGCTCGTCGAGGACGATCACCTTCGGGTGCAGGGCCAACGCCCTTGCTATGCCTATGCGTTGACGCTGGCCGCCGGAGAATTCGTGGGCGAAGCGGTTGCCGTGCTCGGGGTTGAGCCCGACCAGGCGCAGGAGTTCGCGGACCTCGTCCTTGGCGCCGGTCCCGTACCGCCCGTGGATGCGCAGCGGTTCGGCGACGATCTCGTGGACGGTCATCCGCGGGTCGAGCGAGGCGTACGGGTCCTGGAAGACGATCTGCAACTCGCGGCGCAGGGGCCGCATCTGACGTCTGCTCAGCTCGGTCAGCTCGTGCTGGCCGTAGCGGACCTGGCCCGCCGTGGCCCGTTCCAGGCCTAGGACGGTGCGGGAGATCGTCGTCTTGCCCGAGCCCGACTCCCCCACCAGGCCAAGGGTTTCGTTCTCGTGGAGGTCGAAGGAGACCCCGCACACGGCGTGCACATCGCCGACACGGCGGCGGATGACGCCCTTGGACATGACCGGGAAGTGCTTGACGAGTTCACGGACCTGGAGGACCGGTTCGCCGGTGCCGCCGTGGCCGGGCAGCGGCGGCAAGGGGGTGGCGGCCTGCGCGGGCGCGGTCATACGGAGCCCTCCTCGGGGTCGGTGGCGGAGGCCGCGTCGGCGAAGCGGGCCAGGGCCTCGGTGTCCGCGCCGACGGCGTCGAAGACCTGACCGGCGCCGGTGTCGACGAGTTCGTCGGCGAAGTGGCAGGCGCTGAGGTGCAGATCGCCGCCCGCCCTGCGCAGGGCGGGCTCGTCCGTGTCGCAGACGTCGCGGCGCATGGGGCAGCGGGGTGAGAAGGGGCAGCCTGGTGGCAGGTTGAGCAGGCTCGGCGGTGATCCGGTGATGGGGGTGAGCCGTGCCTCCTCGCGGTCGAGGCGGGGCAGCGAGCCGAGCAGGCCCAGGGTGTAGGGCATGCGCGGGGTGTAGAAGATGTCCTCGACGGAGCCGGTCTCCACTATCCGGCCCGCATACATGACCGCGACCCGGTCGGTGTGCCCGGCCACCACCCCCAGGTCGTGGGTGATGAGGACGAGGGCCGCGCCGGTCTCGGCGCGGGCGGTCTCCAGGGCTTCGAGGATCTGCGCCTGCACGGTGACGTCGAGGGCGGTGGTCGGCTCGTCGGCGATGATCACGTCCGGGTCGTTGGCCATGGCGATCGCGATGACGACGCGCTGGCGCATCCCGCCGGACATCTCGTGCGGATAGCTGTCGACGCGCCGCTCCGGGCTGGGGATGCCGACCGTGCCGAGGAGTTCGACGGCCCGTTTGCGAGCGTCCTTGTGTTTCATCTCGGGGTTGTGGCGGAGCAGGGTCTCGCTGATCTGGTAACCCACGTTGTAGACGGGGTTGAGCGAGGTCATCGGATCCTGGAAGATCATCGCGATGCCGCTGCCGCGCAGGTCGGACAGGCGGGCATCGGACAGCCCGAGGAGTTCGGTGCCCTCGAAGCGGACCGAGCCGCGCACCCGGGCGCCGGCCGGCAGCAGCCCCATCACGGCGAGGGCGGTCACCGACTTCCCGGACCCGGACTCGCCGACGATACCGAGGGATTCGCCGCGGTCGAGCCGGTAGCCGACGCCGCGTACGGCCCGTACCGTGCCGTCCTCGGTGCCGAACTCCACGCTGAGGTCCTCGACTTCGAGCACGGCGGACGTCACGGGGACCTCGCGCACTCCATGACTCGTGGTCGTCACTGTCGCACCCTTTGCTGCCGGGGGTCGAAGGCGTCGCGCAGTCCGTCGCCGATGAAGTTGATGGTCAGTGCGATGGCGATGATGAACGCGCCGGGAATGTAGAAGAGCCAGGGCCGGGTGTCGACCGCCGTCTGCGCCTGGGAGACCAGCAACCCCAGGGAGGTGTCGGGCGGTTGGACGCCGAAGCCGAGGAACGAGAGCGCGGTCTCGGTGAGGATGCCGGTCGCCACCAGGATCGTCGCGTTGACGATGATCGGGCCGAGGGCGTTGGGCAGCAGATGCCGGAAGATGATCCGCACGTCGGAGGCGCCGAGCGCCCGCGCCGCCTCGATGAACTCCTTCTCGCGCAGCGACAGCACCGAGGAGCGCACCACCCGGGCCACGTACGCCCAGGTCAGCCCGGCGATCACAATGGCGATCCAGTACCAGGAGCCGCCGGTGCGCGAGGAGATGACCAGCGCGATCGCGAACAGGGGCAGCGTGAGCACGAGGTCGGCGATGCGCATCATGACGGCGTCGACGATGCCCCGGTAGAAGCCCGCGATGGCGCCCCAGATCGCGCCCACCAGGGTGGAGCCGAGCGCGATCATGATGGCGATCTTGAGCGAGGTCTGGGTGCCGCGCATGACCTGTGCGTAGGCGTCGTATCCCGAGGAGTTGGTGCCGAACGGGTGCTTCCAGGACGGCGGTTTGGAGTTGTCCTCGGTGTACTTCTCGTAGGAGTAGTGCCACAGGTGCGGGCCGATGAACGCCCACAGCAGGATCAGCACGAACACCACCAGGCTGACCATCGCGGCGCGGTGCCGCACGAAGCGGCGCAGCACCAACTGGGTCTGGGTGCGCTGTCGTACGGTGAACTCGCGGTCTTCGGGCGGCAGTTGAGTGGCCGCGGACCCCGGTGCCTCAATGTCAGTCATAGCGGATCCTCGGGTCGAGTACGGCGTAGAGGAGATCGGCGATGAGGTTGAACCCGATGACGACGACGGCGGAGAGCAGCAGCCAGGCCATGGTGCGGTAGACGTCGAGCGTGGTCGCCGCCTGGACCAGCATCTCGCCCATGCCGTGCCACTGGAAGATCGTCTCCGTGATCACCGCGCCGCCCAGGATGATCGCGATGTCGAGGGCGGTGACGGTGGCGAGCGGGATGAGGGCGGTGCGCAGCGCGTGCCGGGTCATCACCCTGCCGCGCCGCAGCCCTTTGGCGCGGGCGAGCCGTACGTAGTCGCTGTTGAGGACCTCCAGCATGGAGGCGCGGGTGTAGCGGGTCCAGGACGCGAAGGAGACCAGGGCGAGGGTGATGGTGGGCAGGATCAGATGGCCCACGTGATCAGTGAACTCGTTCCAGGTGGTGTCGACTTCGAGGTACGGGGACTTCTCGCCGATGGTGCCGAGGAACTGGCTGCCGGTCTTCTCGTTGAACCAGATTCCGGCCTGCTTGAGCAGGACCGCGAACCAGAACACCGGCATGGCGAGGAACAGGAAGCCGAAGAAGGTGATGGTGTAGTCGGCCGCGGAGTACTGGCGGATGGCGCTGAACACGCCGAACACCACGGCCAGGATCAGCGCGAGGATCATCGCCGCGGCGACCAGGGTGATGGTCACCTTGAACCGGGTGAACAGGTCGTGCCCGATGTCCAGGTTGGACTGCACGGACGGGCCGAAGTCGCCGTGCAGGACGCCGATGATCCAGTTCCAATAGCGTTCCATCACGGGCTGGTTGGCATGGATGTGCCGGGCGAAGGCGGCCACCGCCGCCTTACTGGGCGCGGGTTGACGTGAGGTGGCGAAGTTGGCCACCGGGTCACCGGAGTTGATGACGACGAGGAACACGATGAACGTCGAGATGATGAGGACGGGTATGGAGACGAGGATGCGACGCACGGTGTAGGCGAGCATGCGGTCTTCTCTCGGAGGCCGGCGGGTCGGGGATGCCGTCCGGGCCGGGCCCGGCCCCGGTGTCGCCGGGGCCGGGCTCGACGGGCGTGCTGGTGGGGCTACTTCTTCAGACCCCACTCGCCGGTGTTGTAGGCCGGTCCGACGTTCGTGGAGTTGTTCCGCATGTTCACGAACCGCGTCTGCGTCGCGAAGAACGTCGGCTTCTGGTAGAGCGGCAGGACGTAGGCGTCGTTCACCATGAGCTGGTCGGCCTGGTTGAGGAGCGCGGCGGACTTCGTCGCGTCCGTCTCACCCACGGCCTGGGAGATCAGGGAGTCGGCCGTCTTGTTGCTGTAGCCGCCGTAGTTGCCGCCACCGCCGGTGAACCAGTTCTGCTGGGCGCCACTGGACGGGAACGGAGCCGCGACCCAGGCGAAGACGATGATGTCGTACTGGTGCCCGGCGAGGACCGTGCCGAGGTCGGCGGCGCCGATCGGCTTGATGGTGATCTTGATGCCGAGGCTCGCCAGGTTGCTCTGCAGGATCTGGCACTCGCTCTGCCGGATCTGGTTGCCGGTGGTGTAGCGGCAGTTGAAGGGCCCGACGGCCTTGCCGTCCGGTGTCTTCAACGCCGTTCCCACACCGGTGAACTTGGCGTCGGTGAGGTACTTCTTCGCCTTCGTCAGATCACCCGAACCCTGCCCGCTTGCGCTGACCACGTCCTTGTAACCGGCCTGCCCGGGAACGAAGTTGTGGTTGCCGAGCGGCTTCACCGCCGGGTCGAACTGGCCGACCGTCTTGGCGATGATGTCCTTGGTGTTGATCGCCGTGAACATCGCCTGACGCAGCGCCACATACTTGCCGATCACCGGATCGTGCAGGTTGAGGTCGAAGTGCTCCCAGGTCAGCCCGTTCCCGATGGTGTAGGTGACGCCGGGGATGTCCTTGACCTGGTTGACCAGGTCCACCTCGGGCTGCGGGTAGATGGCCTGAACCTCGTTGTTCTTCAGGGCTGTCGGCTCTTGAGTGGCGTCCGAGATCACCTTGAAGATCAACCGCTGGAGAGTCGCCTTCTTCGTGCCGTACCACTTGGGGTCGGGCACATAGGTGGCGTGGTCGTTGTCGGCCCACTCCTGCATCTTGTAGGCGCCCGCCGTGGGGTACTTGGTGGGCGGGGTCTTGAGGAAGTACTGCCAGGCCTTGGCCATCTGAGTGGCCGTCATGGCGGCGGCGTCACCGACCTTGGCCCCGGAGATCTTCTCGGCGGTCTGAGCGGGATAGAGCGGATAGCCCCCACCGAACAGGGACTTCCAGTCCGAGTACGGCTTCGACATCACCATGGTGACGGTCTTGCCGTTGTCGGACGGGGTGAGGGACTTGATCCGGTCATAGCCCGCGGTGCTCGCCGGCAGACAGCCCTTCGTCTGCGTGGAGTCACTGGCAGGCGGGGGCGGACAGTCCTTGCCGTTGTTGGTACGCCAGTAGTAGATGAAGTCGTCGGCGCTGATGGGCGTGCCGTCGTTCCACGACGCCTTCGGGTTGATCTTGTAGACGATGGTCTGCGGGCTGGTGCTGGTCTGCGTCGCGGACGTGACCACGTCGGTGTTGAGGGCGACGGAGAAGTCGGGCTGGGGTATGAACACCTGAGGCAGGACGACCTCCAGGGCCTCCGCGTTCTCGAAGGTGTTGCCGTTGACGTCCTGGACGTTCCACTGCTGGATGTTCTTCTCCAGCACATAGGTGAACGTCCCGCCGGACTTGGTGGCGGCCGTGTTGCAGGTGTTGGCCTTGCCCACGGTGTTGCAGGACGTGAGCCCGGCCGAGCTGCCCTTGCCGGAGCCGTCGCCCCCGCCGCCGCTGCTGCAGGCGGTGAGCGCCAGCGCGAAGCCGGCGGCGAGGGTGAGGGCCCGGGTGAGGGCCGAGGATGGCGCGCGCATGTTCCTCTCCTTCGACCGGCACGAGATCCGGTCCCGTCAGGGCGGCCGACGGCCGCGAGAGAACTGAGCTGCGCAAAGACGTTAGGGCCCGGATGTACCTTCTTCACGTTCTTGTTCATACCGGGAAGGCGACGATTCACCCTCGCTTTGTTATCGGAATGACCCACGCCCCGTAAAATCGCCAGGTCGTGTCCCCGAATAGGCAAAGTCCCGTCCAACATCGTTGATCAGACCGCAAATTCACTGACCGTCAGCCGACCGGGACTCCGGCCTCCAGATACAGCGCGGCCCCGCGTTCACGGGCCCGCAGCGCCCACCGCAACCGCTCGTAGCGGACCGGGGGCAACAGGTCCGCGGCTTCCTGTTCGCTGGCGAAGCACCAGCCGCGCAACTCGGGCCCGGGCAACAGCAGTCGGTCGGCCTCCGCGGCGTCCAGCCGGCCGCCGTCGAAGAGGAGGCGCAGTCCGCCGTAGCCCGGCGGTACGGGAGATTCCCAGTCGACGACGAGCAGCCGGGGTACGTCGTCGAGCACGATCCCGGTCTCCTCGGTGACCTCGCGCATGCCGGCCCGGGCGGGTGCCTCGCCGGGTTCGACGACCCCGCCGGGGAACTCCCAGCCGGCCTTGTAGGTGGGGTCGACGAGCAGGACGCGGTCCTGTTCGTCGAAGAGGAGCACTCCGGCCGCGAGGGTCTCGGAGGTGGGCTCCGGGGTCTGCACGATGTCACAGACGGGCACGGTACCGCTGCCGACCGCCCCGGCGATCCGGGTGGCCGTCTCGTAGGGGGTGAGCGCGCTGGTGTCGACGAGATGGGCGTCGGCGGTGAGCCAGGAGGCGAGCGCGGCGCGGTACGGCTCGATGTGGTCGTACGCCCACTGCTGCATCCGCAGCTCGCCGTCGGGGAGGTCCGGGGGGATCTCCCGGGCGGCTATTCGCTCGCGCAGGATCGTTTCAGCCGGAGCCAGGAGGACATGCCGGACGGCGATCCGGCGCGCGGCGAGACCGCCGAAGATCTCGTCGCGGTACTCCTGGCGCAGCACGGTCATCGGAACGATGAGGGTCCCGCCCAGCTCGGCGAGCATGGCGGCCGCCGTGTCGATCACCAGCCGCCGCCAGATCGGCAGGTCCTGGAAGTCGCCGACCTCCGCGAGATGCTTGGGCGGGAGCAGGCAGGACAGTGTTCCGCCGATGACCTCCGGGTCGAAGAGCGTGCTGTTCGGGATCAGGTCCATCAGTTCCCGTGCGGTGGTCGTCTTCCCCGCACCGAACGCGCCGTTGATCCAGACGACGGTCACAGTTCCCCCTCTTCTGTTGGCCCCCTGAGGCTTGCCCGTTCCACCCTGCCACGGAAACCAGCCCCAGTTGAGAGCGCGCATACGACGGCGCCGGTGCCCCCTCCGGCGAGGCACCGGCGCCGTGCGCTTCAGACCGGTATCAGCTGTTCTGTCCCAGGGCACCCTCGTCGACGGCGAGGCTGCCGTCGCTGACGAGGTGGTCCACGGAGCCCACGGTGTCCTTGACGTTCAGATCGCCGAGTACGTCGTGGTCGTGGGAGTGCGACGGAGTGATCGCGGCGACGACGAACCCGGTGGCGAGGGAGGCGATGGCGAGCATGCTGCGCTTCTTCATGCCCCGTTCAACTGGCGAAGCGCGCCGGGGTCACGCCCGGACCGCCCGCCGGGTGGAACCGGCCCCGCCCCGGGCCCGCCGTACGAGATCCACGGCCGCCTCGGGCCACTGCGGATGATCGAAGGTGAACCCCTCCGCCAGCAGCCGTCCCGGGACGACCCGCCTGCTCTTCAGGAGGAGTTCGGTGTCCGAGCGCAGGGCGAACGCGCCCAGTTCCGCCATCCACCTGGTGGCGGGCAGTCCCACGGGGACACCACGGGCGGCCCGCAGGACGCGCATGAAAGCGCGCTGCGGGAGCGGTCCCGGGGCGGCGAGGTTCACCGGTCCTGCGATGTCGTCGCGGTCGACGAGGAACTCGACCGCGCGCACGAAGTCCTGGTCGTGGATCCAGGAGACGTACTGGGCACCGCCCGCGACCGGACCGCCGAGCCCGAGCCGGACCAGCCCCGACAGCACGTCGAAGACACCGCCGCGGTCGGGGCTCATCACCATGGCTGCGCGCAGCGCGACCTTGCGGGTGTGCGGGGTGTCGGCGCGCTCCTGCGCCAGCTCCCAGTTCCTGGCGATCTCCACGCTGTAGGACCAGTAGCGCGGGACGTCCGGTTCGGCGCCGCCGATCAGGCCGGTGGCCTCGTCGTTGGGGGCGTCGTAGCGGTGGGCGTAGACGGTGGCGGTGCTCATCTGGAGCCAGACGCGCGGCGGTCGCGCGGCGGCGGCGATGGCCTCGCCGACGACCCGGGCGGAGTGGACGCGCGAGTCCATCATCGCCTTCAGATTGGCCGGCGTGTAGCGACAACTGACGCTGCGGCCCGCCAGGTTGATCACGACGTCGCTGCCGTCGACCTCCCGGGCCCAGGACCCCAGCCTCTCGCCGTCCCACCACACCTCACCATCACGCGTCGGCCGCCTGCTCAGAACGACGACCTCGTGCCCGGCCGCGGTCAGAGCACGGTTCAGCACCGCGCCCACCTGTCCCGTACCACCGGGAATGACGATCTTCACAGGGCTCCCCCTTCGGTTCGGAGTGAGCCTAGCGCAGAAACTTGAACACGTTCAAAAGCAGTCAGCTCGGCCTTCTAACATCCGATGTACCGGTGCCTCACCAACCCTTTCCAACAGAGTCCAACACGCCCTAACGTAAGCGCACATTGATGACACGTACATGCAGTCATCCCATCTTTCGCGAGTCCGGAGGAACGTCACCATGCGTCACCCCCACACCCGCACGACCCGCCGAAGACTGGTCGGGGCGCTCGCCGCAGGGCTGCTGTGCACGGCGGGCCTCGCCGGGCCGGCCGTCGCCGCCCCCGTGCAGGATCCCGTCTCGCCCGCCCTGGCCGACGGTCAGGCGCTCACCCCTCCCATGGGGTTCAACAACTGGAACTCCACCAACTGCCGTGCCGAGTTCAACGAGTCCATGGTCGAGGGAATAGCGGACCTCTTCGTCGACAAGGGCCTCAAGGCCGCCGGCTACCAGTACGTCAATCTCGACGACTGCTGGGCCCTGCCCTCCCGTGACGCGGACGGCGAACTCGTCCCCGACCCGGTCCGCTTCCCGCACGGGATCAAAGCGGTCGCGGACTACGTGCACTCCAAGGGACTCAAGCTCGGCATCTACACCAGCGCGGGCACCAAGACGTGCAACGACGCGGGGTTTCCGGGCGCCCTGGGCCACGAGTACAGCGACGCGCGGCAGTTCGCCGACTGGGGCGTGGACTATCTCAAGTACGACAACTGCAACAACCAGGGCGTCGACGCCAAGTCGCGCTACACCACCATGCGCGACGCCCTGAGGGCGACCGGCCGGCCCATCGTCTTCAGCATCTGCGAATGGGGCGAGAACAAGCCCTGGGAGTGGGCCTCGGACGTCGGACACCTGTGGCGCACGACCGGTGACATCAGCGACAACTGGGGCTCGATGCTGTCGATCCTCAAACAGAACCTCCCGCTCGCGCAGTACGCCGGCCCCGGCCACTGGAACGACCCGGACATGCTGGAGGTCGGCAACGGCGGCATGACGGACACCGAGTACCGCTCCCACTTCTCGATGTGGTCGATCATGGCCGCGCCCCTCCTCATCGGCTCGGACCTGCGCAAGGCCACCGACGCGACCTTCGACATCCTCGACAACAAGGAGGTCATCGCGGTCGACCAGGACCCGCTGGGCAAGCAGGGCGCGGTCGTCTCCTCCGAGGGCGGACGCTGGGTCGTCGCCAAGGAGATGAAGGACGGCAGCCGTACGGTGGCCCTCTTCAACGAGTCCGGCAGCGCTCAGCGCATCGCCACGACCGCGACGGCCGTCGGCCTCCCCGGCGCCCGCGCGTATACCCTGCGCGACCTGTGGCAGCACCGGAGCTACAACACCGCGGGCACGATCTCCGCGACCGTCCCGGCCCACGGCACGGTTCTCGTACGGGTCTCCGCCGACCGGCACGCGCTCAAGAACCCGCCCGCCGTCGAACTCGGCCTGGACGGCACCCCGTTGATCCAGGCGGCCACGAAGACCCCGCTCACCACGACCGTCACCGACCTGGGCCGGACGACCGCCGAGCACGTCTCCGTCGCCCTCTCGGGGCCCACCGGCTGGAAGATCCGGGCCACGTCGCCGACGACCGCGCGGGCCGTACCGACCGGCGGATCGCTGCGCACGAAGTGGACGGTCACCGCACCCGCGGGGACGCCGACAGGGTCCTACGACCTGACGCTCAAGGCGAGTTACCGCTCGCCGAGCGGTGCGCGGGCCGGCGACACCCTGCCGTTCACCGCGTCCGTGGTGGTGGCTCCCCCGGCGGGAACCTCGTACCTCGGTGACCTGCCCTGGCTGTCAACGACCAATGGATACGGGCCCGTTGAGCGCAACACCAGCAACGGGGAGAGCGCCGCGGGAGACGGCCATCCGATCACCCTGGGCGGAGTGGTGTACGCCAAGGGGCTCGGTGTCCACGCCGCCAGCGACGTGGAGTACTACACCGGAAAGGCGTGCGAGAAGGTCACCGCGGACGTCGGTGTGGACGACGAGAAGGGCGCCAACGGCACCGTCGCCTTCGAGATCTGGGCGGACGGCACCAGGGTCGCCTCGACCGGCGTCCTCACCAACGCGATGCCCGCCCAGCCGGTCACGGCGGACGTGACCGGCGCCCAGGTGGTCCGGCTCGTCGTCACCGACGGCGGTGACGGGATCGACTCGGACCACGCGGACTGGGCGGACGTTCAACTCACGTGCCGAGCAAGGGCGTAGGCCACTGAGCGAACGTTTCGTCCGCTCGGTTCCTCACACCCCGGCCGAGGTCGTGCTCGCCCGCCCGGCGAGCGCGGCCGCGGCCGCTCCCACCAGCCCGGCGTCCGTGCCCATCTGAGCCGGCGTCACCGTCAGGCGCTGCACGAAGGACAGCGTCGCGTAGTCGCTCAGGGCCTTGCGGAGCGGCGTGAAGAGCACGTCGCCCGCCTTGCCCACGCCGCCGCCGATCACGGCGATGTCGATCTCGACGAGGGTCGCGGTGGCCGCGATACCAGCGGCGAGTGCCTGCGCGGCCCGCTCGAAGGAGGCCACGGCGACCGGGTCGCCGGCGCGGGCCGCGGCGGCCACCGCGGCGGCCGAGGCGTCGCCGTCCGGGCCCGGCCGCCAACCGCCCTCGACCGCCCGCCGGGCGATGTTGGGACCGCTGGCGATCCGCTCCACACAGCCGCGCGAACCGCACGGACAGGCGTCGCCGTCCAGGTCCACGCTGATGTGGCCGATGTGACCCGCGTTGCCGGTCGGCCCGGGATGCAACTGCCCGCCCAGGACGAGGCCGCCCCCGACGCCCGTGGACACCACCATGCAGAGCGCGTTGGCGTGCCCGCGCGCGGCGCCCTGCCAGTGCTCGGCCGCCGTGATCGCCACACCGTCGCCGATCAGCTCGACGGGCAGGCCCCCGGTCGCCGCACGCACCCGCTCGACAAGCGGATAGTCGCGCCAGCCGGGCACGTTGACCGGACTCACGGTGCCCGCGGAGGCGTCCACGGGACCCGCGCTGCCGATGCCGAGGGCGCTCGCGCGGGACCACGAAGGCGATGCGGTGAGCTCCCCGAGCACCTCCTCCACGGCGCTCATCACGGTGTCGCCGTCGTCCTGCGAGGGTGTCGGGCGCTGCGCGCGCACCAGGATCTTGCCGTGGCCGTCCACCAGCGCCCCGGCGATCTTGGTGCCTCCGATGTCGAGCGCGGCCACGAGGTCGGTGTGCATCACAGTGTCAGATCTCCCCGTCAAACATGAGGTACCACCAGAAGGTGAGTTGGGCCGGTCTCGCGGTGGGGGCGCAGGCCGGAGATATCGGTGGACAGTCTCTCTCGCATATGACAACGTTGTCCAGGCTCTATGCTCGACGCCACATCCTCATACAAACCCATGGACCTATGCATCCCCCGTGGACGACAGGACAGGACAGCGCATCGTGCCAGAGACCGCCCGCCGCCCCGAGAACCGCTACGGCAACCGTCCGACCATGAAGGACGTGGCCGCACGCGCCGGTGTCGGCCTGAAAACGGTGTCACGCGTGGTCAACGGCGAACCGGGCGTCACCCCGGACACCGAGCGCCGCGTCCAGGAGGCGATCGACGCCCTCGGCTTCCGTCGCAACGACAGCGCACGCGTCCTGCGCAAGGGCCGCACGGCCAGCATCGGTCTCGTCCTGGAGGACCTCGCCGACCCGTTCTACGGCCCGCTCAGCCGCGCGGTCGAGGAGGTCGCCCGGGCCCACGGCGCCCTGCTGATCAACGGCTCCAGCGCCGAAGACCCGGACCGCGAGCAGGAGTTGGTGCTGGCGCTGTGCGCCCGGCGCGTGGACGGACTGGTGGTGATCCCGGCCGGGGACGACCACCGCTATCTGGAACCGGAGATCAAGGCGGGCGTCGCGACCGTGTTCGTGGACCGTCCGGCCGGACAGATCGACGCGGACGTCGTCCTTTCCGACAGTTACGGCGGCGCGCGCGACGGCGTCACCCACCTCATCTCCCACGGCCACCGGCGCATCGGCTTCATCGGTGACATGCCCCGCATCCACACCGCCGTCGAGCGACTGCGCGGCTACCGGGCCGCCATGGAGGACGCGGGCATACCGGTCGAGGACGCCTGGATGTCCCTCGGTGTGACCGACCCCGTGCGGGTGCGCCGGGCGGCCGAGGAGATGCTGACCGGCCCCTCCCCCGTGACCGCGATCTTCGCCGGCAACAACCGTGTGACGGTCACCGTCGTCCGGGTCCTGGCCGAACAGTCCCGCCGGGTCGCCCTCGTCGGCTTCGACGACTTCGAGCTCGCCGACCTGCTCCAGCCCGGCGTGACCGTCGTCGCCCAGGACTCCGCGACCCTCGGCCGCACGGCCGCCGACCGCCTCTTCCGCCAACTGGACGGCAACCTCATCGCCCCGGAGCGCATCGAATTGCCCACCCGGCTGATCACCCGGGGCTCGGGCGAGCTGCCGCCGACGGACTGAGGGCTCGTGGACGACCGTACGTTGGAGGCCCTCGGACTGGCTCGGGCCCCACGCGAGGAACCCCTCACCTACCCGGGCGCCTGGCCCGCCACCTCCGGACTCCTCGTCGGCGACCGGCTGTTGCCTCTCGACGATCGCGTCACGTACGAGGACAGCACCCCGGTCCTCGCCATCGGTTCCAACGCCTGTCCCGGCCAACTGCGGCACAAGATGGCGGAGTTCGGGATCACGTCTCCCGTCCCGATGGTGAAGGCGCGGGTCACGGGTGTCGGCATCGGCGTCTCCGCGCATGTGAGTCGCATGGGTTACGTCTCGGCGTCTCCCGTCAACTCACCCGGCGTCGTACGGGAGTTGTTCGTGACGTGGTTCGAGGCGCGGCAGCTCGCGGTGGTGGACGCGAGCGAGATCGCCTTCGACCGGGTGTGGTTGCCCGGGTCCGAGTTCGGCTTCGAGCCGGAGTCGGGGGTGTTGCCAGAGGGCGTGTACGCCTACGTCAACCGGCATGGGGTGCTGCATGACGGTACGGGCGTACCGCGCCGGCATCCGGGCGAGCGGGCGCTGCTCACCGAACTGCTGGGCGGCTCGGCGGAGTTGAGGAAGCTGTTCGGGCGGACGCCGGAGAAGTTCTGCAGGCGGGCGCGCGCGGACCGGGAGTTGTGCGAGCGGGGTACCCGACTGTTCCTGGAGGAGGGGATGGTGACGGTGTCCGGCCTGGAGGGCTTCGGACAGCTTCAGCAGACCGGCAGCCCCGGGACCGGCTCGTCGTTGTCGCCACCCTTGATGTAGACGTCGCTGACGTAGACGTTCGTGTTGCCGCTGTCGTCGTCCGTCCTGGCCCACCAGACGTTGGTCCACTGGCCGTAGGTCTCGCGGCGGCCCAGGTTCTGCTGGCAGAAGAAGTAGTTGGTCCCCGCGCCGAGGACACCGGCTTCGTTGCCGGACGCGGTGTAGGACTTGGCGCTGTGCCACACCTGGCAGTTGTACTTGCCGCCGCCGATGGACTGGCAGGCGGCGGGGCTGGGACTGGGGCTGTTCCCGCCCGTCGTCGGGGTGGTTCCGCCGCTGGGGGTCGTGGACCTGCCCGGAGCGGCGCTGGAAGCCTTCCCCGCTCCCGTCCCCTCTCCCTTGCCCGTGTGCTGCTGCGTCGGCGCCTGGGACCCGTCGTCGCCCTGACCGGTGGGCTTGGGGTCGATCGAGCGGTCGGCGTCGGTGCGTCCGGTGGGCGAGGCGGGGCCGATCACGTCACCGGCCGGGGGTGAGCTGGGTCGCGAAGTGACGGACGTGTCCCCGGAGTTGGCCAAGCGGGCGACGAGGACTCCGGCACCGGCGAGGACGACGGCTGCCGTTGCGGCGGCCATCAGGACGCGTGCCTTGCGGCGGGGCGGGTCGGGTCGGGTCATGGGGCCGGTCGGGTGCGTTGCGGGGGTGGGGGGCGGGCCGAAGCCTTGGGGCGCGGATGTGGGAGGGGGCGTGGTGGCGGGCCGGTGGGTGCCCGAGGCAGGTCGCCCTGGAGAAGCGGGGCCCTGCTCTCCTGATGCGGGCGGGTATGCCGCACTCGATCCGTAGGCCGTTGCTTCAAGTCGCCCCGGCTGCCCGGGTATTGAAACTCCGGACCCGGAACGCCCCGAGGCCACGGTTCCGGCGTTCTCCGGTCCCGCCTCCCCCGGTGTACCACCGCTCTCCGGCTCACCGCCTGCGACCGGGTCGACGGCGCCGCCCCTCGGCCCAGCCGGAGCCCCGGCCCCCGCGGACCCGAGCCCCTGCCCGATCTCCGTCGCCTCAGCGGCCTCGGCTCCCTCAACTCCCGCCCCGACCTCGCCCCGTACCGCGCCCGCTCCCCCAAGGCCCGCCGTACGAGCCTCCGTTGACTCCACCGGTCCGAACCCCGGCGGCACCGCGCGAACCCCGCCCCCGCTCGCCCGCAACGTGGTCGTAGGCGCATCCGTCTCCGGCGCCCCGGCCACCGCTTCCAGCAGCTCCCGCGCCCGGTCGGCGTCAGGGCGGGACTCCGGGCGTTTGTCCATCAGTTGGCGCAGGACGGGGCCGAGGGGGCCCGCCCGGTGGGAGTCCGGCAGGGGCTCGGAGACGATCGCCGTGAGTGTGGAGTAGGTCGAGGTGCGGCGGAACGGTGAGGTGCCCTCGACCGCCGCGTAGAGCGTGGCGCCCAGGGCCCAGACGTCGGAGGCCGGTCCTGGGTCGGCGCCCTGGGCCCGCTCGGGGGCCAAGTAGTCCAGGGAGCCGATGAGTTCGCCGCTGCGGGTGAGGTGGGTGGCGGACCCGTCGCCCGGGTCGTCCATGGTGGCTATGCCGAAGTCCGTGAGGACGACCCGGCCCGAGCGGTCCAGGAGGATGTTGCCCGGCTTCACATCGCGGTGCAGGACGCCGGCGGAGTGGGCGGCGGCCAGTGCCTCCATGACCTTCGCGCCGATTCCGGCCGCCTCGCGCGGGCCGATCGGGCCGCGCTCCGCCAGGACGTCGTCGAGGGAGGGGCCGTCGATCAGCTCCATGACGATCAGCGGGCGTCCGTCGACCTCGGCGATGTCGTGCACGGCGACGACTCCGGGATGGCGGACCCGCGCCGCCGCCCGCGCCTCGCGCTGCATCCGCAGCCGCAGGTCGTCCAGTTCGGGCCCATGGGCGTCGGTGAAGGTGCGCAGTTCCTTGACGGCTACCTCACGGCCGAGGACCTCGTCCACGGCCCGCCAGACGACGCCCATGCCACCGCGCCCCAGCCGGGCCACGACGCGATAGCGCCCGGCCAGCAACCGGTCGGTCCCGTCCACGCGTCCGCTCTCCCCCGAAGGCACCGCCGCTCCGTCCCTGTGGCACAACCATGAACGCCGTACAGCCTACGGGGCGGCAGTGACAACAGCATCCGACGACAACAGCTGTGACAGGTCCGCTACTTGGCGGACGCCGTCAGGTCACCCCGGCGCGGCACCGCGAAGCCCTCCAGGTCCGCCCGGGTCAGCCCGGTCGCCCTCGCCACCTCGGCGATGTCGAGCGCCCCGCAGTCCAGGCCGCGCAGCAGATAGCCGCTGAGGGCCTTGGCGGTCGCGGGCTCGTCCATGACGTCGCCGCCGGCCCGGTTGGCGTAGCGGGTGAGGCGCGCGGCGGCCTGTTCGAAGCCTTCGCGGTAGAAGGCGAAGACGGCCGCGTAGCGGGTGGGGATGTGCCCGGGGTGCATGTCCCAGCCCTGGTAGTACGCGCGGGACAGGGCCCGCCGGGTGAGGCCGTAGTGCAGCCGCCAGGCATCGTGGACCCGAGCGGTGGGACCGACCGGGAGGACGTTCGTGGAGCCGTCCGAGACACGCACCCCGGTCCCCGCCGCCGCGACCTGCATGACCGCCT
This sequence comes from Streptomyces sp. NPDC005492, assembly GCF_040605995.1. NCBI lineage: Bacteria > Bacillati > Actinomycetota > Actinomycetes > Kitasatosporales > Streptomycetaceae > Streptomyces > Streptomyces sp. NPDC005492. Next base: position 24,607 of record NZ_JBEXDX010000020.1, read on the forward strand.
TCGCGTGGTCGGCGGCCGGGTGATCGCCGGCCTGGTAGGCGGCGGAGACGCCGAGACAGGCGCTGTAGTCGAAGGTGCCGTAGTGCAGACCGGTGGCGCGGCCCTCGGCGGCCTGGATCATGCGGGCCACGGTCGCCGTGCCGTCGGTGGCGAGGATGGACTGGCTGGTCTCGATCTGTATCTCGAAGCCGATGCGTCCCTGCTCCAGGCCGTGCGCCTCCTCGAAGGCCTCCAGGAGGCGCACCATCGCGGTGACCTGCTCGGCATAGGTGACCTTGGGCAGGGTCAGGACCAGTCCCTCGGGCAGCCCGCCGGCCGCCATCAGGCCGGTCAGGAAGATGTCGAGGGTGCGGATGCCCCGCTCGCGCACCGGTGCCTCCATGCACTTCATCCGGATGCCCATGTACGGCGCCGCCGTGCCCTTCGCGTACGCCTCGGCGATCAGCCGGGCCGCGCGGGCGGCGGCCTCGTCCTCCTCGGCGTCGGGGCGGGGGCCGTAGCCGTCCTCGAAGTCGACACGCAGGTCCTCGATGGGCTCGCGCTCCAACTTGGCCCGCACGCGCGCGTGGACGGGCTCGGCGAGTGCGTCGGAGAGGCCGAGGACGGCGGCGAAGGAGGCCGCGTCGGGCGCGTGCTCGTCGAGGGCGGCGAGTGCCCGGTCGCCCCAGGAGCGGATCGTGTCGGCGGCGAAGACGTCACCGGGGACGTAGACCGTGTGGACGGGCTGACGGGTGCCGGGGTCGCCCGGGTAGCGGCGCTCCAGTTCGGCGTCGACCGGTGCCAGGGAGGCGCTGATCTCCTCGCCGACCGCGCCCGCGAGACTCGTCGCCACCTTCTCCTGCTGGCCCTGACCCATCCCACACCCTCCAGTTTTCCGCTCTACGGAATCAACAATCCGTAGAACGAAGTTATCCATGGAGCTTCCCGCCGGTCAACACCCTGTCCACGGCGTGAACCCGAGGCGTTCACTCCTGCCCCGAGGCCCTCTTCCGCCCAGCTCTCCGCCCCTTCATCCTGACTCCCAAGGGGAGGGGATGCACATGTCGACTGTCGGGACGGTGACGCGGCGCGCCGGGCTCACCGCACTGGTGGCGGCAGCCGTCGCCCTGCCACTGATCGGAACCGTGCGCTCCGGGACAGTCCGCAAGGAGACCCGGCTGCTGGACGTCATGACGTTCAACCTGCGCTACGCCAGCAGCGACGAACCCAATAGCTGGAAGGTCCGCCGCCCGGTGATGCGCGATCTGCTGCTCCGCGCGGCCCCCGACATCATCGGCACCCAGGAGGGCCTCTACCAGCAGCTCCAGGACATCAAGCACGACCTCGCCCCGCACTACGACTGGATCGGCGGCGGCCGCAAGGGGGGCAGCCACGACGAGGAGACGGCGATCTTCTACGACACCCGCCGACTCGCCCCCGTCGAGTACGACCAGTTCTGGCTCTCCGACACACCCGCCGTGATCGGGTCGAACACCTGGGGCGGCGCGCATCCGCGCATCGCGACCTGGATCCGCTTCCGCGACCTCGGGGACAACGGACGGGAGTTCTACGTCCTCAACACCCACCTGGACAACGCGAGTCAGTACGCACGCGAGCGTGCCGCCACCCTCATCGCCGAACGCATAGCGGGCCTCGACCGCTCCCTGCCGTTCGTGGTGACCGGCGACTTCAACACCGCCGCGTACACCACCTCGGTCTACGACACGATGCTGGGCGCCGGCTTCAGGGACACCTGGGACGCGGCGGCGGGCCGCGGGGAGCTGTACGGGAGTTTCCACGGCTATCGTGCGCTCGTGCCGGGCGGTGCGCGCATCGACTGGATCCTGGTCACTCCGGGCATCACCGTGCGCCGGACGACCCTGGACACCTTCTCCGAGAACAGCCAGTTCCCGAGCGACCATCTGCCCGTGCGGTCCACCATCAGCCTGGGATGAACGGCCCGTGACACGCGAGGGCCCCCACGACCGCGCGGGTCGCAGGGGCCTCGTACAGCCTGGCGGGATCAGCCCTTGCGGGTGGTGATCTCCTCGGTGAGCTGCGGGACGACGTCGAAGAGGTCGCCGACCACGCCGTAGTCGACGAGGTCGAAGATCGGGGCCTCGGCGTCCTTGTTGACGGCCACGATCGTCTTCGAGGTCTGCATGCCCGCGCGGTGCTGGATGGCGCCGGAGATGCCGTTGGCGATGTAGAGCTGCGGGGAGACGCTCTTGCCGGTCTGGCCGACCTGGTTGGAGTGCGGGTACCAGCCGGCGTCGACCGCGGCACGCGAGGCGCCGACGGCCGCGCCGAGGGAGTCGGCGAGGGCCTCGATGATCGCGAAGTTCTCCGCGCCGTTGACGCCGCGGCCGCCGGAGACGACGATCGCGGCCTCGGTCAGCTCCGGGCGGCCGGTCGACTCGCGCGGGGTGCGGGCGGTGACCTTGGTGCCGGTGGCCTTGTCGGAGAAGGTGACCGCGAGGGCCTCGACGGTGCCGGCGGCCGGAGCGGCCTCCACGGCGGCCGAGTTGGGCTTGACCGTGATGACCGGGGTGCCCTTGGCCACGCGGGTCTTGGTGGTGAAGGAGGCGGCGAACACCGACTGCGTCGCGACCGGGCCGTTGTCGCCGGCCTCGAGGTCGACGGCGTCGGTGATGATGCCGGAGCCGATGCGCACCGCGAGGCGGGCGGCGATCTCCTTGCCCTCGGCGGAGGACGGCACCAGGACGGCGGCCGGGGAGACGGAGTCGTAGGCCGCCTGGAGGGCGTCCACCTTGGGGACGACGAGGTAGTCGGCGTACTCGGCGGCGTCGTGGGTGAGCACCTTCACCGCGCCGTGCTCGGCGAGCGCGGCGGCGGTGTTCTCGGCACCGGAGCCGAGGGCGACCGCGACGGGCTCGCCGATACGGCGGGCCAGGGTCAGCAGCTCCAGGGTGGGCTTGCGGACGGCGCCGTCCACGTGGTCGACGTAGACGAGAACTTCAGCCATGGGAATGGTCTCCTGCGTGCTTGCGAAGTCTGAGGGGCGGTGAGCGAGTTGAGCCTGGGCCTTAGATGAACTTCTGGCCCGCGAGGAACTCGGCGAGCTGCTTGCCGCCCTCGCCCTCGTCCTTGACGATCGTGCCGGCGGTGCGCGCGGGGCGCTGGGCCGCGGAGTCGACGGCGCTCCAGGCGCCTGCCAGGCCGACCTCGTCGGCGTCGATCTCCAGGTCGGAGAGGTCCCAGGCCTGAACCGGCTTCTTCTTGGCGGCCATGATGCCCTTGAAGGACGGGTAGCGCGCCTCGCCCGACTGGTCGGTGACCGACACGACGGCCGGCAGGGAGGCCTCCAACTGCTCGGAGGCGCTGTCGCCGTCACGGCGGCCCTTGACCACACCGTCCTCGACGGAGACCTCGGAGAGCAGCGTGACCTGCGGGACGCCCAGGCGCTCGGCCAGCAGGGCGGGGATCACGCCGGCGGTGCCGTCGGTGGAGGCCATGCCGGAGACGACCAGGTCGAAGCCGGCCTTCTCGATCGCCTTGGCCAGCACCAGGGAGGTGCCGATGGCGTCGGTGCCGTGCAGGTCGTCGTCCTCGACGTGGATCGCCTTGTCGGCACCCATGGACAGCGCCTTGCGCAGGGCATCCTTGGCGTCCTCGGGGCCCACGGTCAGGACGGTGATCTCCACGTCGTCGTCCGAGTTCTCGGAGATCTGCAGCGCCTGCTCGACCGCGTACTCGTCGAGCTCGGAGAGCAGACCGTCCACGTCGTCCCGGTCGACGGTCAGGTCATCGGCGAAGTGCCGGTCGCCAGTGGCGTCGGGCACGTACTTCACAGTGACAACGATCCTCAAGCTCACGCCGGCTCTCCTACTGCATCGTCATTTTTCGGCTGCCTACTTCCAGGCAGCATAGGCGCCTAGAACGGCCGTTCCCTGTGGGGGCGACCGGTGCTCCGAGCGAAATATTACTCACCAGTACGCACCACTACGCTCCCCCAAGGGGTGCCCGCTAAGCAAGCGCTTTGAACTGTGACCTGTGCAACGCAGCGTAATCGGAACTCGACACTTTCGCAGGGCGGCCCGTCACCCCGGGCGAGTGGCCTCAGTCACGCAGCCCGTTGAAGCGCCCCTGGTGGTAGAGGAGCGGGCGGCCGGAACCGGCGGGATCGCCGAGGACGACCTCGGCCACGACGATGCGGTGGTCCCCGGCGGGCACGCGCGCGACGACCCTGCACACCAGCCAGGCGAGCACGTCGTCGAGGACCGGCACGCCCTCGGGCCCCTCGCGCCAGGCGGTGGGCGCCCCGAACCGGTCGGCGCCGCTGCGCGCGAAGGTGGCGGCCAACTGCTCCTGGTGCTCGCCGAGTATGTGCACGCCGACATGGTCGGCACCGGATATCGCCGGCCAACTGGAGGCACCGGTGCTGATCCCGAAGGACAGCATCGGGGGCTGCGCCGAGACGGAACTGAGCGAGGTGGCGGTGAAGCCGACCGGACCGGCGCCACCGCTCGCGGTGATCACCGCCACACCCGCCGCGTGCCGCCGGAAGACGGAGCGCAGCAGGTCGGGAGAGGCGAGTTGGGGAGTACGGGTGCCGAGATCGGGCGTGGCCGGCATGGAGTTGTCCTTCTGCGGAGGGGACGAGCGGGGACCGTGGCTGCTCAACAGCCCGGACAGCGCGCGCTCGCGGTGCGGGCGAGGTCGACGTGCACCCGCCCGAAGAGAAGGAGTTCCGAAGGCATACGGTCAGGCTGACGATAGGTGGTGCGCGCAGTCAAGTACGTTCCGGCATATGGGAGATGCCTCACCGTAGTCGTCACAGCCGTCAGACCGCCTCCCCCAGAGCCGCGATGACATCCGCCTTGCGGGGGAGGCCGGTGGCGCGGCGTACGACCCGTCCGTCGGCGTCGAGGACCAGCACGGTGGGGGTCTTCAGGATGTCGAGTTCGCGTACCAGCTCCAAATGGTCCTCGGCGTCGATCTCGATGTGACGGACGCCCGCGACCATGTCGGCCACCTCGCCCAGCACCCGGCGCGTGGCCCGGCAGGGCGCGCAGAACGCGCTGGAGAACTGCACCAGGGTGGCCTTCTCACCGAGGTCGCCGCCCAACTCGGCGGCCCCGAGCCGTTTTCCGCCGTCGCGCCCGCGCACCCGCACTCTCCCGCTCCGCCGCCGATGCAGCACTCCGTAGGCGCTCGCCACCGCGAACACCGCCACGCACACCATCAGTCCGGTCATCCCCGGCTTCAGCGTTCACGAGACTGCAAAGATTCCCAGCACTACGAATCGATTTCGCTGCGGAATCCTGGGTTCATGGACATCGACGTGAGAGGGCCGCGCTTCGGGGCGGCCCTGACGACCGTAGTACTGGCGGTCGTGCTGATCACCGGCAGCTTCTGGCTGCTGGCCTGGCAGACCCTGGCGTTCGCGCTGGGCGCGGCGGGCGGCGTGGGCCGTTCGCCGTACGGCTGGCTGTTCCGGACGGCCGTACGGCCCCGGATCGGGCCGCCGACCGAGTTCGAGTCGCCGCAGCCGCCGCGGTTCGCGCAGGCGGTCGGGCTGGTCTTCGCCGGGTTGGGTCTGGTCGGTTTCGGCCCGGGTCCCGAGTGGCTGGGGCTCGCGGCGGCCGGCGCCGCGCTCGCCGCCGCCTTCCTCAATGCCGCTTTCGGGTACTGCCTGGGGTGCGAGATGTACCTGCTCGCGCGTCGCGTCACAGTACGTGCACAGTAAAGACAATTTAAAAGCCCGAGGTGGATCAAGTGATGGACGTGACGAGGATCTCGCCGTTCTGCGGCACGAGGACTGGCCACTCGTCCGTTCTTGGGGCACGATCTGCGCAATGCCGTAAACCTACGGCGGCGTAACTTTCCCGCCCGGAGAACCCCTTCCAGGCAGAGAGAAGGGTCCACCCCGTCCATGGCTGAGCTTGTCTACCGCCCCGTCATCGGTCTCGCCCAAACGCTGTTCAAGGCCTGGGACCTCAAGATCGACTGCAAGGGGTCGGAGAACATTCCGCGCTCGGGCGGCGCCGTGCTGGTCAGCAATCACATCAGCTACCTGGACTTCATCTTCGACGGTCTCGCCGCGCTGCCGCAGAAGCGCCTGGTGCGCTTCATGGCGAAGGAGTCGGTGTTCCGGCACAAGATCTCCGGTCCGCTGATGCGCGGCATGAAGCACATCCCCGTGGACCGCAAGCAGGGCGAGACGGCGTACCAGCACGCACTGGATTCACTGCGGTCCGGCGAGATCGTCGGCGTCTTCCCCGAGGCGACCATCTCGCAGTCCTTCACTCTGAAGAGCTTCAAGTCCGGTGCCGCGCGCATGGCCCAGGAGGCCGGTGTCCCGCTGATCCCGATGGCCCTGTGGGGCACGCAGCGCCTGTGGACCAAGGGGCACCCGAAGAACTTCAAGCGCAGCCACACCCCGATCACCATCCGGGTCGGCGAGCCGGTGGAGGCTCCTCAGGACCAGTACGCGGGCGCGATCACCCGTCGACTGCGCGAGCGCATCCAGGAGTTGCTGGAGGCCGCCCAGCGCGCCTACCCGGTGCGGCCGAACGGCCCGGACGACACCTGGTGGATGCCCGCCCATCTCGGCGGCACCGCGCCGACCCCTGAAGAGGTCAAGGCGGCCGAGGCCCGCTGAGCCGTCATGCCGGGGCGTGGACGGAGATCCGCGCCCCTGGGCTGAACTTCCCCAGCAGTTCGGCGAGTTCGGCACCGGCGTCCTCGACGTCGGCCACCGGCATGGGCGCCAGGCTCTCCAACAGGAAGACGGCGGAGGTCGATTGCTCCGTGAGCCTGGTGCGCGGCCCCTGCCGCCAGTTCCAGCGGCGGCAGGTGACCCCGGCCGCGTCACGCCAGACCACCTCGCCCGCGTCCGGGTGCTCGACGACCTCCTCGCCGCCCGAGACGGTCACGAACTCCTCGTCCCCGACGGCCCGTTCGAGCACCATCCCGCCCTGGATGCGGTCGGTGTCCTCACCGCCCACAGGGATCAGGTGGGCGACACTGATGGCGTTGTAGAGGTCGACCAGGAGATTGATCCGGGGCAGCCCGCCGTCCGAGAGCGCCCTCTTGGCCAGCGCCTCCGCCGAGTTGCGGGTGCGCGACGGCTTCGATCCGAACGCCGTGTACACCTCGCGCCAGGCCGCCATGTGCGGGTCCTCGTGCGGGGCCCGACCGTCGAGTCGCACGGCGAGCCGGCGGGCCGCGTCGTCGAGGAGCGCCGAACTCGCGCCGGTGCTCGGCCCGTTGACCAGTCCGTGCGCCTCGATCGCGAGATGCGTGAACCCGGGGGCGAGGGCGCGGACTTCGTCGGACACGGTCAGTGTGAGAGCCATGGCTTGCCTCAGAGTGCGGTCGGGAGCGTCTTCCACAGGTACGGCCGGTCGGGGGCGGATTTGAGGGCGCTCAGCACGACCGGATGCGGTTCAGCGTACAGGACCGGATAGTCCAGCTCATTGAACTCCGGATCCGGTACGAAGGCCAGCCGCTCGCCGTCGAGGGAGAACTGCGCGTCCACGCCCGGCTTGTTGCCGCGCGGATCCTGCCGGTGCCAGGCCCCGTTGAAGCGGACGGCCACCAGACCATGCACCACGTCGAACTTCTGGTAGCACAGCGCCGTCGGGATGTCCTCGGCGCGCAGCAGCGCGGCGAGGGCGTGCGCCTTGGCGTAGCAGATGCCGGTGCCCTGCTCCAGGACGTCGGAGGCCCGCCAGGTGACGCGCAGGTCGCCGGAGTCCTGCGAGTGGGGAATGGCGTCCCGCACGAACTCGAACGCCAACCGTGCATAGCCATACGAGTCTGCGGCACCGTCGGCCAGCCGCGCGGCCGTCTCCCGTACGAGAGGGTGCTCGTGGTCGATGACCTCGTCGGCGGCCAAGTAGGCGGACAGGTCGGGGGCGTTCTGGATCAGCTCCATGACCGGAGAGCATAGGAAAGCGATCACCCGAGAGTCAATGACTTTTCAGACGACCGCATACCTATGCATGACCTCCTGCGGCCCGTCAGCGCGCCATCTCCTCCTTAAGCGCCGCCACGAAGGCGTCCACGTCGTCCTCGGTCGTGTCGAAGGCGCACATCCAGCGGACGTCGCCGGCGGCCTCGTCCCAGAAGTAGAAGCGGAACCGCTGCTGGAGACGCTCGCTCACGTCGTGCGGAAGGCGGGCGAAGACGCCGTTGGCCTGCACGGGATAGAGGATCTCCACACCGTGCACCGCGCGCACGCCCTCGGCGAGGCGCTGGGCCATCTCGTTGGCGTGGCGGGCGTTGCGCAGCCACAGGTCCTTGGCGAGCAGCGCCTCCAACTGCACGGAGACGAAGCGCATCTTGGAGGCGAGCTGCATGGACAGCTTGCGCAGATGCTTCATATGGCTGACGGCGTCCTGGTTGATGACCACGACCGCCTCGCCGAACAGGGCGCCGTTCTTGGTGCCCCCGAAGGAGAGGATGTCGACGCCGACCGCGTTGGTGAACGTCCGCATGGGGACGTTCAGGGAGGCGGCCGCGTTGGCTATCCGGGAGCCGTCGAGGTGGACCTTCATGCCGTGTGCGTGGGCGTGGTCGCAGATCGCGCGGATCTCGTCGGGCGTGTAGAGAGTGCCGAGTTCGGTGCTCTGGGTGATCGAGACGACCTGCGGCATCGCGCGGTGCTCGTCGTCCCACCCGTAGGCCTGCCGGTCGATCAGTTCGGGGGTGAGCTTGCCGTCCGGGGTGGGCACCGTGAGCAGTTTGAGGCCGCCCATGCGCTCGGGGGCGCCGCCCTCGTCGACGTTGATGTGCGCGCTCTCGGCGCAGATCACCGCGCCCCAGCGGTCGGTGACCGCCTGGAGCGCGACGACGTTGGCGCCGGTGCCGTTGAAGACCGGGAAGGCCTCCGCCGTGGCGCCGAAGTGGCTGCGGATGACGCCCTGGAGGTGGTCGGTGTAGTCGTCCTCGCCGTAGGCCACCTGGTGGCCGCCGTTGGCGAGGGCGAGGGCGGCGAGTACCTCGGGGTGAGCGCCGGCGTAGTTGTCACTGGCGAAGCCGCGGCTCTCCGGGTCGTGATGGCGTCCGGCCTGCGTAAAAGGGGCCTTCGGAGGGTTCATGGCTTCTCGGTCAGCCACAGACGGTGTCCGTTCACTTCGGTGGCGGGCTTGTCCCAGACGCCGGCGATGGCCTCGGCGAGATCCTTGACGTCGGTGAAGCCCGCGAACTTCGCGTTGGGGCGTTCGGCGCGCATCGCGTCGTGCACCAGTGCCTTCACCACCATGATCGCAGCGGCGGAGGTGGGACCGTCCGCGCCCCCGGCCTTGCGGTAGCCGTCGGCCATGGCGAGGGTCCAGGCCTCGGCGGCGGCCTTCGAGGCGGCGTACGCCGCGTTGCCCGCGGTGGGCTTGCTGGCGCCGGCCGCGCTGATCAGGAGGTAGCGGCCGCGGTCGCTGCGCTCCAGGCCGTCGTAGAAGGCCAGGGAGGTGTGCTGGACGGTGCGGATGAGCAGTTTCTCCAGCAGCTCCCAGTCGGCGAGGTCGGTGTCGGTGAAGGTGGCGCTGCCGCGCCAGCCGCCGACGAGGTGGACCAGGCCGTCGATGCGGCCGAAGTCCTTCTCGATGTGCTCGGCCCACTCGCGGGTCGCCTGCGCGTCGAGCAGGTCGACCGTGTCCCCGACGACGGTGGCCCCGCCGTGCGCGTAGCGGGCCGCGTCCACGGCCTCCGCCAGGCGCTCGGGATGCGCGTCCGAGCCGACGACGGTCGCGCCCGCCTCCGCCAGCCGCAGCAGTACGGCATGGCCCGCGGGCCCGCCCGCTCCGGCCACCGCGATCACCGCGCCGTTGAGCGCCCCGTTCCCCATGGTCCTCGCCTCCTGAGCCACTTCTGTCGTGCGGTCGCTCACGCGGCGACCTGCTCGGCGCTCTCCACCCGGATCCCCTTGGTCGAGGCGATCACGTTCTTCAGCTTCTTGGAGAGTGCCTCATAGAACATGCTCAGCGGAAACTCGTCCGCAAGCACGTCATCCACGAGTTTCCGCGGCGGCTGGGTCAGGTCCAGGGCATCGGGGCCCTTGGCCCACTTGGAGCCCGGGTGCGGGGCGAGATAGGTGGCGACCAGCTCGTAGGCCTTGAACCAGTGGACGAGCTTGGGGCGGTCGATGCCCGCGCGGTAGAGGTCCTCGATCTCGGCGCACAGCCGGTTGGTGACCTCGGGGGCGCGCTGCCAGTCGATGTGCAGCTTGTTGTCGGTCCAGCGGACGACGCCGTGCTGGTGCAGGTACGCGAAGAGGAGCTGGCCGCCGAGTCCGTCGTAGTTGCGGACGCGTTCGCCGGTGACCGGGAAGCGGAACATGCGGTCGCAGAGGACCGCGTACTGCACGTCACGGGCCTGCGGGACGCCGTCGGCCTCCAGCTTCACGGCCTCCTTGAAGGCGGTGAGGTCGCAGCGCAGCTCCTCCAGGCCGTACATCCAGAACGGCTGGCGCTGCTTGATCATGAACGGGTCGAAGGGCAGGTCGCCGTGGCTGTGGGTGCGGTCGTGGACCATGTCCCACAGGACGAAGGCCTCCTCGCAGCGCTTCTGGTCGTCGACCATCGAGGCGATGTCCTCGGGCAGTCGCATCCCCAGGATGTCGACGGCGGCCTCGGTCACCCGGCGGAAGCGGGCGGCCTCGCGGTCACAGAAGATGCCACCCCAGGAGAAACGTTCCGGCGCCTGGCGCACGGCGATGGTCTCCGGGAAGAGCACGGCGGAGTTGGTGTCGTAGCCGGCCGTGAAGTCCTCGAAGGTGATGCCGCAGAACAGCGGGTTGTCGTAGCGGGTCGCTTCCAGCTCGGCCAGCCAGTCGGGCCAGACCATGCGCAGGACGACCGCTTCGAGGTTGCGGTCCGGGTTGCCGTTCTGGGTGTACATCGGGAAGACGACCAGGTGCTGGAGTCCGTCCCGGCGGTTCGCGGCGGGCTGGAAGGCCAGCAGCGAGTCGAGGAAGTCGGGCTCCTGGAAGCCGTCGTCCGCCCAGCGCTCCAGGTCTGCGACCAGCGCGGTGTGGTAGGCGGCATCGTGCGGGAGCAGCGGGGAGAGCTCCTCGACGGCACCGGTAACGCGGCGCACGGTGTGCTCGACGTCCGCGCGGTCCGGGGCACCCTCGGCCGTGAAGTCGATCGACCCGTCCTTCGACTGCCATGGCCGGATCCGCTCCACGGCATCCTTGAGCACGGGCCATGCCGGATGCTCCACCACCCTGGTCACGGGAGGAACCCGCTCCTCCGTACCCACCTGCACAAGAATTTCAGTCATGCCCCATCCTCCACGGGAGAACCTCGCGTATGGACACCGTATGCGTTCATGGTTTCTCCCAGCAAGGGGAGGTTCCGCAGATTATCCTGCGCGCCCCGGGCCGTCACCGCACTTTTTCCTGCCGGACACGGGGAAGACGATTACATCCGCTGTGACGGGGTAGACACCGACGCGCATGGAACCGGGGTCCGGTTCCGGTCAACGCCCGCGACACTCGTCCACGGAGGAGTGACGGCGACGCGCGGTACAGCTCCAAGTGCGTAGTTGCTCCGTGTACGCGCGGGTACATCGCCGGGTCCGGCCATTAGGCTGCGGCTCTGCCGCGTGGACGCCGGTGTCCGGCCGCGCCCACGCGCGCGTGCCGAGCCGCCGTCGACGGAAGCGAGTTGAACCTTGAACTTCCTTACCATCGGTCACCGCGGAGTCATGGGTCTCGAACCCGAGAACACTCTCCGTTCCTTCGTCGCCGCCGAGCAGGCCGGCCTCGATGTCATCGAACTCGATCTGCATCTGAGCAAGGACGGCGCCCTCGTCGTCATGCACGACGCCGACGTGGACCGTACGACCGACGGGACCGGCCCGATCGCCGAGCGGACCCTCGGCGAACTGCGCACCCTGGACGCGGGCCGCGGCGAGCGCGTACCCGTCTTCGAAGAGGTACTGGACGCGGTCGCCTCACCGCTCCAGGCCGAGATCAAGGACCTGGCGGCGGCGCGGGCGCTGGCCGAGGTGATGCAGCGGCGCGACCTGGCCGGGCGGGTGGAGGTGTCGTCGTTCCACGACGAGGCGATCGCCGAGATCTCCCGTCTGGTGCCCGGTGTGCGCACCGCGCTGATCGCGAGCCGTTTCGGCCCCGACGTGGTGGACCGGGCCACCGAGGCCGGTGCCGAAACGGTCTGCCTCAACATCCGCCGGCTGACCCTGGAGGTCGTCGAGGCGGCCCGGAAGGCGGACCTGAAGATCATCGGCTGGGTGGTGAACACCCAGGACCAGCTACGGCTCGTACGCGCCCTGGGGCTTGACGGCGCGACCACCGACTACCCGGAGATCAAACGCACCGGCCGTTTTACGGCATGACCGTCACACCAGCGGCTTGACCAGCAGCTCGAACTGCAGGTCCTCGCGCTGCGGAATGCCGAACCGCTCGTCGCCGTACGGGAACGGGGTCATCCGGCCCGTACGGCGGTAGCCGCGGCGCTCGTACCAGGCGATGAGGTCGTCGCGTACGGATATCACGGTCATGTGCATCTCCCGCACGCCCCAGGTCTCGCGGGCCGTGCGCTCGGCCTCCGCGATGATGACCTTGCCGAGGCCGCCGCCCTGGAGCCGCGGGCTTACGGCGAACATCCCGAAGTAGGCGTGGTCGCCCCGGTGTTCGAGCTGGCAGCAGGCGACGACCTGACCGTCGCGTTCGACGACCAGCAGTCGGCTGTCGGTCGACTTGATGACCGCGAGCACACCCTCGGGATCGGTCCGCTGCCCTTCGAGGATGTCCGCCTCGGTGGTCCACCCGGCCCGGCTGGAGTCCCCCCGGTAGGCGGACTCGATCAGCACCACCAAGGCGTCCGCATCGGCGTCGGTGGCGTCTCGGAACGTGAGTCCGGTGGCGGCGGTTTCCATGGTGCACAACTCCGATCAGGGGCGCGGCTCGGGCAGGGACGAGAGTAACGCGACTCGGGCGACTAGGCTCCGGCCGCATGGTGCACGTACTGAGCAGCCGAATCCTGTTGCGTCCCGGCGATCCCGAGCGGTCCCGCGCTTTCTACGGCGAGCAGTTGGGACTGGCCGTCCACCGGGAGTTCGGCACAGGCCCGGAGCGCGGGACCGTCTACTTCCTCGGCGGCGGCTTCCTGGAGGTATCCGGGCGCTCCGACACCCCGCACTCCCCCGCCGTACAACTGTGGTTGCAGGTCGCGGACGTGGAGGCCGCGCACGAGGAGCTGCGGGCGAAGGGGGTCGAGATCGTGCGGCCGCCGGTGAAGGAACCCTGGGGGCTGATCGAGATGTGGATCTCGGATCCGGACGGGACGCGGATCGTGCTGGTGGAGGTGCCGGCGGATCATCCGTTGCGGTATCGGCCGGGGATCTAGGTCCACGGCGGGCGGGGCGCCCCTGCCCGCCCGATGGCCGGGGTCGCGGCCCGGGCATAGCGTGCTGGGAGGGGAGTTCTCTGCGGAAGGAACGCCATGAAGCTCGACAAGCCGGTGACCGGTGGGCCCTGCTGGACCGAGTTGGGGACCAGTGATCTGGAGGCGGCCAAGCGGTTCTACTCGGACCTGTTCGGCTGGCGTACGGAGACCGATCCCCGGCAGGAGGCGGGCGGTTACACGGTCGCACACGTCGGGGACGCGGCGGTCGCCGCGCTGACGCCGCTGTACCAGGAGTCGCAACCGGTGGGCTGGAACCAGTCGTTCGCCGTGGCGGACGCCGACGCGGCCGCGGAGAAGGTGCGGGCGGCGGGCGGGACGCTGGTGATGGAACCCGTCGACGTGTTCGACATCGGGCGCTTCGCGGTCGCTCTGGATCCGGGCGGTGCCGCCTTCCAGATGTGGCAGGCGCGGACCTTCCCCGGCGCCGGGTTGTTCAACGCGCCCGGCTCGCTGGGCTGGGTGGAGCTGCTGACGCGGGCGCCCGAGCGGGCGGAGACCTTCTACACGGCGGTGTTCGGCTGGACCGTCCGCCCCTCGGAGCACTACCCGCAGTGGGGCATCGACGGCGCCGACTTCGGCGGCATGATGACGATGGACGAGAAGTTCCCGCCGGAAGTGCCCCCGCACTGGCTGCCCTACTTCTCCGTGATCGATGTCGACGCCACCGCCGCCACGGCGACGGAGGCGGGCGGCGCGGTCCTCATGGAGCCCACGTCCGTCGGCGACGTACGGCGGATCGCGGTGCTGCGGGATCCGCAGGGCGCGGTGTTCGGGGTGTACGCGGCGGCCGACGAGGCGGGCTGAGCCGGCCGCCCGTACCTCGTCCTCAGGCCAGCCGGGTCACCGTCACCCGGTCGATCACCGGTGCGTACGCGGAGCGTTGGCCGTACTGGTTCCTGGAGTGGCCGTCGTGGTCCCGGAGTTCGTCGGCGGTGAAGGTGAGAGTGTTGGCGCCGGCGTCGAGCGTGACCGGGACGGAGAGGTCGCGGAAGTCGTTGAAGTGGAAGGTCGTGGGGAACAACACGCGCTGCGGGGCACCCCCGTTGACCGCGATGTCCGCGTGGCGGCAGACCGGGTCCGGGTTGTAGTGGGTGGCGGGCGCCTGCTCGCCGTTGGAGTAGCGGATCGTGAGCGCGTGACGGCCGGCGCGCTCCGCGGTCACGGTGAGGGTGAGGGCGTTCCCGGTTCCGGCTCCGACGCCTTCCACCGCCTTGCCGCCGGTCGCGAACGTGTGGGCGCCGGTGACCCGGGCACTGCCCGTCACGACGCCTTCCTCGGCCTGGTGGGTCGACGTGGGCAGGAGACCGCGTGAAGGCCCTACCTGGAGGCGGTCCAGGACGAGCTGGTCCGAGGTGGCGGTGACGGTGACCTTGTTGATGCCGGACGCGAGGAACAGGGGAACGGAGGATCGTTCAACAATCCCCATGTCGCCTCCGCTGACTGTCCTCATGTCGTCTCCGCCGAACGTCCCCACGTCCATACCGTTGATCGTCGACACATCCTCGCCGTTGACCGTCAACACGCCGTCCCCGGGGCCGACCAGATCGACGCTCACCGCCGCCTCCCCGTCGTCCGCAGCGTGCACCCAGAAGGTTGCGGTGCCGCCCCTCGGCAGTACGGCGACCCCGGGGCCCGAGGCTCCGCGCCACGCGTAGCCGACGCGGGCGCCGCCACCCAGGGCAGCGAACTCGGCGTCGTACAGCGCGGGTGCGTTCACGTGCTCGTCGCGCAGGGCGAGGTCGAGCCTGTCGATGACGGCGTCGCCGCGGGTGGCTCCGAGGTCGGGGTCCTGGGCGGCGAGGGTGATCGTGTGCGCGCCGGCGGTCAGCTCGACCCGGGTGTCGGCGTGTCCCCACACCGCCCACTTGTAGCCGAGCGGCAACCGGAGTTCCTGCGGCTGCCTGCCGTCGACCCGGAGGAAGACATTGGTGGGCCCCTGCTCGCGCACCGCGTCGGCCAGGTTGTAGGAGTTGGCGAAGACGCTCACGTCGTACGTCCCGTCCCGCGGGACCTCCACGGAGAAGGCGAGCACACCGTCGGAACCGGTGCGGAGCCCGCCCACGTGGTAGCCGGTCGAGCCGGCGAACCTGTCGACGGCGGACGGGGACCCCTCGGGCCCGTTCAGCGAACGGCCGCCGCCGAGATAGGTCGCGTCCTCGGCCTGGTACGTCCGCCGCCAGCCGACCGAGGGCGACAGCGCTAGGGCCCCCTTGCCGCCCGGGGAGAGGATCACCTGGTACGCCGACATCTCCTCCAGGTCGGCCAGACGCAGCGTCACTTTGCCGTCCAGGACTGGCAGTTCGCGATCTGTTAGACGCAACGGCTGTGCGGAGGCGCCGAGTTGGCCCGTCCAGGGGATCTCCTGGAGTCGTAGGTGCACGGTCGTGCCGAAGGTTTCGGGGTCGACGTGCTCGAACACGACGTCCGCGGCCCCGCCGGCGCCGCCGAGGAGCACCCGCGCCTGCCGCTTGTCCCGGTCGAGCGCGGCGACGCCCTGCAGCGTGTACTGGACGTTGGGGTGGGGCGCGTCGACCCGGACGGTGTTGCCGGTGAACTGCCCGTAGGCGTTGAACAGCCACCACTGGCCGTTGCCCTTGTTGGCCTCCACGGCCGAGTCGTTGAGGTTGCCGTCGATGTTCCAGTACGCCATGTCGGCGTCGACCTTGGACTCCTCGATGGCGGCGATCCACTGGATCATCTGCCCCGGCACGGACAAGTGGTAGTTGTGTGCGTACTCGTTGAGGTTGACGGGCAGCGGGCCGATGCCCAACTCCTCTTCCAGTGCACGGTACTTGGTGACGTTGGTGCGGATCTCGTCGGGCGAGGACAGCTCGTGCCAGGTGATGACGTCGGGCAGGACGCCCTCGGCCTTGGCGAACTCCAGGAAGCCGCGCACCTCGTCGTACAGGAGGGAGGTGTTGGGGCCGGCGATGCGGGCGCCCGGGTCGAGGTCCTTGATGAGGCGGTGGATGTCCCGCCAGGCGGTGAAGTAGCGGTGCGGGTCGGTGCGCCAGGAAACCTGGTCGTAGCTCCACTCCCCCGTGCCGAACATGTTGCCCTCGGGTTCGTTGAACGGGACGTACACGACATGGGACTTGTACGCGCCCAGTGCCAGCACCTGTTCGACCTGCCTGCGGACGCGCGCCGTGAAGTCGGCGAGCCGCTCGGCTCCGGTGTCGCCGGGCCATTCATAGGGGAAGCCGCGGTAGATGTCGGTCATGTAGACGTAGACGTCCCGGCCGCCCGCCTCCACGAAGGGGCGCAGGATCTCCAGGGCGTCGGCGCCCGGGTGCTGGGTGCCGTCCTGGGCCTTGGTGGAGACCGTGCGCACGTACATGCCCTCGACGACGTTGCGGCTGGGGACGCCGGCGCCGTAGAGGCCGTAGAGCGTGCCGCTCGCGCCGCCGTGGAAGGGGCCCGTTTCGGTGCCGAGGTCGATGGTGAGCGTCTCGCGGGCGGAGGCTGCGGCTGCCACGGCATCAATCCCTTGTTCGACATGTCGTATGCCGGTCGGTGTCCCGAACCGGCCTGGTCGAACGTAGGGAGACCACGCGATCCGCGTCAACGGTCCGTCACGGTCCAGGTGCGGCGGCTCAGACGCGCAGCACGCCCGGTCGGCCTTCCAGTTGGACGAGCAACTCGCCGAGCAGGGAAGCGAGTTCGCCCTGTCCGCGATTGTCCAGGCCCGACAGCACAGTGGTCTCGTAGGCGAGTTGCTCGGGCAGGATGGCGTCGACGAGGTCGCGGCCGGTGTCCGTGAGGCGGACGTGGGCGACCCGGCGGTCGCGGGTGTCGCCGCGGCGCTCCACCAGACCCCGTTCGGTCAGGTGCTTGAGGCGCTTGGTCACGGCGGCGCCCGAGGAGAAGGTCTCCCGGGTCAGCTCGCTCGGCGTCAGCTCGTGCCCGGTGCGGCGGAGCGCGCCGAGGAGGTCGAACTCGGGACGGCTGAGCCCAGCCCGCCGCAGGGGCGCGTCCTCGGCCTGCTGGAGCAGGGCGGCGCACCGGTTGATGCGGCCGATGATCTCCATCGGGCCGGTGTCGAGGTCGGGGTGCACGGCCTGCCACTGCCCGACGACGGCGGCGACGGTGTCGCGCCGCACCGCACCCGGAGCGGTTGGGCGGGCCGGGTCCGGCCCGCCCACCGGCCGTCCGTTCGTTGCCGTCATCCCCGTACGCCCTCCGTCTTCCCGCCTGTGCGCCGATCCACGGCGATCCAGGGGCCTGGCCCCCGGCGTCGTACCGTCGCGGCGAGCGTACGGTGTCCGGACCGCTCGGCGAGCACGACCCGCTCCTGCGGCAGGGCGCGCTGCCACCACTCGCCGGACGCGGCGTCTACGGTGGCGCGCAGTTCGACCAGGGCGGCGGCGAGCGCGCGGTGCGCGGATTCCAGGGCTCCGGGCGCGGGAGTCCGCTCCACGAGGAGCCGCGCGGCCCGCTCACGGGCCCGTTCCACCGCGCTCAGCGCCTCCTCGATGCGGTCGGTCGCGCGGCGGTTGGTGACGGCGACCGCGGCGACGAGGCCGACCAGGGCGCCGACGAGGGTGTCCACGACCCGCTCGGTGATCAGCTCGCCGGGCTGCTGGGTGCGGGCGAACTCGGTGACGAGCAGCGCCATCGGGGTCACACAGACGCTGCCGAGCCAGTAGTTGCGGCCGATCAGCGCCTCGGCACCGAAGTTGAACGCGAGGCAGCACAGCACCAGTGCCGCCGGGTGGAGGTGGGCGAGCGGGGCCACCGCGGCGAAGACGAGCACACCGGCGAGGTTGCCGACGACGCGCTGGACGCCACGGCCCCAGGTGAGGGTGATGTTGGCCTGGTAGAGGGAGGCGGCGGTGACGAGGGCCCAGTAGGGGCGGCCGACCCCGAGGGCGAGGGAGGCGTATCCGGCGAGGGCGCAGCCGAGCGCCGTGCGCAGCACGAGGGGGGTGAGCGGGCCGAGCCTCGTCCACAACAGGCGGGCGGGGGCGGCGAGTTCGGCCTCCACACCGAGGAGTTCGGCTGCGGCGCCCACGGTCTCATCGGCCTGCGGGACCGGTCCCCTGCCGCGCAGTTCGCGCGCCCAGGTGCGCAACCGCTCCGGGTCGGCGTCGGCGGGTGCGGCGAGCGCGACCTCGGCACGGACGACGAGGCGTTCGAGAGCGCGGCGGGGTGCGGTGCGGGCTCCGGTGGCGAGCAGGGACTGCCCGGCGGCGTGGACGGCGGCCGCCGCGGCGGCACGCGCGCGTGCATGACCTTCGCCCTGAGCGGCCGCGTATGCGGCGGCCGCGTTCAGTGCCTGGGCGGTGGCGCGGCGCTCGGGGCCGTAGGGGCGGACGAGCCCGGGCGTCATGCCGACGAGCCAGGCCCAGGCGCCCGCTGCGGCGGCCAGTGCGAGGTGACCGGGGACCTGGCCGAGCGTCTGCGGCGCGAAGAGCGAGGCCGAGCTGATGAAGGTGAGGACCACGTTCCCGGGCGGGCCGATCCGGGTCGCGTCGCAGAGTCCCTTCTGTACGGCGGCCAGGGCGGCGCCGACCGTGACGAGTACGACGGCGTTCGTGGTGAGGGAGGCCGTGACCAGCGCGACGGCGAGTCCGCCGATCATCCCGAGCACCACCCACACCAGGGCACGGGCCCGGGCGGCGTAGGGCTTGTTGTGGGCGTAGAGCGCGCACAAGGAGCCGGCCATCGTGTACATCGCCAGGTCGAGACGGCCGAGGCCCAACAGGATCAGGTTCGGCGGGGCGACGGAGGCGACCACGCTGAGCGCGGGCTTGAACCAGATGTCGGAGGGCCGACCGAGGCGCAGCACGCCGGTGAGCGGGAGACGTCGGACGCGCGGGGTCGGGGCGGGGGTCGCACTGCTCATGGGAAACAAGTTTAGCAGGTGTTTTACTCGTGAATAATTTGCCGCGAACGCGCCTCCGACAGGACTCCGACCTGCCGCGCTCCACCGAGTGCTCCCCGTGTACACCGTTGCGCTCGGTTGCGCCCCGTGCGGCACGGGCATCCTGTGACCGACTGTCGACGGAGAGTGAGGCCGAGGGCGGGGCATGGAGGTCGAGCCGCCCGCCGTTCGTCAGGGACACGGAGCAGGGGGGATGCGCGTGCAGGGTGGACCGGCTTCGCCCGGCTGGTTGCTGGTCGCGTTGTGCGCGGCGACCGGGGCGTACTGCCTGCTGCGGATGCGCAGCCCCGTGGAGGAGCAGCGCCGGGCCGCGGGCGGTGAGGCGTTGATGGGCTTCGGCATGGCCGCGATGGCCGTGCCCGCCGCGGTGTTCAGCCCACCGTCGTGGGCCTGGCCCGGCTACGCGGCGGTGTTCGGCGCGGCGGCGCTGCGCGCCCTGTGGACGGCCCGCAGGAGCCCGCACCATGTGCACCATCTGCTGGGCACGGCGGCCATGATCTACATGGCGCTCGTGATGGCCGCCTCCCCCGCACACCACCACGAGCACGGCGGCTCCGGAGTCCCGCTGGTGACCGGCGTGTTGCTCCTCTACTTCGTCGGATACGTCCTGCTGTCGGGGGTCCGGCTGGTGCCCGCGAACGCCACGGCCGCCGGCGCCGGGAGCGTCGGGTGGGGCGACCGGCCGGAGCTGGCGCGGGCGTGCCGGTTGTCCATGGGGATCGGCATGGTCGCGATGCTGCTGACCCTGTGAAGGGGGGCGGGGAGCCGGAACACGGGCGCGGCTGTACGGAATCGTGGTCTGCGTCACTTTGGCGTGACAAGCCGTACCCCTGATCACCGCGCCGCTCATAGGGTGCTTCCATGATGGTCCCCGCGGCACTGTTGCTGCTCGGCGCCCTGGCCGCCGTAGTCGCCCCACGGCTGCTCGCCCGGGCCGACTGGGCGGACCATGAGCCGGTGGTCGCGCTGTGGGTCTGGCAGTGCGTGGTGGTGGCCGTGCTGCTGTGCTGCGCCCTGTCGATGACGCTCAGCGCCGCCGCCGCGTGGCAGGCGGTGCGCGGTCATGTCTTCGCCAGTGCGCCGCACGCGGTCGTGGACGCCTATCCCCTGGTGACGACCGGGCCTTGGGCCGCCGCGACCGCGGTGACCCTCGCCTGCGGCGGGGCGTGGACCGCGGCGATGCTGGTCCGGGAAGTCGTACGGGCCCGGGCACGACGCCGGCTGCGCAGGGCCGAACTCCTGGTACGGGCCCCGGTGTTGCCCGGCGAGGAGCCCGGCGCCGAGCCGCTGGTCATCCTGGAGGGCGAGCGGCCCGACGCCTGGTGGATGTCCGGTACCGCGCCCCAACTGGTCATCACCACGGCCGCGTTGCGCCGGCTGAAGGGACGCCAGTTGGACTCGCTGCTCGCCCACGAGCAGGGGCACGCGCAGGCCCGGCACGACTGGCTGCTGCACTGCTCGGGCGCGCTCGCGAACGGGTTTCCGCAGGTGCCGGTGTTCGCCGCGTTCCGGGACGAGATGCATCGCCTGGTCGAACTCGCCGCCGACGACATGGCCTCCCGCCGCTTCGGCCGACTGACCACGGCACTCGCACTGGTCGAACTCAACGAAGATCGTGGGGTGTTCGGCCCGTGCCCCACTCCGCAGGCCCATGTCCCGCAGCGGGTGCACCGGTTGCTCACTCCCCCGGACCGGCTCACGGCAATGCGCCGCCTGGGCCTGACCGCGACGGCGGCGCTGGTCCCGGTGGTGCCGGTGCTGGTGGCCTTCGTGCCCGGGTTGCGGGCGCTCGGCTGAGGAGCGGCGGAGCTTCACTCGCACACCACGGGTCGTGGAGGATCGTTCCATGCGCACCCTGTCCCTCCCGTCCCGATCGTCCGGCGCACCACCGTCTCCCTGGCGCTGTGCTCGGCGGCGCTCCTCACTCCGGTCGCGGTCGAGTGGGATGGGCGGTCGAGCAGCGCGGGGCGACGCGTACGTGCAGGATCCTGACGGACTGGATCTGGGACCCGCTGACCCTGCGCCTTGTGTGTGCGGGCGCCGTGGTGTGGCTGGTATGACGGCGCTCGGCCTGGTGGACGGCCCTATGGCTGGCGTACGGCCATGGCCACGGCCGTGATCTCCGTCGCGGGTGTGGGACTGACCCGTGTGTGGCTGGGTGTGCACTGGCTGTCGGACGTGGTGGGCGGCTGGCTGCTAGGGGCGCGCTCGTGGTGGCGGTGGCTGTCGGGGGGTACGAGCGGTGGCGGGTGTGAGAGTGGCAGAGTGGCGGCATCGATATGTCGGACCTGCGGAGCTACTCACCGCGATCCGGCCGGGCGCGGCGGGCGAAGTCGTACGGTCGGTCGCCGACCTACACGTCTGGCTGACCGGACGCGACAAGGCCGAGCTTGCCGAACCCTTCACCTTCGTCGTCGACCTGGACGGACTGCTGCGGATGGCGCCTCGCCGGAGTGAGCATGTGGCGTGTGCCGGAGGCACGGATGTCCTGGGCGCGGGCGAGATCGCACGGCGGGGGCCTGGGTCGTCACGATGGTCAGCAACCAGTCCACCGGGTACTGCCCACACATCGACTCCTGGCGTGACTGCGTAAGATCACCACATGAACGCCGTCCTCTTCGACTTCTCCGGAACCCTCTTCCGCATAGAGTCCACCGAGTCCTGGCTCCGTGCCGTGCTGCGCGACACCGGGATCGCGCTGCCCGAGCCGGAGTTGGCCGAGGCGGCGCGGGCGCTGGAGTCGGCGGGGGCGATGCCGGGTGGGGCGCAACCCGAGCGGCTGCCCGAGGAGTTCGCCGAGGTGTGGGCGGTGCGGGACGAGAGTGCCGCGCTGCACCGGGCCGCGTACACCGGCGTCGCACGCCAAGTCCCGCTTCCCGACCCGGCGTTGTACGACGCGCTGTACGACCGGCACATGACGCCGGCCGCCTGGACGCCTTACCCGGACACGGAGGACGTCCTGCGGACACTGCGCGAGCGCGGGATCGGCGTGGGTGTGGTCAGCAACATCGGCTGGGATCTGCGGCCGATCTTCCGTGAACACGGCCTCGACCCGTACGTGGACGCGTACGTCCTGTCGTACGAACACGGCATCCAGAAACCGGACCCACGCCTGTTCGCCGTCGCCTGCGAGGGCCTCGGCGTCGCCCCGGAGGACGTGCTGATGGTCGGCGACGACCGGCGGGCGGACGGCGGGGCGGCGGCTCTGGGGTGCGGGGTGCACTTCGTGGACCACCGGCCGGTGACGGAGCGGCCGGACAGTCTGCGGCCGGTGCTTGACCTGGTCGGGTAGGACAGGCTTCGGGAGCGGGGCTGAGCTGAGACAACCCCGGCCCGTCGGTCCGCGGTGTCGGCGGGCTTGCCTGAGCCGACCCCGACGAGGTCGCGCTCGACTCCTAGCCGGAGGCCTGAAGCGCCCGCACCGCTCGCCTCACCCCTGATACCCCTCCACCTCGGACTCCGGCCGCACCCGCGCCTCGTCCGGGTTCTCCCCGAACTCGACCTTGGCGCGACGCTGCCGCAACAGGTCCCAGCACTGGTCGAGTTCCCGTTCCAGTTGGCCGAGTCGCTGATGTTCCGTGGTGCTGTCGATCGTGCCGGACGCGAGGGCCTCCCGGAGCTTGCGCTCGTCGTCGACCATCTCGTTGATCCGCGCGAAGATCTGCTGGTCCTGCTCCATGCCCGTGCTCCTCATCGGCTCGACACCCGTGCCCACTCTAGGGACGGATCACAAGCCGTGCGACAGATGTGCGAGAAGCAGGCACCGGAGGACGGGTCAAAGGTCGCCCGAGGAAACCATTGGGTGAAAAGGAGCCGCCCGCCTGAGACGATCCCCCGCGTCGCCCCAGACGGACGGCAGCATTGGCCAGGCCCCCACGGCGGGGGACCCGGACGTCCTGAGTATAGTTGGCTGATAGCCAGTCAACGCAGGAGTTACAGCATGTCCCCGCGAAGCGCCTCGGTCAATGAAGAGTTGCGACGGCGTTCCCGCGAGCGGCTCTTGCTGGCGGCCCTCGAACTGGTCGGTGAGCGCGGATACGAGGCCACGACCTTGGGCGACATCGCGGACCGGGCCGGCTCGGCGCGGGGCCTCGTGTCGTACTACTTTCCCGGAAAACGCCAGCTCGTACAGTCCGCGGTGCACCGGTTGATGCACCGCACCCTGGAAGAGGCGCTGGAGTGCGAGCCCCGGACCGACGACGGTCGGGAGCGGATGGCGCGGGCCATAGACGCGATCCTGGGCCTGGCGCAAGACCGCCCCGTGCTGATGCGCCAGCACATGGCCGGACTCCTCCAGGGCGAGGGCTTCGTGCAGTGCCCGGAGCAGCGGCGACTGTCCGAGCTGCTCGGCGAGACCATCGCGCGGTACGGGTCGGGGAACGTCCCGTCCGACTACCCGATGCTGCGAGCACTGCTCATGGGCGCGGTCTACGCGGCACTGGTGCCGGGGGTGCCCATGCCGATTCCGGTGCTGCGCTCCGAACTGTTCAAAAGGTACGGTCTCCACCGGGAGTTGGGGGTTCCGCACCATCCCGGTGCGCCGGGCGGGGTGGCCGACACGGACCTGTCACGGTTCTTCGAGACCGACGACCGGACGGCTGACGACGACAACTCCACGGATCGCGACGGCAGTTCCGCGACCGTCAGACCTGGCGACGACCATCCCACCCTGCCGACCAACGCCTGATCGCCCGACAGGCCTGCTCAGCGCCGCGCATGACGAGGCGTCAGGTATCCCGCGTCGCGCGCCTGGGAGATGAGCCGCAGCGACCGGCGCCGACTGTGCCCGGTCGCGCACATCACCGCGAGGACCGGATCGACGCCCTCCTCCTGCGCGGCCCGGTACTCCTGCGCCACCAGCCAGCGCCCCTCGATGCCGCGCGGCCAGGCCGGACGGGCCCGGCGCGCACCGCCCGACTCCACCCCCTCCTCCCCTTCCGCCACCCCTGGTTCCAGTCCGCACGCCTCGAACAGCGGTGCCTCGATCCAGTCGGCGAGGACCGTCAAGTCGTCAAGGGACAGGGCCGGTTGGGCCCGTACGTCCTCGACGGAGACGTTCTGCTCGGACACCACGGCGAGTGCGTCGACCCGGGCACCGTCGGTGAAGGCCAGTCTGACGTGGAACCACGAGGTGGTCCGGTCGTGCTCCTGCACTTCCCACGCGGGCCATACGGACACCGCACCATCCGCCGGGCATCGATCGGAAAGATTAAGAAAGGATGCTTCTAGCACACACGCAACGTAACCGCATGATCACATTCCATACGAACGGACACGCGCGCCCACCATGGACCGGCCCGCACGGCACTCTGTCAGCGGAGCACCGGTGGTGCGATCCTGGACCTGTCAGTGGTCTGGCGATTCTGCGATCTCCTGTGTGCCTCTCGGGTTAGGAGTTCCGCCGTGCTACGTGTCGCCGTCGTCGGTTCCGGGCCGAGCGGGGTCTACACCGCCCAGAGCCTTGTCCAGCAGGAGCCCGGGGTGCTGGTCGACGTGCTGGACCGGCTGCCGTGCCCGTACGGTCTGGTGCGCTACGGCGTGGCGCCCGACCACGAGAAGATCAAGTCCCTGCAGAACAATCTGCGCACGGTCCTGGAGCACGAGCGGGTGCGGTTCCTCGGCGGGGTGCGGGTGGGTCCCGGACCCGGCGGACTGACGACCGCCCGGCTGCGGGAGCTGTACGACGCGGTCGTGTACTGCGTGGGCGCCGCCACCGACCGCCATCTGGGGATTCCCGGCGAGGAGCTGCCGGGCAGTTGGTCGGCGACCGAGTTCGTGTCCTGGTACAGCGCGCACCCGGACTCCACCGCCGACGGTTTCGTGCTCGGGGCGCGCTCGGCGGTCGTCATCGGCCTGGGCAATGTCGCGGTGGACGTTTCCCGGATGCTGGCGCGCGGCGCGGCCGAGCTGAGCCGTACCGACATGCCCCAGGCGGCACTCACCGCGCTGGCCGCGAGCGGTGTGACGGAGGTCCACATGGTGGGCCGGCGCGGCCCCTCGCAGGCCCGCTTCACCACCAAGGAGCTGCGCGAACTGGGCAACCTGCCGGACACCGAAGTAGCCGTGGATCCGGTCGAGTTGGCGCTCGACCCGGACTGCCTCGACCCCTCCGTGCTGCCCGCCGCCCAGCGCCGCAATGTGGAGACGCTGCGCACCTGGGCAGCGCTGCCTTCCTCGGGCGCCCCACGCCGTATCCGGCTCCGCTTCTTCCTCCGTCCCGTCGAAATCCTCGCCGAGGGTGGGCGCGTGGGCGCCGTGCGCTTCGAACGCACCGCGCCGGACGGCCGGGGCGGAGTAACCGGCACAGGTCGATTCGAGGACATCGGGGCGCAGTTGGTGCTGCGCTCGGTGGGATATCGCGGGGTGCCCTTGGACGGGTTGCCGTTCGACGCCGATCTCGGCATCGTGCCGCACCGGGCCGGCCGTGTCGTACGCGACGGAAGGACCGTACCCGGCGAGTACGTGGCCGGCTGGATCAAGCGCGGCCCGACGGGAGTCATCGGAACCAACCGCCCGGACGCCAAGGAGACGGTGACGTCCCTGCTGGAGGACGCCTCCATGCTCGTACGACGGGACGCGCCCGAGGACCCCCTCGCCGTGCTGCGTGCCGAGGGGATCGAGCCGGTCGAGTGGGCCGGATGGGAGGCCATCGAGCGGGCCGAGGCGGAGCTGGGAGCCTCCCTGGGGCGAGGTGGTGTGGTCAAGCTGCCCGACTGGGCGGCTCTGCTCGCGGCGATACGTGGGTCGCGCACATAGCGGAAGGGCATGACACACAGCGGCAACACCACAGACATCAACAAACTGTTCAAGGCGCTTACGGTCTCGTGCTGTTCGCATGTTCTTCCCCCTCCGCCGCTCAGGAGTGCCCATGGCAACGACCACCCCCGTACATCCCGTCGACGAGGTCCCGCCCATACGGCAGTTGGCCGCCTTCGGGCTTCAGCATGTGCTCGCGATGTACGCGGGCGCGGTGGCGGTGCCGCTGATCGTCGGCGGGGCGATGAAGCTGTCGGCCGCCGATCTGGCGTATCTGATCACCGCGGATCTACTGGTGTGCGGTATCGCGACACTCATCCAGTGCGTCGGCTTCTGGCGGTTCGGGGTACGGCTGCCGATCATGCAGGGCTGTACGTTCGCGGCCGTGTCGCCGATGGTGCTGATCGGTACGACCGGCGGCGGACTGCCCGCGATCTACGGGTCCGTGATCGTCGCGGGGCTGGCCATCGCGCTGCTGGCACCCGTCTTCGGCCAACTGCTGCGCTTCTTCCCTCCGTTGGTCACCGGCACGGTGATCCTGATCATCGGTCTGTCGCTGCTGCCGGCGGCGGGCAACTGGGCGGCCGGCGGACAGGGCGCGAAGGACTTCGGTGAGCCGAAGAACCTGGCGCTCGCGGCCTTCGTCCTCGTCGTCGTCCTGGGTGTGCAGCGGTTCGCGCCGGCGTTCCTGAGCCGCATCGCGGTGCTGATCGGCATGGCCGTGGGGCTCGTGGCCGCGGTGGCGTTCGGTTTCACGGACTTCAGCGGGGTCGGGGACGCCGACTGGGTCGGCATCAGCACGCCGTTCCACTTCGGTACGCCCACCTTCCATGCCTCGGCGATCGTGTCGATGCTGGTGGTGGCGCTGGTGACGATGACCGAGACGACCGGTGACCTGATCGCGGTGGGCGAGATGACCGACCGCCCGATCGAGCCGCGCTCCCTCGCCGACGGCCTGCGCGCCGACGGCCTCTCCACCGTCCTCGGCGGTGTCTTCAACACCTTCCCGTACACCGCGTACGCCCAGAACGTCGGGCTCGTCGGGATGACCCGGGTGCGCAGCCGCTGGGTCGTCGCGGTCGCCGGTGGCATCCTCGTCGTCCTCGGCCTGCTGCCCAAGTTGGGCGCGGTCGTCGCGGCGATACCGGCGCCGGTGCTCGGCGGCGCGGGCCTGGTCATGTTCGGCACGGTCGCCGCGAGCGGCATCCGCACCCTGGCCCAGGTCGACTTCAAGGACAACCACAACCTCACCGTCGTCGCCGTCTCGGTGGCCGTGGGCATGCTGCCGGTCGGGGTGCCGACGGTGTACGCGCGGTTCCCCGACTGGTTCCAGACGGTGATGAACAGCGGGATCAGCGCGGGCTGTCTGACGGCGATCGTGCTGAACCTGGTCTTCAACCACCTTCCGGCGAAGGGCAGTTCGTCCACCACCACGGCTGCCGCGAAGGAGTCGGTCGCCTAGGACTTGTCCGCCGATCATGGGTCTGGCCGGTCAGGGACGAGGCCCGGGTGAGCATCATCGTCAAGCTCTTGTCGAAGCCGGCGAGCCACGCATCGTCGTCGGTGAGGACGAGGGCGGTCGTGTCTTCGCGATCTCGCCCGGCCGCTCTCGTCGGCGGCGCCCGTCGCCAGAGCCGCGGCGTCTACTGCTGCGGCGCGTAGGAGCTCACGTTCGGAGCCGGATGGCGAACACCTGTCCGGCGGATCGCGTCTAACGCAGCAGCCCGGCCGGGACCGTCGCGGCCAGCACCCCGTACCCCTTCGGGTTGAGGTGCAGCCAGTCCCCCACCTGGAGGGACTCCAGCAGTCGGCGCGGGTCGGCGGGGTCGCGTACGGCGCGGTCGAAGTCGAGGACCGCGTCGAAGTGGCCGCTCGTCCGGATCCAGGTGTTGACCACCTGGCGGCAGGACTCGCGTTCACCCGCCGGGTCGTCGTAGGAGTTGCCGCCGAAGGGGAGCAGGGTGGCGCCGTAGACGCGGATGCCCTGGGCGTGGGCGCGGACGACGATCT
This sequence comes from Streptomyces sp. NPDC005492, assembly GCF_040605995.1. NCBI lineage: Bacteria > Bacillati > Actinomycetota > Actinomycetes > Kitasatosporales > Streptomycetaceae > Streptomyces > Streptomyces sp. NPDC005492. Next base: position 52,633 of record NZ_JBEXDX010000020.1, read on the forward strand.
GGTCGTAGGCGGCCAACAGGTCTTCGGCGAGCCGGTGTTGGGCGGCCTGGGTCGCCTCGGCGGTGCCGATGTCGTTGACGCCCTCGAAGACGATGAGGCGGGTGACTCCGCTGCGCGTCAGGACGTCGCGGTCCAGACGGGCGAGGACGTTGGGGCCGAGGCCGTCGTTGAGGACGCGGTTGCCGCCTGCTGCCTGGTTCAGGATCGACACGGCGGCGGTGGCAGGGTGGGCGCGGAGGCGGTCGTAGAGCTGGTCGGGCCAGCGGTCGTTGGCGTTGGTCGTGGAGCCTCGGCCGTCGGTGAGCGAGTCGCCCAGGATCGCCACGGCGCTGGTGTCGTGCGGGGCGAGGACCTCGACGTCGCTCAGCAGGTACCAGTGGTCGACCGGGATCGCACCGGGCAGGTCCTCGTCCCGCGTGTGATCTCCGAGCTGGAGATACGACGTCGTGCGCGAACCGGGGTGCGAGGTGAGCGCGAGCGAGGGCTGACCCGTCGCGAGGTACGTCGTCACGGTCAGGACGGACGCGGCGGGCAGGTCCAAGTCCACCGGGTCGGAGACCAGTTGGGCGCCGACCGGGACGGTCGCCGACGCGCGTCCGGCGAAGGTGACCGCCTTGCCGCTTCCATGCACGATCGCGCTCGCTCCCGGCTTGCCGTCCACGGGGAGCGCCACCGTCACCGCGGTGAGCGGGAGCGGGGTGTCGCCGTAGGCGTTGGAGTAGCGCAGCCGCAGAGTACGGCCGCCGGTCGTGATGCGGAGTGTCTGTCGCAAGGTGGTGTCGACCAGGATCGAGTTGGTGCCGGTGAACGGGGCGGGCGGCAGGTTGGCGGGTTCGGTGAGTTGGGGCATCGCCGTCCAGGTGTGCAACCAGTGCACGGCGGGACGAGGCGCATTCCCTTCCGCGCGTGCCGAGTTGGGGACGACCAGCGCCGACAGCGCGGTTGTCGTCGCGGCGATCGCGGTCCGTCTCGTTGGCTGCACAGAACCTGCCTTCCTCTGAGGGGAGTTGGGGCAGGGTGCGCGCCGGAAGCGACACAGGCACGCACCCCGGGGTGGATCAACCGACCGTGCAGGACGTCCCGTTGAGCGTGTAGGCGGTGGGCCCCGCACTGTTCCCGGTGTGGTTCGCCTGGTAGCCGATAGTCACGCTCGCGTTCGGGGCGATCGTGCCGTCGTAGGACGCATTGGTGGCCGTCACCGTGCCGGAGGCCGGTGTGTACGTCGCTCCCCAGCCGTTGGTGATGGTCTGGCCGGTGGGCAGGGTGAAGCCGAGCTGCCAGCCGTTGACCGTGGTCGTGGCGGTGTTGGTGATCGTCACGGAGGCGGTGAGGCCGGTGTTCCAGGCGCTGGTCGTGACCGCCACCTTGCAGGGACCGGTCGACGGCGGGGGTGTGGTGCCGCCGCCGGTCAGCCCGAAGAAGGTGAGGACGCGGGCGCCCATGCCGTACGTGTAGAGGTTGTGGGTGACGCCCTGGAGGCTGATCGCCTCGACGGGGGCCTGGTCACCGGTGGCGCCGTAGCGGGTGCGGGTCCAGCCGCTCACCGGGGAGTCGGTGGCGGCCGGGGTCTGGCTGACGCCCAGCACGTTCGTCCACTGTTTGATCTCCTCCCCGAAGTTGGGGTAGAAGAGCGTCGCGTCGGCGGTGCCGTGCCACAACTGCATGCGGGGGCGGGCGCCGGTGTAGCCGGGGTAGGCGCCGCGCACCAAGTCCCCCCATTCCTGGGGGGTATGGGTGACGGTGCCGTTCGCGCAGGCGGTGTTCCACTCGGAGCCGTCGGTGGTGGCGAAGCAGCCGAAGGGCACACCGGCGAAGGCGGCGCCGGCCGCGAACACGTCGGGGTAGTCGCCGAGCAGGACGTTCGTCATCATCGCGCCGGAGGAGATGCCAGTGGCGAAGACGCGGCTCGGGTCGGCGGAGTAGGTGCTCTTCACCCAGTCGACCATGGACTTGATGCCGACCGGATCGCTGCCGCCGTCATGGTGCAGGGCCTGGGGCGAGGAGACGTCGAAGCACTTGCTGGCACGGGTGACCGACGGATAGACGACGATGAAGCCCAACTGGTCGGCCAGCGAGGCGTATTCGGTGCCGGAGTACATCGCCGGGCCGGATCCCCCGCAGTAGTGCACGGCCACCACGATCGCCGGGTGTGCGGTGACGGCGGCCGGGACGTACACGTACATCTGCAGGTTGCTGGGGTTGGTGCCGAAGCCGGTGACCTCGGTGAGGGTCGCGGTGGGGACGGCCTCGGTGCGGGCGGCGGCCGGGGGTGCCACCAGCGTCAGGACGGCGAGGAGCGGCACCAGTGCTCCGAAGAGGGCCAGGAGCACCGAACGCGGCGGTTTCGCGGCGGACTTGAGGGTGTTGTCGGCTGTGGGGCGCACGTCTTCGTCCCTTCCAGATCGCGGCTCGTGCGGCATCGTTCAGGGCGGACCATCGGCATCGTGACATGGACATGAGCCCCATGGAAGCGCTCCCACTCTCCGAATAGTTTCGGCGTGAGGCGTTGACTAGAAAGCGCTTGCACCCTACGTTCCGTTCAGATGTGTGACCGCGGCATCCGCGACCGCACTCACCGTTCACGTACAAGACCAACCACACCCCGCGACAACGACCTCGGAGAAGGAATCGGGACATGACTTCTTCCTTACGGCCCCGCATGCTCACCGGCGCGGCGGCGGCCTTCGGCCTCTCGCTTGGCATGCTTATGACATCCGGTGCCCTCTCGCCGGCCAGTGCCGCCACCTGGCCCACCGCGAGCGGCAGCCAGGCGGTCACCTCGACCATCTCGGTCTCGGGCACCAAGGACTACGGGATGCTGCGCCTGTACGGCAGCGGCGACCTGGGCACGGGCAGCCAGGACGAGGACCAGGGCCCCATCCTGGAACTGGCCCCCGGCGCCGTCGTCAAGAACGTCATCATCGGCTCCCCCGCCGCCGACGGCATCCACTGCCTGGGCAGTTGCACGCTGCAGAACGTGTGGTGGGAGGACGTGGGCGAGGACGCGGCGACCTTCCTGGGCTCCTCGTCGTCCAACGTGTACACCGTCTCCGGCGGTGGCGCGAAGGAGGCCAGCGACAAGGTGTTCCAGTTCAACGGCGCCGGAACGCTGAACATCTCCAACTTCGCGGCGCAGACCTTCGGCACCTTCGTCCGCTCGTGCGGCAACTGCAAGACGCAGTACAAGCGCACGATCAACCTCAACACCATCGAGGCGACCTACAAGGGCAGCAGGATCGTCGGCATCAACACCAACTACGGTGACAGCGCGACCCTGAAGGCCATCACGATCGTCGGGGACACCAGCAAGAAGATGATCCCCTGCCAGAAGTACATCGGAAACAACACGGGCGCGGAGCCGCCGACCAACGGCACCGGCCCGGACAGCACTTACTGCAAGTACACATCCTCGGACATCACCTACAAGTGAGCCTCCGACGGTGACTGCGACCGTGCCGGGCCCCCTCGGGTCATGCCGGGTTTCCCAGCACGGTCGCGGTCAACTCCCGCTGGTGGCGCGTGTACGCGGTGCGCAGGGCGTGGCCCGGCCAGTCGGCAGGCAGGAGTTCGGGGGGCAGGACCGGGTCGGCGAGCAAGTGCCGTACGGCGGCGGCCAGTACGGTGAAACGGTCGGCCGGAGAGTCTGCGGTGGCGGTGATCCTGGCGAGCAGCGCCTCGGCCGTCTTCGCCCAGGTCTCAAGTGGCCACAGATCCATGACCAGTTGACGGGCAGGCTCCTCGGGCCGGGTGGTGAAATGCCGGGCGACCGCGCCGAGTTCGTCCGGTCGGGGCCGTAGCAGATTGGCCGGGCGGAGCCAGACTCCCTCGCGGAGTTCGGCGAGGCGGAGTGCGGTCAACTCGCCGCGCAGTTCGGCGCGTTCGGCGGGGCCGCGGCCGGTCGCGGTGACGACGGTCATCTCCCAGTCGCCGTCCCACGGGCGGGTCTCAGGGTGGACGGCGATGTCCTGGCGGCGCTGGCGTTCCAGCAGGCGGTCGCTGAGTCGGTAGACCGCGTCCGTGCTCCGCAGGTCCCCGGCTGCCACCATCCGGCTGAGGGCGGCCCGCAGGGTGGATCCGGCGACACCGAGCGGTTCGACGGCGCGGAGCAGATCCCGTACGGGCAGCTCGGGCGGATGCGTGCCGAGCAGCAGGCTGAGGACGACCGACCGCGCGGACAGCGGGCGCAGGTCCACGTCGCCGGGCCCTTCTGACATGTTCATCCGCATGGCCTCGTACTCTATGGGGCAGTTCTCGTGTTACATCATTGCTGCGGTCGCAGCATTAGTGCAACACTGCCCGTATGGCCCAGACACTCGCGCACACACCGCCGCACCCGCCGAACGCCACGCACGACGTCACCAACCAGCCTCCGTCCCTGGCCCCGTACGACGCCTCCGATGACGCGGCCCTGCTTGAGGGGCTGCGCCGGGAGGGCGCCGGGTGGGCAGAGGAGGACGTGCGGCGGCTCGGGCGCTCGGCTGGGAGCGAGGAGGCGCAGGAGTGGGGTGAGCAGGCGAACCGGTACGAGCCGGAGCTGCGCACGCACGACCGGTACGGGAATCGCATCGACGAGGTCGAGTTCCACCCGAGCTGGGATCGGCTGATGGGGGTCGCCGTCGCCGAGGGGCTGGCCGGCGCGCCCTGGGCGGACGAGCGCCCCGGCGCACATGTGGCCCGTACCGCGGGCGGACTGGTGTGGGGACACACCGACGCCGGGCACGGCTGCCCGACCTCGATGACGTACGCCGCAGTCCCCGCCCTGCGCGCCCAGCCCGAACTGGCCGCGGTCTACGAGCCGTTGCTGACCAGTCGCGTGTACGACCCGGTCCTGCGCGTGCCGACCGAGAAGCGCGGGCTGCTGGCCGGGATGGGGATGACCGAGAAGCAGGGCGGCTCGGACGTCCGTACGAACACCACTGCGGCCACCCCCACCGCCGAGCCCGGTGTGTACAGGCTGCGCGGGCACAAGTGGTTCACGTCGGCGCCGATGTGCGACGTGTTCCTCGTGCTGGCACAGGCTCCGGGCGGGCTGTCGTGCTTCCTGGTGCCGCGCGTGCTGCCCGACGGCAGCCGCAACGTGTTCCGTATCCAGCGGCTGAAGGACAAGCTGGGCAACCGGTCCAACGCGTCCTCGGAACCCGAGTTCGACGGGACCGTCGCCTGGCTGGTCGGGCCCGAGGGACGCGGGGTCAAGACGATCATCGAGATGGTCAACTGCACTCGGCTGGACTGCGTGATGATGTCGGCGACGCTGATGCGCAAGACGATCGTCGAGGCGGGTCATCATGCGCGGTACCGGTCCGCGTTCGGCGCGCGGCTGCTCGAACAGCCGCTGATGCGCAATGTGTTGGCCGATCTGGCGCTGGAGTCGGAGGCCGCGACGACTCTCACGCTGCGGCTGGCGGGCGCTGCGGACCGTGCGGTGCGCGGGGACGAGGCCGAGTCGGCGTTCCGCCGGATCGCCACCGCCGTGGGCAAGTACTGGGTCACCAAGCGCGGCCCGGCCTTCACGGCGGAGGCCCTGGAGTGCCTCGGCGGCAACGGCTATGTCGAGGAGTCGGGCATGCCCCGCCACTACCGCGAAGCTCCGCTCCTCTCCATCTGGGAGGGCTCGGGGAACGTCAACGCCCTTGATGTGATGCGAGCGTTGACCCGGGACCCCGGCACGGCGGAGGCGCTGTTCGCCGAACTCGCCCTGGCGCGGGGCGTGGACAGCCGTCTGGACGCGGCCGTGACCCGGCTCAGGACCTGGTTGGGCGAGGCCACCGAGACGGGAGCCCGCCGGCTGGTGGAACACATGGCCCTCACGCTCCAGGCCTCCCTCCTCGTACGGCACGCCCCCGCCGCGGTCGCCGACGCCTTCTGCGCGAGCCGGCTGGGCGGCGACTGGGGGCACGCCTTCGGCACCCTTCCCGACTCCGCCGGCCTCGACACGATCCTGGCCCGCGCCCTGCCCGAAGGGGACTGACCCTCGGTCGCCTCTCGATTCCGCTTCGTTGTCAGTGGCGTGGTGCAGACTCGTGATCGTTGGCACTTCGTCTGGGGGAGGACAACGTGTTCACGGGGATCGACGAGGTCGACTGGGCCACACTGCGGCATGCGTGCGGCAGTGCGGCGGACGTGCCCGGACTGCTCAGGGGACTGGCCGCCACGGACCCCGTCGAGCGGGCGGGCGCGCTCGACGGGATGTACGGGGTGGTGCACCACCAGGGGATCGTGTACGACTCGACCCTCGCCTGCGTTCCGTTTCTGTGCGCGCTGATCGCTCGCGAAGAGGTGGCGGAGCGGGGCGAGTTGGTGGAACTCCTGATCAGCATCGGCCAGGGACACGGGCTGCGGGGGAGCGCGGATGCCGCCGTCCGCGCCGGGGCCGAGGCCTTCGCCGGCCTCGTCGGAGACCGGGACCCCGGCGTGCGCCTGGCGGCGGCGGAAGCAGTCGTCCGGTTCCTGGACCAACCCGCGCGCGTGCTCGGCCTGTTGCGGCAGCGGATCACGGTGGAACGCGACGACCGGGTGCTGCTCGCCCTCGCCGAGAGCCTCGGCCTGTTCGTACGCCGGCACCCGGCCCACGCCGACGAGGCGCTGGACATCCTTCTGATGCTCGGCACTCCGCCCTACGCCCCCGGGCTACGGCTCGCCGCGCTCGGCCAACTCGCGGGCTGCGCACCGCATCTCCTCCCCGCCGACCTGGTGCCGACCGTCGTCGGACTCCTCGAGGAGCGGTCCGAGCGCCGCCGGTCGGGCCACCACCTGGACTCAGACCCGGACACACTCGCCTGGCGGTTACGGCGATCGCGGCCCTCGGACGAGGAGGGCGCGGATCTGATGCGTACGCTGCACACCGCGCTCGGTGGGCGGCTGACGGACCGGATCGCCCTGCTGGACGGGCAGTTGACCAGTCCGGACCTGTCCGACCGGTGCAACGGTGTGTGGCTGTCGGCGGGACTGTTCCGCGAGTGGCGGGGCGACCACTCGGCGACCGTCGAGCTGGTGGGTCGGCAACTCGACGCGGGGTCTGACCTGTTGCGCGACGCCGCCGTGTCCGTCCTCGGGGACCTCTACCATCTGGCCGCGCCTGCCGCCGATCACCTCCACGCGCTGGTGAGCGCACGCCCGGACCTGTGGGTGCGGCGCTGGGGGCGTGGGGCGCCGCCGACCCTGGGCGGCCCGCTCAAGGCCCTTGCCCGCAGCGGAGATCCACGGGCGACGGCGGTGCTGGCCGAGATACTGGCACGGCCGGTGCTGCCCGACGATCTGGGGCGGGTGATCGTCCACCTCGGCCGGTCCGCCGCACCACTCGCCCCGGCGCTACGACACCGGCTCGGCCGGGTACCCCTCGACTCCCCCGAGACGTTCGACCATGCCGTACCGCTCCTGTCCGCGCTGACCGCCCTCGCCGACCGGGAGGCCGTACCGGAGGTGCTGCGGCTGTTGCGCGGGATGCCTGAGGGGGTGCGGTCGAGGCAGCGGATCGTGGAGTCTGCGGTTCGGGCGCTCGATGCGTTCGGGGGTGGTGCGGACGGGGTTGTACCGGTGCTGCGGGGGCTGTTGGGGTCCGAGTGTGCGGCTGTGGCCGCCGGTGCGTTGTGGTCGGTGGAGGGGGATGCGGCGGCTGTACTGCCGGTGCTGGTACGGGAGTTGGACGGTGTGGATGCGGGTCGGCGGCGGGCTGCCGCGGAGGTGGTGGCGCGGCTGGGGTCGTCTGCCGTGGCCGCGTCACCCGGGTTGTCGCGGATGATCGCGGCGGAGTGCGAGGGGGAGCGGACGGTGGGCGCTTGTGCGTTGCGGCGGGTCACCGGGGAGGTGGAGAGGGTTGTTCCGGTGCTGCGCTCGGCCTGGACGGAACATCCGCGGGTGCGGGGCGCCATCGCTGTGTGCCTGCTCGACATGGGGGCGGCCGCGTCGCCTCTGCTGGACCTGGTTGAGGCTGAACTCGCCGCTCCGCGACGGCATTTGGTACGGGCAGGTGGGCATGGGGGTGGGGATGTGTTGGAGGACGAGCGGTTGTTGGGGGTGTGTCGGGAGGTGTGGGTGGGGCGGAGGCGGTGAGGGGCCCGGCATGTGGCTGCGAAGGGTCGGGGGCCTTGTTCGACCGTGGCGAGGCGTGCAACGCGTCTTGCGGCCCTCAGTTGGAGCGTGCTCGTGGACACGAGGGCCGAGACTTCCTGGAGGACGAGCGGATGCTGAGGCCGTGTCGAAAAGTCCCGGCCGGTGAGACCCGGTAGGTGTGGGGGCGGGCATGGCGAGAGCCTCCGCCGTGTGCGCTCGCCGCAGCGGAGCGCACAGCCCGTCTCTCAGCCGCAGTTGGCGCATGCCGGCCGGCACGGCAGCCCGCTCGTGCCGGAAGGTGCGGGCCCGGTCAGGCCGGTAGGTGTGCCCGGCATGCCGCCAGCAGCAGGCCAGGGGCATCCATCGGGTCAGGACGCACAGCCCGCCCCTCGGCCCCAACGGCCGGGCCGTGCCGGAAGATTCCGGCAGGTCAGGCTCGGTTAGGGGTGCCCGGCCTGCGGCCGCAGCAGGCCAGGGGCACTCCCCGTCGCGGCCGGGCGCTCAGCCCGTCTTGCGCCCCCACAGTGGGCCGAAGCGTGCCCACTCCTCGTCCCACTGGTCCATGCGGCGGCGTTCCAGACGGATGCGGAGGGCGCGGGCGCCGACGAAGGGGACGGCTGCCGCGCCGACGCCCAGGAGGGTTCCGATGAGGGTGGCGCGCAGTTGGGCCTGCGAGGGGGTGGCGGGCTTGGTGACCAGGTGGCCCTGCGGGTCAGTCCAGACGGTCACCGGGGTGCCCAGTTCGCTGCCGGAAGGGACACGTATCTGGCCGGTGTGCGAGGAGCCGTCCGTGGCCGTCCAGCGGACCTTCGCCCAGACCATCTCGCTGTTCGTCCGGCTGGAGTTGGCCGGGGCAGGGCCGGGCGCGTCCTGTGTCACCAGGGCCACAACGGGTTTCCAGTCGACGCGTTCCTGAGCCAGCTCGTGCTCGACGGACCTCGTCGCCGTCAGACCGGCGAGCACACCGGCGAGGACTGTGATCAGCCAGGCGCCGAGCACGATCCACGACTCCACCGCATCGGCGCGGCGCTTGAGCGGATTGCGCCGCCACCGCCACAGCCACACCTTCGGACCTCGGAACGCCATCGAAGGCATCCTCCTCATGAACGCACTGACACGCCGAACCGCCCTCCCATACGGGAGACGTCTCCCCGATGCTCACGACGAATACCCCGAGTCGGCGTTCCCATGGCTGCCCGGGCTCGCGGAGGTGGTGGGCGCGGGGTCACCGCAAATCCGCCCACACCGACCGGACCCGGCGCCCTGACCTGGGGTGATGGCGATTCCGGGGGCCACTGTCAGTGGTGAGGTGCAGACTGGCCAGGGAGAGGGGCGAAGTCGCCAAAAACGCGGTGGAGGTGATCGGCATGACTGAGGTGCTGCTCGCGGTGGGTACGCGAAAAGGCCTGTTCATCGGGCGCAGGCGCGGTGGCGTCTGGGAGTTCGACGAGAGTCCGTACTTCAACGCGCAGGCACTGTATTCGGTCGCCGTCGACACACGGGGCCCGACACCGAGACTGCTGGCCGGTGGAGACAGCGCGCACTGGGGTCCGTCCGTGTTCCACTCCGACGACCTGGGCCGCACCTGGGCCGAGCCCACGCGGCCGGCCGTCAAGTTCCCCAAGGACACGGGTGCTTCACTGGAGCGGGTGTGGCAACTGCACCCGGCGGCCGCGGAACCGGACGTGGTGTACGCGGGGACGGAGCCGGCCGCGTTGTTCCGCTCCGAGGACCGCGGCGAGAGCTTCGAGCTGGTACGCCCGCTCTGGGAACACCCCACCCGTTCACGGTGGGTGCCGGGCGGTGGCGGAGAGGGACTGCACACCGTCCTCACCGACGAGCGCGACCCGCGGGCCGTGACGGTCGCCGTGTCGACGGCCGGCGTGTTCCGGACGAGCGACGGGGGCGCGAGCTGGGAGCCGTCCAACTCCGGTGTCTCGGCGGTGTTCCTGCCGGATCCGAACCCGGAGTTCGGCCAGTGCGTGCACAAGGTCGCCCAGGACGCGGCGACCCCGGACCGGTTGTATCTGCAGAACCACTGGGGGGTGTACCGCAGCGACGACGCGGGCGCGCACTGGACGGACATCGGTGAGGGCCTGCCGTCCACGTTCGGCTTCGCGGCGGCGGCCCATCCGCACCGTGGCGACACGGCGTATGTCTTCCCGATCAACGCCGATTCCGACCGGGTGCCCGCCGAGCACCGGTGCCGGGTCTTCCGTACGGCGGACGCGGGCCGGAGTTGGGAGCCGCTGACGGCGGGCCTGCCGTCCGAGGATCATTACGGCACGGTGTTGCGCGACGCGATGTGCACGGACGGCGCGGACCCGGCGGGCGTGTACTTCGGCAATCGCAACGGCGAGGTGTTCGCGTCGGACGACGACGGCGACAGTTGGCGGCAGTTGGCGTCCCATCTCCCGGATGTGCTGTGCGTGCGCGCCGCGGTCCTCGCATGAAGGCGGGAGCGACCTGGGCCGGAACTCCCGTGCGGGCAGGATTCGTTCAGAGCCGTCGACGGTTCGGTCGCTCTCGGTCGGGCTCGGCCCTCCGGTTGATCGCCGGGCCCTGTACGGCAGTAGGGTGACGCCCGTGGCACCACGACCGTTGCATGAGATCGTCGAACCGGGCTGGGCGAAAGCTCTGGAACCCGTGGCCGGACGCATCGCCGGGATGGGGGAGTTCCTGCGCGCGGAGATCGCCGCCGGGCGGACCTATCTACCGGCCGGACCGAATGTCCTGCGCGCCTTCCAGCAGCCCTTCGACGACGTCCGCGTCCTGATCGTCGGACAGGATCCGTATCCGACCCCGGGGCACGCGGTGGGGCTGTCCTTCTCGGTGGCCCCCGAGGTACGTCCGCTGCCGCCGAGCCTGCTCAACATCTACCGGGAGCTCAACACGGACCTGGGGCTCCCCCAGCCGTCGAACGGCGATCTGACGCCGTGGAGCCAGCAGGGGGTGCTGCTGCTCAACAGGGCGCTCACCACAGCTCCGCGGAGTCCCGCGGCCCATCGCGGCAAGGGCTGGGAAGAGGTCACCGAGCAGGCCATACGAGCGCTCGCGGCGCGTGGCAAACCGCTGGTGTCGATCCTGTGGGGCCGCGACGCCCGCAACCTGCGCCCGCTCCTGGGCGACCTGCCCTCGGTGGAGTCCTCCCACCCGTCCCCGATGTCGGCCGACCGCGGCTTCTTCGGCTCACGCCCGTTCAGCCGCGCCAATGACCTGCTGGTCCGGCAGGGAGGACAACCGGTGGACTGGCGCCTGCCGTGACCGTGCCGGAGGACGGTGCGGACGGGGTGGCGGATGCCGTCGGCGGGTTTCTCGCCGTGGACTCCGGAGGTTCAGGGCTCCGTGTCGTCGTAGGCGGGGCCGGTCGTCCGGTGTCCGGTCCACTCTCATCGGGGCAGGCCGTTCGGACCGGTGCTCGGGGGATCGACGCCGGGCATCTCATGGAGCAACTGGTGCCCATGGTGCGCGCCCTGGTCGGTGCGGACGCGGTGGGTGGGTTGGGTACGGCTGTGATCGGGGCCGCCGGTCTCGCCACCCTCGGTGACGGGTTGCGGGCCGAGTTGCCGGGGGCGCTGGCCCGGGAGTTCGGGGTGCGGACGGTCGCGCTCGTCGCCGATGCTGTCACCGCCTATGCGGGCGCCCTCGGGTCCCGGCCCGGTGCCGTGGTGGCCGCCGGTACCGGACTCATAGCGATCGGCACGGATCTGATCGACTGGCGGCGGGCCGACGGCTGGGGCCACCTGCTGGGTGACTGTGGTGGCGGGGCCTGGATCGGGCGGGCGGGGCTGGAGGCGGCGCTGCGTGCGTACGACGGGCGGGAAGGCGGCTCGGGTGCGCTGTTGAGCCGTGCCGAGGATCAGTTCGGGGCGGTGTCGGGGTTGCCGGGCAAGCTGTATCCGCGGCCGGACCGTCCCGCCGTACTCGCGTCGTTCGCGCCCCAAGTCGCCGCGTGCGCCCCGGACGACCCGGTGGCCGCCGGCATCCTGCGCGCCGCCGCGCGGTGCATGGCCGAGTCCGCCGTCGCGGTCTGCCCGCCCACCGGAGACCCCCAAGTCGCCCTCACCGGTGGGCTCTTCAAGATGGGCGACCCCCTCCTCGTACCCCTGCACGAGGAGTTGGCGAAGCGGCTGCCGCACGCCCGGCGGGTTCCGGCGGAAGGTGATCCGCTGGACGGCGCGGTGCGGATCGCGCGCGATCTCGCGGCGGGCGCCCTCACACTTCCGGGCGACGACGTGATGGTGCGCGTGGTGACCTCAGGGAGACGAGGTGATCACTTCTGATCCGGACGTAACTCATCAGACAAAACAGGACGGATACCGCTCACCTGCACCCTCCCCGAACAGGGGAGCCCAGGAAGCCAGTAACATGCGTCGCCATGAGCTCCCCCACTGGGCCCGCGTCCGGCCTGCCAGTACGAATGCCGCGACCTCGCCAGCCCGGGCGGCACCGCCGACCCGAGCCGCTGGCGGCTCCCGAGGGCGCGCCCGCGTTCGTCCTCGCCGTGCCGGGTACGCCCAGCGCCGCCACGCGCAGCCTCGCCGAGGAGGTCGTGAGCATCGCCCGCTCCGAGCTGCCCGGTCTCGACGGGCGCATCGGTTACCTCGACGGGGACGACGCCGAGTTCCCCACGCTGACGTCCGTGCTCGCGCACGCCGCGGAGGAGCGCACCGCCCGCTTCGAGCAGGCCAGGGCCGCCGGTGCCGACGTCAAGGAGCCCGACGGTCCCGTGGCTGTCGTGGTGCCGCTGCTCGCCGGTCCGGACAGCGCGCTGCTGCGCCAGGTCCGCCAGGCGGTCATGGACAGCCGGGTCGCGGCCGACCTGACCGATGTCCTCGGCCCGCACCCGCTGCTCGCCGAGGCGCTGCACGTGCGCCTCTCCGAGGCCGGTCTGGCCCGTGCCGACCGCGCCAGGCTGTTCAACGTGGCCACCGCCGCGGACGGCATCGTCCTGGCCTCGGTGGGTGGCGAGGAGGCCGTGCAGGCGGCCGGGATCACCGGGATGCTGCTCTCCGCGCGCCTCGCCGTGCCGGTGATGGCGGCCGCTCTGGACCAGGACGGTTCGATCGCGGCCATCGCCGAGCAGTTGCGGGGTTCGGGCTCGCAGCAACTCGCTCTGGCGCCTTATCTGATCGGTCCCGAGATCGACCCGGAGCTGCTCCAGGCGGCCGCCGCCGAGGCGGGCTGCGCCGCCGCCGAGTCGCTCGGCCCGTACCCGGCGATCGGCAAGCTGGCCCTCGCCAAATACACGACGGCGCTGGGTATCGCCCCGCCTCAGCCGCAGGGCGCGCCGGTTCGCTGACCCACCCCGTACGTGTAACGCCGTAGCGCCGACAGGGCCCCTCCTCACGCGGGAGCGGGCCCTTCGGCATGTGGGCCCGGGCTTAGCCGAACACCACGCAGGACGCCGCGGTCACCTGGATCGAGCCGCCGCGCCGGGGTACGCCGGTGGTGGGGTCGACGGCGAACCAGGTCACGTCGCCGGACCGCTCGTTCGCCACGTAGAGATGGCCCCCGGCCTCGGTGATCGCGCGCGGCCAGTGGCCTCCGCAGGGCACCGTCCCGACCAGGCGCAGCCCCTCCCCCTCGACGGCGAGCACGGACAGGACGTCCTCGCCGCGGGTCGCCGTCCAGACGAAACGGCCGTCCGGTGAGGTCACGATGCCCGAGGGGTAGGCGGCCTCGCCGGCCGGGGCGCCGGGCAGTACCGATGTCTCGGTCAGCGGCTTGAGTGAGCCGTCCTCGGCGTCCCAGCGGCAGACGGTGACGGTCGGGGTGAGTTCGTTGGCGATGTAGGCGTGGCTGCCGTCCGGGTGGAAGGCCAGGTGACGGGGGCCCGAGCCGGGTCGGAGGGCGGTCTCGCGGTGGAGTACGGGGCGTCCGGCGTCCAGCGTGCACACCCGTACGGAGTCGGTGCCGAGGTCGACGCTGACGGCCCAGCGGCCGCTCGGGTCGGGCTGGACCTGGTGGGCGTGCGGGCCCTGCTGGCGCTGTTGGTGCGGTCCCGAGCCGACGTGCCGGACCTGTCCGGAGGGGCGGTCGGAAAGCGTGCCGTCCGGGCGGACCGGAACGGCGGTGACGGTGCCGGAGCCGTAGTCGGCGGTCAGCACGTGCCCCGCGAACAGACTCAGGTACGTCGGTCCCGCGCCACCGATGTGCACCGGCGCCCCGAGCAGCTCGGGCTTGTCGCCGTTGACACGGAACGCGGCCACCGCACCCTCGGCCGTCTCGCTGACCGAGTACAGGGTCTCCCCGTCACTGTCGAGGGCCAGGTACGAGGGGTCGGGGACGCCGTCGGCACTGCCCAGCACGGTCAGCGCGCCGCTGTCCGCGTCCACCGTCGCCGCGACGACACCCGGTCCGCCCGCCGCCGTGAACGACCCGATGAAGGCCCGCCGTTCACGCCTGCCGCCGTCTGTCACCGCTGTCCCCTCTCGGTTCTGTGCTGTCGGGGGTGACGGTAGCAGTCGATCACGAGCGGTCTAGACCAAAGCGGCTACTTGGTCACCGGGGGCATGCCTGTCCTGGTGCGCACGGGCTTGGCGAGTTCGGTTTAGGCGCGTTCCAGGCTGTGAAGATGGGCCGGCGGGGGTTCTTCGGGCGGCCGTGAACTGCGCCGCGCCGCCCTCGGCGAGCCTTCCACCACCATCTCCACGCGCCGACAGCCAGCGGCCTGGCGGGCGTTACACGAAACCCCGAGCCCGCCAGACCACTCCCCCTCAAGCCCCCACAAGCCGCGAACCCGACCGCACCCGCAACGGCTCAGCCAGCTCCACCAAAGCCCGTTCCACACCAAGGAGATGAGCCAGCGCAGGTTCCGCAGGCGGTCGGGTCGGAGCAGCCGTGAACGTCGCTCCGCCGCCCTCGGTGAGCGCCTCCACCGCCCTCTCCACTCGGCGGCAGGCGTCCGACAGGCGGTTGTCGTGGGAGGTCTCCGGGGCGGCGGTCGCCGTGGTCAGGCCGTGGATCTCGTGGGCGCAGTCGTCGAGGAGGGCTAGGACTCGGTGGGCGCGGCGTTTGCGGTCGAGGGCGGGGTTCAGCGGGTGCACGAGGGGGGCTACGGACTGCCGTACCCGGGCCAGGAGTTGTTCGAGTTCGGCGACGCGTGCGGCGGGGTCGGCCGTGGTGGAGCCGGCGAGGCGGGCGGTGGCCTCGGCGGTGCAGGTGTGGACGCAGTGCAGGGCGCGTTGGATCCAGGCGTCCGTGGTGGTGTGGGTGGTCACCGGGAGCACGAGGAGGACGGCCAGGACCGCGCCGAGCGCGCCGACTCCGGTCTCCGCGAAGCGCAGCGCCAGCAGGCCTGGAGTCAGGACGCCCAGGAGGCCGTAGAGGAGCTCGGCCAGCAGGGTCACCGCGAGCATCATCCAGGTGTAGGAGACGGAGGCCGAATAGAAGATCGTGAAGACGCAGACCGCGACCAGGATCGCGGTCGGGACGACGGCGCCGTGGAGCGGTACGGCGACGAGCAGGCCCAGGCCGATGCCGAGGACCGTGCCCAGGACGCGGCGGAAACCGCGGACCACGGTCTCTCCGCGCGAGGCGGTGTTGACGAAGATCCACCAGGTGGCGCCGACGGCCCAGTACCAGCGCTGTCCGGACACCAACTGGCCGACGACGAGCGCGAATCCGGCGCCCGCGGTCGCCTGGACCGCCTGTCGCGTGGTCACCCGGGCCAGGCCGCGGCCGGCCGACGGGGCGGGAACGGCGGGTGGTGGCTGTCGGCGCTCGTAGCACCACAGGCCGAAGCGGACCGCCGCCGCGCTGAGCACGGAGAGCGCGACGGCCGCATACAGCGCGGGCAGTTGGGCGGTGGTCGCGTGCAGGAACTGCGCCACGAAGAAGGTCATGAACGCGAACACACCGAGGCTGTGGCCGCGCGGTCCCCAGCGGCGGGCATAGACACCCGCGCCGACGACCGCGAGGAAGGTGAGGTCCCGGGCGACCGGGTGGTCGTGCAGTGCGGCCGCGGCGGTGAGCACCGGCAGTCCCGCGCAGGGCAGCAGCGCGGTGGTGACGGCCTGCCCGCGCACCGTGGCGTCCGTGACCGTGAACAGGGCGAGCAGCGCGGCGAGACCGCCGGTGACGGCGCCCGCGAGGGACTGCCCGGTCAGCCCACAGACGACGACCGCGAGGCCGATACCGAGGACGGCCCGACCGGCGAACCGCAGCCGCGTCCGCCCCGGGTCCGGAGCCACGAACACCCTCTTCAGCACTGTTTCCCGCCCCCTGCGCACACCCGCACGAAAAAGGCGCCGCGGAGGTCCGCAGCGCCATCGACCGGCCCATCACAGCATCATCGGGGCGACTGGCTCAAGTGACTCTCGAAGCAGTGGGCCATTGGCACAGGGTCATTGTAATGAAGCCATTGGTACAGTCGTGGGCCATGAGCGTGGACGAACTCGACACCCGCATCCTGCGGCTGCTCCTGGAGGAGCCGCGTACCAGCGTGCGCGAGTACGCACGGCTGCTCGGCGTCGCCCGGGGCACGCTCCAGGCCCGGCTCGACCGGCTGGAGCGGGACGGGGTGATCACCGGTACGGGTCCCTTCCTCTCCCCCGCCGCGCTCGGCCACCCGGTGCTCGCGTTCGTGCACATCGAGGTCACCCAGGGGCATCTCGACGAGGTGGGGGACGCGCTGGCCGCCGTACCGGAGATCGTCGAGGCGTTCTCGATCACGGGCGGCGGAGATCTGCTCACCCGGGTCGTGGCACGGGACAACGGCCATCTGGAGGATGTGATCCAGCGGCTCATCAGCCTGCCGGGAGTGGTCCGCACCCGCACCGAGATGGCGCTGCGCGAGCGGGTACCGCACCGACTGCTGCCGCTCGTGGAGGCGGTCGGCCGCGCGGCCGGGAAGTGACCCTTGGCATCCTGAGCGCATGAGCAATCTCGGCGGCCTCTCGGTCATCTTCGATCTGGACGGAACCCTCGTGGACAGCGAGCCCAACTACTACGAAGCCACCCGGCAGACCCTCGCCGAGCATGGTGTCCCGGAGTTCACCTGGGCCCAGCACGAGCGCTTCGTCGGCATCAGCACCCAGGAGACCCTTGCCCTGCTGAAGGAGCGTCACGGGCTCACGGCGCCGCTGGAGGACCTGCTCGCGGAGACGAACCGCCGTTATCTGGCGCTGGCCCGGACGGCCACGCGTGTATATCCGGAGATGCGGAAGTTCGTGGAGCTGCTGGCGGCCGAGGGTGTGCCGATGGCGGTGGCCTCGGGTTCCTCGCCGGAGGCCATCGGGGCGATCCTGGCGGGCACCGGGCTCGACGCGTGGCTGCGGACCATGGTCTCGGCGGACGAGGTGGCACGGGGCAAGCCCGCCCCGGACGTCTTCCTGGAGGCCGCGCGCAGGCTCGGGGCGGCTCCGGCCGACTGTGTGGTCCTGGAGGACGCGGCTCCGGGCGCGGCGGCGGCGCGGGCGGCGGGGATGCGCTGCATCGCGATCCCGTATGTGGCCGCGCAGGCCGACGCCGCCGAGTTCGCCACGGCGGGGCTGCTGTTGCGGGGCGGGCAGGCGGAGTTCAGCGCACAGGCGGCGTACGACTGGCTGGCCGGCTGACCCGACTCCCGGGCCGTAAAACCCGAATGCGCCCGCTTGTTCGGTTCTGGGACCATGCCGGAATGATCGACCGACTCGAACCGCTGGTCATCCGGCACAGGCTCCGCGTCCCCACGCCCACGGGTCCCGTGGGTGAAGGCGCCGCCGCCGCACGGCAGTTGGACGCCGTGCTGCTGTCCGTGGAATTCAAGCTCTCCGCGGAGCTGCGGGAACGGCTGTCGGGACTGTCCGAGGAGACGGTCGTCCGGATCGCCGGACGCACCCTGCGGACCGTGCGCGAGCTGGTCGCGAGTTGATCGCGACGGCAGGCGACCGGATCACCGTGCTGCACGCGGGCGGTGACCTGGCCGATGAACTCACCGCCCTGTACCTGGCGTTGGCGGGCAGCGACACTCCGCTCGGCGAGGAGCACGACGGTCCGGTGACCTACATCGGGCTGCGCCGCCCGGACGGGCTGCCCGAGGGTTCGCGGATCGTCACCCCGGAAAACCTGCGCGACCTGATCCCCGCCTGACTCCTACCGTCGGCCGTGGCGAGGCCATGAACGGGCTTCCTTCTCACACCTTCTTGTATCCAGTCCGTTCGCCTTCCTCGCCCTCGACGTTCCGTGAGGGGTGCCCCGGGGCGTCCCTCACGGCGTTTCCCCACCTAAACCGCGCTTTCCCCACTTGTGGGACAATCCACTATGCGCGGAAGAAAGGTCATCGAAAGGCCACTGCAGTGAGCAGAGCGAAGGACGGGACCGGCTACGACAGGCTGCGGCTCGACCGCTCAGGTCAGGCCGAGGCCTTCGATGCCATCGGTGACCGGTACGACGAGGCCTTCCCGCACAAGGAGGGCCAGATCGCCGCCGGTGACTGGCTGGTCGAGTCCCTCGATCCGGGCTCCCGTGTGCTGGACCTCGGCTGCGGCACGGGTGTGCCGACCGCCCGACAGCTCGCGGACGCCGGTTTCGAGGTCGTGGGCGTGGATCTGTCGGGGCGGATGGTGGAGCTGGCCCGGGAGTACGTGCCCGCCGCCACGTTCCATCAGCTCGATCTCGCCGACCTGCGCCCGGGTGGCCCCCGTGACCTGGGCCGTTTCGACGGTGTCGCCGCGTTCTTCTCCCTGCTGATGCTGCCGCGCGCGGAGATCCCCCTCGCGCTGCGCACGATCCACCACCTCTTGAACCCGGGCGGCCTGCTCGCCCTGTCGATGGTGGAGGCCCATGTGGACGACTTCGAGATCCCCTTCCTCGGCCACACGATCCGGGTCTCCGGCTATCTCCTCGACGACCTGCACCGGATCCTGGACATCACGGGCTTCGAGATCGTCAAGGAGACCTCGTACACCTACGCCCCGGCGGTGGCAGACGTCCCGCCCGAGGAACAGGTCTTCCTCTGCTGCCGACGGCGCGACTGAGGCCGTAGGACGGACACCGCGGCCCTCGGCCGCACCAGTGGACGGGACGAAGTGTGACGGAGCAGCACAGCCCCCGCGACGGCCCCGCCGGAACCGCCCGGCGAGGCGCCTCGTCGAGCGGACCGATGCCCCTCACGCGGCCGGAGCCCGTGCCGCAGACCGACCGGCTCCAGTACCTGGACGTGGCCACCCGGCGGATCGCGCGCGGGATGGACCTGGACGAGACGCTGCGGGAACTGCGGTGGGCTGCGGTGCCCGCCTTCGCCGACGCGATCGTCATCCACCTGCACGACCCGCTGCCCGTCGGGGACGAGAAGTCGGCCGTGCCCGTCGTGCTGCAGTTGCACAGCATCGACCGGGCGCCGGAGGCGAGGTCGGCGCTGCTGATGCCGCACGCCGAGTACGCGGACGTGACCGAGCGGGTGCAGCCCGCGCCCACCGGCCGGCTCTCCCGACTGCTGATGGCCGGACAGCCTGCCTTCGGCGACGCGCCCGGCATCGGCCCCGCGGTGGCCGAGCTGCTCGGCCCCGCGGCGAGCGCGCCGGGGACGCTGCCGCCGGGCCGCCGACTGATCATCGCCCCGTTGCACGGCCGCCACCACGTCATGGGCACCGTCGTCCTGCTGCGCCGCCCCGATCGGCCCGTGTTCACCGGCGACGACCTGCTCGTCGCCTCCCAGCTCGCCACCCACACCGCGATCGGCGTCCAGAAGGCGGTGATGTACGGCCACGAGGCCTCCGTCGCGGACACGCTCCAGCACACCATGCTCCCGTCCTCGCTGCCCGAGCCGACCGGCGTGCAACTGGCCAGCCGCTATCTGCCCGCCTCCAAGACCGCGCAGGTAGGCGGCGACTGGTACGACGCGATACCGCTGTCGGGCAACCGGGTCGCGCTGATCGTCGGCGACGTCATGGGCCACTCCATGACCTCGGCCGCGATCATGGGCCAGCTCCGCACCATCGTGCAGACCCTCGCCGGTCTCGACCTGCCCCCGCACGAGGTGCTGCACCACCTCGACGAACAGGCCCAGCGGCTCGGCAGCGACCACATCGCGACCTGCCTGTACGCGATCTACGACCCCATCTCGCACCGCCTCCTCATGGCCAACGCCGGGCACCCGCCCCCGATGCTGCTGCGTCCGAACGGCCACGCGGAGGTCCTGCGGGTGCCGCCGGGCGCCCCGATCGGGGTCGGCGGTGTCGTCTTCGAGTCGGTGGAGATGCCGGCGCCCACCGGCACCACCCTGGTGCTGTACACCGACGGCCTGGTCGAGTCCCGTGACACGGACGTGGGGACGGGCGTGGAGGCCCTGCGCACCCATCTCCACTCCACCCCGTACCGACACCGCCTCTCCTCGCTGGAGCGGCTGTGCGACCGGATCCTCGCCGCGCTGGCGCCGGGCCCCCGCGACGACGACATCGCCCTCCTCACCGCCCGCTTCGAGGGCTTCCCCCCGGACAGCGTCGGCTACTGGCACCTGGACCCCCACCCGCTCACCGCGGGCCAGGCCCGCCGGCTGACCCGCAGGGTGCTGCGCCGCTGGGGTCTGGACGCCCTGCTCGACACCACGGAGCTCCTGGTCAGCGAGGTCGTCACGAACGCCGTGCGGTACGCCTCCCGTCCGATCTCCCTACGGCTGCTGCGTACCGACGTGCTGCGCTGCGAGGTGACCGACGACTCGCCCCAGGTGCCCCGGATGCGGGAGGCGGCCCTGGGCGACGAGGACGGACGCGGGCTGTTCCTGGTCGACCACCTCGCCCTGCGCTGGGGTGCGACGCGGCTGAGCACCGGCAAGGTCGTGTGGTTCGAGCAGCGCATCCCGAAGGCACGGCCCGAGCACAGCGGGGCGTGACTCCGCCGCGGGCGTCGATGGGTCGGTCCCGGTGCGCTCCTGGGCGATTGACGTGGGCTTTCCCGTCCTGGCGTGGGCGAACGGCGGTCACGCACCACACCTGCGACGCCTACGAGATCTGTGAACTTCGGGAGAAACACCATGTCCGAGAGGGCCGAGCCGGTTCGTCCCGTCCTGGAACCCGCCGCCCGGGAGTTGTCGAAGGCCGGGCCGTCGGGGCATCCGGTGTGGAGGACAGAGCACATCGAGACCGGCGTCGACGACCGCGTCGGTTCCCGAAGTCGGCCTCGACGACGGCCCGTTCGACGGGTGAGTCACGACCCACCGCCTCGGTCACCTCCGGGTGTCCACCCTGGAGGCCGCGGCCCAGCGCCTCCGGCGCACACCGGCTGCCCTCACCCGCTCCCCCGCACCCTGCCTCGCGGTCCGGGTGCACGTGCCGGGCACGGCGACCCTGCTCCAGGACGGGCGGCCGGCCGTGGCGGAGGCCGATCTCCGCCGGATCACCGGGACCGCGATCGACGGCGGAACGGAGTGGCCGCGGTGCTGTCGTCGATCCTGCGCACACCGGCCGCGTCCATCGGCTCCGAGGTGGCCGACGCCACCCTGACCCGCCCGGACCCGGCCGGTACCGGCGGTCATCTGCTGGTCCGCGTGCGGGAGCACATCGACCGGTGTCTCGGCGATCCGGCGCTGTCGCCGGAGACGATCGCGCGGGCCCACCGGATCTCCGGCTGGAGGAGTGCGCCCGTGAATTGACCCGCGCCCGCGGGCGCGCCCACCGTGTCCGCGGTGGCCCGGCGCCGGGGTTTCGTGAGCGCGCCGCACTTCGGCCGGGCCTTCCGTACGGCGTACGGGGTCTCCCCAGTGAGTGGCGCGGTCTGCGCACCGCGTCGTACGGACAGCGGTCCTCACATCGGACCGGCCGCACCGGCGCCGCCCTTGAGGCGTTCCAGGTCGGAGGGGCGCACCTGGATCACGACCAACGCGATCAGCGCGGCGACCACCGTGAAGATCGCGGCCATGACGAAGGCGGCCGACGCGCCGGCGGTGAGGACGTGGTCGCCCCAGGTGCCCGGGAGCTGCCCGGTGCGCTGGAAGCGGATGCGCTCGGCCGGCGTGGCCTGTGCCAGGAACGCGGGGATCTGGTCCTTGGCTTCGTTCCTGCTGGCGGTGCCGAACATCGTGACCAGGATGGACAGTCCGAGCGAACCGCCCACCTGCTGCATGGCGTTGAGGAGTCCGGAGGCCGCGCCGGTGTCCTGGACGGGGACGTCGGAGAGCGCCATCAGGGTCAGCGAGACGAACTCCATGCCCATGCCCAGGCTGAACACGAGCATCGGGCCGAGCACGCTGCCCAGGTAGGTGGAGTCGACGTCCGTGAGCGTCAGCCAGGACAGGCCCGCCGCCGCGAGGACCGCGCCCACCACCATGAACGGTTTGGGCCCGTAGGTCGGCAGGAACCGTGAGGCCAGGCCGGCGCCGACCGCGATGACCGCGCTGACGGGCAGGAAGGCGAAGCCGGCCTCCAACGGGCTGAAGCCCAGCACGTCCTGCACGAAGAGCGTGAGGAAGAAGAACATGCCGAAGATCGCGGCGGCGAGGCAGAGCATGATGCCGTACGTGCCCGCCCGGTTGCGGTCGCGGAACATGTGCAGCGGGGTGATCGGCTGCCGGGAGCGCCGCTCGACCAGCACGAACAGGGCGAGGACGAGCACGGCCGCGGCGAACGAGGCCAGGGTGAGCCAGTCCCGCCAGCCCTCCTGAGCGGCCCGGATGAAGCCGTACACCAGCAGCACCATGCCCACGGTCGAGGTCAGCGCGCCGGTGATGTCGAAGTGGCCCGCATGGCGTTCCGACTCGCGGATCCAGCGCGGGGTGGCGAGGACGATGAGCAGTCCGATGGGCACGTTGACGAAGAGCACCCACCGCCAGTTCAGCCACTCGACGAGGATCCCGCCCATCAGCAGCCCGATCGCGCCGCCGCCGGCCGAGACACCGGCGAACACCCCGAACGCCCGGTTGCGTTCCGGGCCTTCGCGGAACGTCGTGCTGATGAGGGCGAGGGAGGTCGGGGAGGCGATGGCACCGCCGACGCCCTGGAGGGCGCGTGCGGCGAGGAGTTCGCCGGAGTTCTGGGAGAGCCCGCCGAGCAGGGAGGCCAGCACGAAGAGCAGCACGCCGAACACGAACACCCGGCGTCGGCCCAGGATGTCGCCGGCCCGGCCGCCGAGCAGCAGCAGACCGCCGAAGGTGAGGGTGTAGGCGTTGACGACCCAGGCCAGGCTGGTGGTGGAGAAACCCAGCGAGCTCTGGATGTGCGGGAGCGCGATGTTCACGATGGTGATGTCCAGGACCACCATCAACTGGCAGGACGCGATGACCAGCAGCGCCATGGTGTTTCCGCCACCGCCCGCGTCCCGGGTGGTGGTCTGCTCCGCGGAGGCTTGCTGAGGGCTGCTGCTCATGTCGGGTCGCACTCACGAGACGTCGGCGGACGGAGGCGTCCACCGCATGCTCACCGTTCGACCGTACGCCCGGCCCCTGGTCATCACCACTCGATCATCACGGGCCCGCGCGCTAGGTTCACACATGACAGGACATGGGGAGAAACCTTTGGTGACCAAGGTCGTCGTCGACGGACGGACGCTGTCCTACGGCGATGTCGTCGCCGTCGCCCACCAGGGTGCCCAAGTCGCCCTGGGCGACGGGGTGTTGTCGCGCCTCGCGGACGAACGGGCCGTCGTGGACGACGTGGTCGACCGGCAGATGCCGACCTACGGTCTGACGACGGGGCTCGGGGCCCGCTCCTCGTACGCCCTGCCCCGTGCGGAGCTCGACGCGTTCAGCGTGCGCACGGTGCGGGGACGGGCGAACGCGGTCGGCGATCCACTCCCGGCGCCCGTCGTACGGGCGGCCCTGCTCGCCCGGGTCAACGGCCTCGCGGGCGGTGGCAGCGGGGTGTCGCCGCAGGTCCCGCGACTCCTGGTGGCCCTGCTCAACGCGCGGGTGCATCCGGTGATCCCCGAGGTGGGGTCCATCGGCGCCTCCGACCTGTGCCAGATGGCGCATGCCGGTCTGGTCGTCATCGGTGAGGGGAGCGCCGAGTACGGCGGTGAGGTGCTCGACGGTGGCACGGCCCTGCGCCGGGCCGGTCTCGCCCCCGTCGCGCTGGGTCCGAAGGACGGCCATGTGCTGTGCAGCGCGAGCCCGTTGGCGGCCGGCGTCGGCGCGCTCGCCCTGCACGAGGCGGGTGCGGTCCTCGCCCTGGCGCAGGCGGTCACGGCACTCACCTACGAGGGCTTCCGGGCCAACACCAGCCCGCTCGACCCCCGGATACTGGCCTTGCGCCCGGCCCCCGGACAGTCCCGCGCGGCGGGCGGACTGCTCGCCCTGCTGGACGGCGGTGACCTGGGCGATCCCCGTAACGCACGGCGGGTCCAGGACCCGGTCAGCCTGCGCTGTGCCGCCCAGGTGCACGGTGCCGGGTACGCGGCCCTGGATTTCGCGGACGCCGCGCTGCGTCCCGAGCTGAACGGCTGCGGCGACAACCCTGTCGTGCTGCCGGGCACCGGCGAGATCCTGTCCTCCGGCAACTTCCACACCCCCGGCCTTGCCCTCGCCTACGACACCCTCGCGCTGGCCCTGACGCAGACGGCCGCGATCTGCGCCGAACGCATGCGCAGACTGCTCGACCCCGCCGTCAGCGGGCTGCCCGCGAACCTCTCCCCGTACGGTCCGGAGCGCTCGGGGTTCGCGCCGCTGGTCAAGACGGCGCAGGCGCTGGTCGCCGAAGTCCGAATGCTGTCGGCGCCGGTGTGCACCGACCCCCGGCAGGGTGCGGACGCCGTCGAGGACGACTCGACCAACGCGGCGCTCGGCGCACGGCGGTTGACGACGATGCTCGGGCGGCTGCGCCAACTCCTCGCCGTGGAGGCGGTGGTGGCCGCTCAGGCGGTGGATCTGGCGGCGCCGGCCGCGCTGGGGCGGGGGCCGGAGTTCCTGCACCGCACGATCCGGAAGGCAGTGCCCCGGCTCGACGACGACCGGCCCCACGGCGTGGACGTGGAGACGGTGAGCTGCGACATCCTGGGATCCGACGACGTCCGCAGCACACTGAACGCCTTGGCGGGAGACACGACATGACCAACGTCGACGTACACCAGCATCTGTGGACCCCGTCGCTGGTGACGGCTCTGCGCGCCCGCCGCGAACCGCCGTACCTGGACGGCTGGACGCTGTTCCTGCACGGTGAGCCGCCCTTCGAGATATCGCCCGCCGATCACGACATCGCCCTGCGCGCGGACCTCGCCGCCGCGGACGGCCTCGGCCGGGCCCTCGTCTCGCTGTCCGCGCCGATCGGCGTGGAGTGGCTGCCCACGGCCGAGGCACGGCCTCTGCTCGACGCCTACCACGACGGCGCGGCGGCGCTGCCCGAGCCGTTCGGGGCCTGGGCCGCGACCTGCGTACGGGACATCGACGCGGCCACGACCGCCAAGGACCTCGACCGCGGCTTCGCCGGCCTTCAACTCCCGGCCAACTCCCTTGCCGACGCGGTCGGTTACGCCCGCTGCGCTCCGCTCCTCGATCTGCTCGAAGAACGCGACCTGCCGCTCTTCGTCCACCCGGGACCCGCGGTGGGCTCCTCGGCGGACCCGTCCTGGTGGCCCGCGATGGTGCCGTACGTCCAGCAGATGCACGCCGCCTGGTACGCCTTTCGCGCCTTCGGCCGCCCGCGCCACCCGCGTCTGCGGGTGTGCTTCGCGCTGCTGGCCGGTCTCGCCCCGCTGCACGGGGAGCGACTGGCCGCCCGGGGTGGCGGACAGGGCGAGGCCGACCTGGGTGTCTTCGTCGAGACCTCGTCGTACGGCCCGACCGCCGTCGAGGCCATTGTGCGGGCCCTCGGTGTCAACGCCGTGGTCCAGGGCTCGGACCGGCCGTACGCGGAGCCGCCGAGCCACCCCGGGCACGGGCTGGGCGGAGCCGCCGCGTACGCCTTCCGCATCGCCAATCCTCGGCGGTTGCTGACCGGCAAGGGGTGACGGTACGTCAGTTGGCCGCGTTCATCAGGTCGAGCGCACTCTGCTGCCGGGCCGCGTCGGTGGAGTCCACCGGTCCGGCCCAGTGCAGCCCGTACGCATCAAGGGAGTTGCGGTCGCTCGCGTAGGCGGCGTCGGCCTGCCGTTTGATGTACGCGGTGTAAGGGCGGTCGGACAGCCGGGAGTTGAAGGCACTCAGCCCCCGGATGTACGCACCCTTGAACGACGGGGCGTCACCGTCGCAGCCACTCGTCTCGCACGGATCCCGGAGGATTCCGCCGGAGTTGAGCGCCGTGGACGTGGTCGAGGCGTCGCCGATCTGGCGTCCGGTGGTGAGGAGGGCGGAGTCACCGGTCGCCCGGTACAGCTCCGACAGGCCGCCGAGCAGCACGCCCTGGTTGTACGACCAGGTGGTGCCACCGTTGTTGCCACACGTGGCCAGGTCGATACCGTCGTTGACCAGATGGGAACCGTTGATCATCCCGGTGCCCTTGAACCACGACCACTCGGCGTTGGCCCGGCCGAGGTAGGCCGTGTCGCCCGCGACGCGGTTGTGCAGGGCCGCGTTCAGCTCCAGGTAGAGGGAGTTGGCGATGGCGTTCTTGTAGGTCTTGGCGGTGCTCCACCACACGCCACCACCGCAGGACGAGTCCCAGTAGCGGGCCATGTAATCGGCGTCCGCGCGGGCGGTGTTGAGGTAGCGGCTGTCTCCGGTGAGGTCGTAGGCGTCGACCCAGGCCAGGCCCCACCAGCCGGTGTCGTCGATGTAGTCGTTGGTGAAGTTGCCGCCCTGGGCGGAGAGGTTGCGGTCGTAGGTGGTGGCGATCGCGTACTTGTAGCTGCCCATTCCGGTGGCGCGGATGTTGTCGACGAGGGCGGTCAGGGCGTTGGCGGAGTTCCACCAGCCGGTGGTGTCGAAGAGGCCGGTGGCCGGGTTGTACGACTGCATCAGCGCGGTGGCCGCGGCGGTCGGACGGCTGCCCGCGTTCCAGGTCGTCCGGGCCCACGACGTACAGGCGATCTCGGCCCGGTCACCGGCCTTGCCGCAGGCGCGCAGGGCGCCGACGCCGAGGGCGTTCCAGTCGTCGACGTTGTACATCAGGGTGCGCCAACCGCCTTGCCCCGCGGGGACGGTGGTGTCGCCGAGCCTGCTGCCGGAGCTCCAGGTGCGACCACCGTCGAAGGAGCGGTCGAGCCAGACCTCGTCACCGGGGCTGCCATTGGTGATCGAGGCCCAGCCCATCGCGTCGGTGTCGTCGAAGTGCAGGGCGATCGTGCGGGAGTAGAGGGCGGCAGAGACCGGTTGGCGGTCCCCCGGGGACAGGGCCGGGTCGCGGGCGTCGCAGTACTTGTTGCAGATCGTCGCCTCGGCGGCGGCGTTCGCGACATCGCCGGCGACGGGCACGGACAGGGCCAGTGCGGTGATCAGGCCGGTCCCGACTCGCCTGATACACCGTGCTGTTGGGTTCATACCGGCTCCGTGGGTGGGGGGAAGCGGACGGTCAGCCCAGGCGCCACTGCTGGTTGGCGCCGCCGTTGCAGGTCCAGAGCTCCAGCGCGACGCCGTTGACGTTGCCTGACGCCTGGTCGCCGCCGGTGACATCGAGGCAACGGCCCGACTGGGTTCCCGTGATGGTGCCGTCGGGGTTGAGGCTCCACTTCTGGTTGGCGCCGCCGCCGCAGGTGTAGAGCTCCACCTTGGTGCCGTTGGCCGTCTGGTTGTCGTAGGCGTCCAGGCACTGGGTGCCGCCGTAGAGCCGGAGTTCACCGGCCGCGGTGATGGTCACGGCCTGGTTGGCGCCGCCGCCGCAGTCCCAGATCTCGATCTTGGTGCCGGGGGTGGTCTGGCTGTCGTAGGCATCCAGGCAGCGGTTGGAGGAGGCGCTGATGAGCGGGTGGGTGGTGCCGACGCTGGTGCCGCTGCCGGCGGAGACCCGGTACATCACGGAGCCGTGGCCGGGGACGCTCGCCGAGATGGCGCCGGTGGTGCTGCTGATCACGTGCGACCAGAGGTTGTTGAGCCGGTAGGAGGACGCCGAGGGGAGGCCGGCCGCCGTCGCGGAGGTGGTGATGGTGGCGGCGGAGGAGTTCTCGTTGAAGAGGACCACCGAGACGTCGCCGTTGGCGAGGGGCTTGGAAAGGACGTGCAGACCACCGGAGTTGGAGATCTCGGTGCCCTGCTTGCCCAGGGAGTCCTGGTCCACGGCGATGACGTCCTTGTTGCCGTACAGGGAGAGGGTGGCGGCGGAGGCCTTGCGCAGGTCGGTGCCGGCGATCAGGGGTGCGGCCATCTCCGACCAGAGGCTGAAGTGGGAGCGGTCCTCGGTGAAGGACATGCCGTTGCCGACTTCGAGCATGTCGGGGTCGTTCCAGGCGCCCGGCTTGGCGTACGGGGCGAGTTTGACGTTGGCCTTGTAGATCGACACCACGGTGGAGAAGTTGACGTTGATGTCGTCGGTGGTGCGCCAGCTGTTGCCGACGCCCGCCCCCCAGGTCCACACGTCGGCGAGGCCCCAGTTGCAGAGGCTGTAGACGATCGGGCGGCCGGTGTTGGCGAGGGCGTCGCGCATCGCGGTGTAGCGCTGCTGGTCGGGCACGTTCTGGTGGTTGCAGTTGTCGTACTTGAGGTAGTCGACACCCCAGGCCGCGAAGCTGTTGGCGTCCGTCTGCTCATGGCCGAGGCTGCCGGGGTAGCCCGCGCAGGTGGCGGTGCCGGCGCTCTCGTAGATGCCGAGCTTGAGGCCCTTGGCGTGCACGTAGGCGGCGGTGCCGCTGATGCCGTCGGGGAACTTGGCCGGGTCGGGGACCAGTTGGCCCGCGGAGTTGCGGGCCGAGGTCATCCAGCAGTCGTCGATGTTGACGTACTGGTAGCCGGCGTCCTTCAGGCCGGACGAGACCAGGTAGTCGGCGGTCTGCTCGACCAGTTGCTCCGTCACATTGCAGCCGAAGGCGTTCCAGTCGTTCCATCCCATCGGAGGCGTCTTGGCAAGCCCGTTGTCGAGGGCCTGCGCAGGCGGTGCGGCGCGCAGCACCAGCAGGGCCGGGACGAGGGCCAGCAGCAGCACCATCGAAAGGGCTGCGCTCAGGCGTCTCTTGAAGGGGGACGGGACGGTCATGTCGAGGTCTCCTGCTTCGCCGTGTGGGGCCGGACGAACTCACCGGTGGAAACGTATCCATCGAGAAGAGTCCACCAGCCGGGCGCCGCCGTCAATGGTCCGGACCATGACGCCTGGAGTGAACTACCGGTGCTGTCCCAGCCGTTGACGGCTCACGGGTGTGCGATCTCGCCGGTCCCGCGTGCGATCAGCTCGACCGGGAGGGCGGTGCGGCCGGCGGGGGAATCGTCGCCGTCGATGCGGTCCAGCAGGATGTGGGCGGCCCGGCGGCCGAGTTCCTCGGTGTCGGAGGTGACCACCGTGACCGGCGTGGGGAGCATGTCGGCGAGCTTGAAGTCGTCGAACCCCACGACCGCGACGGCGACTTGGAGGTCTCGGCAGGCCCGCAGCACCCCCTCGGTGAGGAAGCCCGTCGTGGCGAAGACCGCGGTGGGTGGGTTCGCGGAGGTGAGCAGGGTGCGGGTGGCGGCACTCGCCTCCTCGGTGGTGCCGCGGCGCAGGGTGACGACGAGGTCCTTGTCGGGCTCGATGCCGCTGCGGCGCAGCGCCTTGCGGTAGCCGCGCAGTCGGCGGCCGGTGCTGTAGTACGAGGGGGCGACGAGGATCGCGATACGGCGGTGGCCCTGGTCGATGAGGTGCCGGGTGGCCTTGTGTCCGCCGTCCTCGTTGTCGACGAGGACGACATCGGCGTCGGCGCCGGTGGCCGGCCGGTCCACGAAGACGATGGGCACGTGGTCGTGGCCGTTGATCTCGTCGAGGAAGGCGTGGTCGCCCTGGTCGGGGACGATGATGAGCCCGGCGACCCGCCGTCCGATCAGCTCGCCGACGGCCCGGCGTTCAACCTCCGGGTCCTCGTCGGCCGTGCTCAACAGCACTGCGTAGCCTGCCTGGTTGGCGACCTCGACGGCGGCCTTGGCGAGGGAGGCGTAGAACGGGTTGGTGAGGTCGCCGAGCAGCAGTCCGATGGTCATCGAGTTCTGTCCGGGACGCAGCGAGCGCGCGATCTCGTTGCGCTGGTAACCGATGGCGCTGATCGCCGCGTTGACCCGCTCGGCCGTCTCCTCACGGACCGTTCCGCTGCCGTTGACGACACGGGAGACGGTGACGACGGCGACGCCGGCCCGCTCCGCGACATCGCGCATCGTGGGTCTGGTGCTCTGGCGGTGCGGGGAACGACTGCTCACGTGGGTCGTAGACCACCCTTCCGTCGCGTACCGGGGCCGGGACCGCCCCCAGGATACGGTTGCGGGTCCCGGCCGGTAGGCGGTGATCAGGGTGTGATCGTGAGGCTGCCGTAGTCCGAGAGATTGGTGAGGCCGGCCTGGGTCAGGGTGC
Organism: Streptomyces sp. NPDC005492; assembly: GCF_040605995.1. Lineage (NCBI taxonomy): Bacteria > Bacillati > Actinomycetota > Actinomycetes > Kitasatosporales > Streptomycetaceae > Streptomyces > Streptomyces sp. NPDC005492. The sequence continues at coordinate 82,986 of NZ_JBEXDX010000020.1, forward strand.
TCGCTCCGGTCGTGCTGCCCGGCATCACGATATGGCTCAGCGCGACGCCCGAAATGGGCGCGCCGGGAAGGCCGTTGATGCGCGCGGCGGTCGTACCGGCGTTGCGGACACGGACGTTGGAGATCGTGACGCCGGTGACCGGGCCGATGCCCGCCGTGTTGCCGGTCATCATGGCGAGCCAGGTCCGATTGCCGTCGTTGCTGAAGCTGAGCCGCTCGATGTCGATGTCGTCGAACTTGAGGTTCGTCGCGCTCGCCGTGCCGTACTTGTGGTGGACGCCGATGCCGACCGCCGCGTCGTAGACGACGACATGCTGGAAGGTGACCTTGTTCTGCGACTCGTAGACGCCCTGGCCGACCTTGACGCCGTAGCAATAGGTCCAGGAGACAAGGTCGTTGAAGGTGACGTTGTCGAGCGGTCGGGCGGTGCCGGGGACGGTCTTGTAGATGTCGGCGCCGGCCGGCCAGGTCTTGGTGCTGAACGGGTCGTCGAGGGCGATGCCGATGGCGTGGTCGACGGTGACGTTCGTGGACTCCATGACGTCGATGCCGTCGTTCTCGCCCATGTCGAACCTGTTGAAGATCTTGATGTTCCGGAAGGCCAGGTCCGAGGAGCGCAGCGGGATGACCGCCCAACTGCTGGACTCCCGGAAGGTGATGCCGTCGACCGTGAAGCCGCTCGTGTAGATCGGGGCGAGGAGGTTCACGCCGAGGTTGGAGGGCGCGAGCGCGGCCTTGCCGTTGCCGTCGATGATGCCGCGGCCGTAGATCTTGATGTTCGAGGACGAGTAGCGGGTGGAGATGAACCAGGTGAGGTCGCGGCCCTGCGAGGTCTTGTGGCCGTTCACCACATAGTGGGCGGCGTCTCCCGTGTAGCGGAGGACCGCGCCCGGTGCCAGGTAGAGGGCGAGGTTGCTGCGCAGATAGAGGTTGCCCAGGGTGTAGACGCCGGCCGGGACGTACACGATGCCCTGGGTGCCATGGGCCGATCCGTACGCGGCGGCGTCGTTCAGCGCGTTCTGGAAGGCCGTCGTGGTGTAGTCCCCGGTGTTCGGCTGGGCCGAGTAGGGCGCGCTCTGCACGTTGAAGATCCCGGTGCCGCCGGTCGCCGGGCGGTCGGTCTCGGCCGGGTCTGCGGCGATGACCAGGTTGGGGCGGCCGTCGAGCTTGACGATGAGGTACTCGTCGTTCTGGACGGTGAAGGTCAGGGTGGGACCGCTGACGGTCCCGGCGATGCCGAGCTTCTGCGGGCTGATGCTGTACGCGCCGATGGCCGTGTTGTTGACCTTGGTGACGGAGATGGTGGCGGTGCCGGTGCCCAGGGCGAGTTGGGCGATGTCGTATCCGGTGTACTTGGTGACGGGTACGGCCGTTCCGTTGACGGTCAGCCGGTAGTCGGTGGACGCCGGATAGATGGACGGGACCGGGTACGCCGTCACGGCGCCGGTCGCGGCCCCTGCGGAGTGCGGGACTCCCAGCAGGGCCGCGAGGCCGAGCAGGAGTGCGGTCAGGCCGAGGGCCAGGCCACGCCTGAGGCGGCGGCCGGCTCCGTCGACAGCGATCGTGGTCATGGGTGATCCCATCCGTGCGTCCTCCCGTATGACAACGTTTCCAAGAGACATGACGATCTCAGTGGTCTGGACCACCATAGCGCCCATCCCTGGTCCCTCCCTTGTCATCTCAGGACGAACCTCCGTCGCCTGGGACTCAACTCCCGCAAACAGAACGCCGATCCCCCGGTCCACTCCCGAATCGCTGCCATATTCGAGAACCACTTCGGAGGTGGCTGTGACGCTAGAGGCGACGACATCCCTGACGGCAGTGACACCCGCGGCGGACCGCACCGCCGGACGTATCGCCGACCTGGAGCACCGTCGGGCACGGGCGGTGGTCACGGCCGCGCCCAGAAGACGCGGGGCGCTCGGCGCGCGGGAGCGGATCGAGCGGCTGCTGGACGCGGGCTCGTTCGCGGAGACGGGCGGGTTCGTACGGGCCAGAGCCGTCGGGGACGGGGCCCGACGCCCTTACGGCGACGGGGTCGTCACCGGATACGGCACGGTCGACGGACGCCCGGTCTGTGTGTTCGCGCAGGACTCCACGGTCTTCGGCGGCAGCATGGGCGAGGCGTTCGGCGAGAAGACCGTGGCCCTCATGGAACTCGCCCTGAAGACCGGATGTCCGGTCGTCGGCCTCAACGACTCGGGCGGCGCCCGTATCCAGGAGGGCGTCAACTCGCTCGCCCTGTATGCCGAGTTGGTGCGCCGCAATGTGAAGGCGTCCGGGGTGATCCCGCAGATCTCCGTCGTCCTCGGACCATGTGCGGGCGGGGCCGCCTACTCCCCCGCGATCACCGACTTCACCGTGATGGTGGACGGCGCCTCGCACATGTTCGTCACCGGGCCGGACGTCATCGAGGCGGTCACCGGGGAACGCACCACCGCCGAGGACCTGGGGGGCGCCCGCACCAGCAACTCCGTGAACGGCAACGCCCACTTCCTCGCCGCCGACGAGGAGGACGCGCTCGACACCGTACGCGACCTGCTGTCGTACCTTCCCGCCAACAACCTGGACCGGCCGCCCGAGTACGCGCCCGGTGCCGTCGCCGACGGCACCCCGCTCGACGAGATCGTGCCCGACCGGCTCGGCCAGGCCTACGACATGCGGGACATCCTGCGAGCGGTCGTCGACGACGGTGAACTCCTGTACGTCCAGGAGCTGTTCGCGCCGAACATCATCTGCGCGCTGGCCCGGGTCGAGGGCGCCAGTGTCGGAGTCGTCGCCAACCAGCCGCTGCACTCGGCCGGTGTCCTGGACATCGACGCCTCCGAGAAGGCCGCGCGGTTCGTGCGGTTCTGCGACGCGTTCGGCATTCCGCTGCTGACCTTCGCCGACGTCCCCGGCTATCTCTCCGGCGTCCGCCAGGAGCGGGGCGGCATCATCCGGCGCGGCGCCAAACTCCTGTACGCGTACGCCGAGGCGACCGTCCCGAAGGTCACCGTCGTCGTGCGCAAGGCGTACGGCGGCGGGTACGCGGTGATGGGCTCCAAACACCTCGGCGCCGACCTCAACCTCGCCTGGCCCACGGCCCGTATCGCCGTGATGGGCGCGGAGGGCGCCGTGGGCGTGCTGCACCGGCGCGAACTCGCCGCCGCCGACGACCCGGAGGCGCTGCGGGCCGACCTGGTCGCCGCGTACGAGGGCACGCACGGGACGCCGTACCCGGCCGCCGAACGCGGGTACGTCGACGACGTGATCGCCCCGCGCGACACCCGCGTCCATGTCGCCCGTGCCCTGCGCGCGCTGCGCGGCAAGCGGGCCCCGATGCCGGAGCGACGGCACGGCAACATCCCGCTCTGACCGCCCTGTTCAGCCTGTTCGCCTTGTTCGCCCTCGCCAGCCGCCACCGCGACGACCGCGATGTGAGGAGCCACGCCCGATGGACAGCCGCCGTCCCCCGCTCGCGCCCGCGTACCGGACTCTGCCCGAGTACGTGCGGCACTGGGCCGAAACCGCCCCGGACCGCCGGGCGTTCACGTTCGTCGACCACCCCGCCCCCAACTCCCGTGGTGTGCATCGCACTCTGACCTGGAGGCGCCTGGATGTGCGCGTGCGGGCGCTGGCCGCCCGGCTGGCGCAGCAGGCCGAACCCGGTGCACGGGTCGCTCTGTTGTGCCCGCAGGGGACGGACTACATCACCGGTTTCCTGGCGGCGCTGACCGCCGGGATGGTCGCCGTACCGCTGTATCCGCCCGGTCTGCCGGGGCACGGCGACCGGCTCGTCGGGGTGCTGACCGATGCCCGCCCCTCGGTCGTGGTGACCACCGGGCGCGCCCTCGCGGAGGTGACGGACTTCTGTGAACGGACGCGGGTGCCGGTCCTCACGGCGGACCGGGTCCCGGACTCGGACGGCCTCAACTGGCAGGCTCCTGAGCCCGATTCGGCCGCGACGGCCTATCTCCAGTACACGTCCGGGTCCACCCGGGCTCCGGCCGGTGTGGAGATCACCCACGCCAATGTCGTCGCCAACGCCCGCCAGGCGCTCGCCGCCTACGGCGCCGACGCGCACCAGGTGACCTGCGTGGGCTGGTTGCCGCTGTACCACGACATGGGGCTGGTGCTGAGCGTCGCGGCGCCCGTCGTCCGGGGGTTGTTGTCGGTCCTCATGGACCCGACCGCGTTCCTGCACGAACCGGCGCGCTGGCTACGGCTGTTGGCCGCGCATCCGCGCGCGCTGAGCGCCGCGCCCAACTTCGCCTACGACTACTGCGCCTCCGCCGTCACCGGGGCGCAGAAGGAGGGGCTGCGGCTGGACGGGATCGCCGCGCTGATCAACGGCAGCGAGCCCGTCCGGCCCGGCACCGTCGACCGGTTCCACGCCGCGTTCGCCGCGCAGGGGCTGGCCGCGGAGGTCCACTGTCCGTCGTACGGGCTCGCCGAGGCGACCGTGTTCGTCAGCGCCGCCCGGCCCGGCCGGCCGCTCGGCCGGTTCGCCCTCGACCGGGACGCGCTCGCCGCCGGGAAGGCGCTGCCCGCGCGGCCCGACGACCCCCGAGCCGTGCTGCTTGCGGGGTGCGGGACGCCGGTGGGGCAGCGGGTGCGGATCGTCGATCCGGTCGCCCACGCCGTGCTGGCCGAGGGCGAGGTCGGGGAGATCTGGGTGCAGGGTCCGAACACGGGGCGCGGCTACTGGAACAACCTGGCGCAGACCCGGCGCGTGTTCCGTGCCTCGCTCGGCGAGCAGGCGCCGGGCGACTGGCTGCGCACCGGCGACCTCGGGACCGTCCTGGACGGGCAGTTGATCGTCACCGGGCGGCTCAAGGACCTCATCGTCGTCGACGGCCGCAACCACTATCCGCAGGACGTGGAGGCCACCGCGCAGGACGCGCACGAGGCCGTACGGCGGGACCGGCTCGCGGCGTTCGGGGTGCCGGGCGTCGCGGGTGAGCGGGTGGTGGTCGTGGCCGAGCACGCGCGGACCGTCCACCTGGCCGACATCGACGTACCGGCCCTGACCCGGGCCGTGCGCGCCGCCGTCTCCGCCCGGCACGGCCTGCGCCTGGCCGACGTCGTCCTGGTCGCGCCGGGCGCCGTGCCCCGCACCTCCAGCGGGAAGGTCTCGCGGGCCCTGACCCGCGCCCGCTATCTGGAGGGCGTCTACGCGGCGGAGAGCGCGGTATGACGGCCGCCGACGAGAGAGCGCTGCTGCGCCGTCGGATCGCGGAACGGGTCGCCGGGTGGCACGGCACCCCGGTCGCCGACCTCCCCATGGACCGTCCGCTGGCCGATCTCGGCATGTCCTCGCGGGACGCGGTCGTGCTGGCGGGCGAGTTGTCGCTGCTGACGGGGCACGACTGGCCGGCGACCCTGTTGTGGGAGGCGCCGACCGTGGACGCGCTGGTGGAGCACGTGTGCGGTACGACCACGCGGGCCGCTCGGCAGGACCCCGCTCCGGTGACCCGCGGCGAGCCCGTCGCGGTCATCGGGGTCGGCTGCCGACTGCCGGGCGGGGTGCGCGGTCCGGCCGACTACTGGCGGCTGCTCATCGACGGCGTCGATGCGATCGGCCGCGTCCCGGAGGACAGATGGGGCGACTTCACGGCGTTCCCGCCTCCCGAAACACCGGTGTACGGCGGCTACTTGGACGACATCGCCGGGTTCGACGCCGACTTCTTCCGCATCACCCCGCGCGAGGCCGCGGTGATGGACCCCCAGCAACGCGTCCTCCTGGAGGTCGTCCGCGAGACCCTCGACCACGCGGCCGTCCCCGCCGGCGCCCTCGCGGGCACGACCACCGGCATCTACGTCGGTGTCTCGGCCCCGGAGTACGGACAGCTCACCGGCGCCGACGCGCACGCCGTCGACCCCTGGGCCCCGGCGGGTGCGGCCCTCAGCGTGACGGCGGGCCGGCTGGCGTACGTCCTAGACACCCGCGGCCCCACCATGGCGGTGGACACAGCCTGTTCGTCCTCCCTGGTCGCCCTGCACCAGGCCTGCGTCAGCCTGCGCGACGGCGAGACCGACACCGCGATCGCCGCCGGAGTCAACATCCTGCTCTCGCCCGTCGTAGGCGTCGCCTTCGCACGCGCGGGGGCGCTAGCGCCGGACGGCCGCTGCAAACCCTTCGCCACGGCGGCCGACGGCATCGGGCGCGGTGAGGGCTGCGCGGCGGTGCTGCTGAAGCGGCTGTCGGACGCGGAGCGGGACGGCGACCGGGTCCTCGCGGTCGTCCGCGCGACCGCCGTCAACTCCGACGGCCGTTCCAACGGTCTGCTCGCCCCCAACCCGGCAGCGCAGCAAGCCCTGTTGACCACCGCGTACGCGCGGGCCGGGCTCTCCCCCGCGCACATCGACCACGTCGAGGCGCACGGCACCGGCACCCCGCTCGGCGACCCGATCGAGGCGGGCGCGCTCGGCGCGGTGCTGGGCGCGGGCCGTGACCCCGAACAGCCGTTGCTGCTCGGCTCGGTGAAAGGGAACCTCGGCCATCTGGAGTCCGCGGCCGGTCTCGCCGGCCTGGTGAAGACGGTCCTCGCCCTCCACCACGACCTGGTCCCGCCGTCGCTGCACGGCGGCACCCTCGCGGACCAACGGCTGCGCGTCGTCACCGAGCCCGAATCATGGCCCCGCTACGGCGGTACGGCCACCGCCGGTGTCTCGGGCTTCGGGTTCGGCGGCACCAACGCCCATGCCGTACTGGAGGAATGGCGCCCCGCCGTCCTCCCGGTCGACGAACCCGCCGCCCGCCTCCATCTCCTCTCCGACGTCGACACCGAGCGCGTCCGCGACACGGCGTCCCGCCTCGCCGCGTGGCTCCGCACCCCCGAAGGGAGCGCCGCCCGCCCCGCCGATGTGGCGCGCACGCTCGCCGGACGGGCCGGACGCGGGCCCGTCCGCGCGGCCGTCGTCGCGCACGACGGCGGTGAACTGGCCGATGCGCTGGGCGTGTTGGGGCAGGGCGGCCCGGACACGCGTGTGCTGACCGGCGACCGCGATCTCGTGGGACGCGGCCCGGTATGGGTGTTCTCCGGGTACGGCAGCCAGTGGACCGGCATGGGACGCCAACTCCTCCTGGAGGAACCGGCTTTCGCCGCCGCCGTGGAGAAGCTGGACGCACGGTTGGCCGACACGTTCGGCCTCTCCCTGCACGAGCACCTGACCTCCGCCGGGGATCTCGACCGACTCGACGTCTCCCAACCCGTCCTGTTCGGCGTCCAGTTGGCACTCGCCGAACTCTGGCGGTCCTACGGCGTCGAGCCCGTCGCCGTGATCGGTCACTCCCTGGGCGAAGTGGCCGCCGCCGTCTGCGCGGGCGCGCTGGACGTGGCGGACGCGGCCCGGGTCGTCGCCGTACGGGCGCGGCTGCTCGGGCGGTTGCAGGGTGGCGCGATGGCTGTCGTCGACCTGGAGGACGACGAACTGCTCACCCTGGAGCGGGACTTCCCGGGGGTTCAGGTCGCCGTCCACTCCTCGCCCCGGCAGAAGGTCGTCGCCGGTGACGAGATGGCCGTGGCCCGGCTGGTGCGCCGCCTGGAGGAGCGGGGGCGGGCGGCCCGTGCCATGCGGGTCGTCGGCGCCGGGCACTCGGCGCAGGTGGACCCGCTGCTGCCGGAACTGACCGAGGCGCTCGCGGACATCCGGGGCCGGGCTCCGCGCATCCCGGTCTACTCCACCGTCCTCGAGGACCCGCGCGGTGTCGGTGAGTTCGACGCCGAGCACTGGGCCGCCAACCTGCGGCGGCCGGTGCGTCTGGACCGGGCCCTCGCCGCCGCGGCGGCCGACGGCCACACCGCCTTCGTGGAGATCTCGCCGCATCCGGTGCTTGCCCGGTCCGTCAGGGACACCGTGCCCGATGCACTCGCCGTCGGCACCCTGCGTCGCGACGCGGCCGGATCCGCCGCGTTCCTCGGGGAGTTGGGAGCTCTGTACGCGGCGGGACTGGATCTGCCGCTGCCGTCCGGCCGGGTCATCGACCTCCCCGCCCCTCGTTGGCGGCACGTCCGGCACTGGTGGACCGACGGCCGAACTCCGGCCACGACGACGGCCGCCCGCGAGTGGGCAGAGCCCGCGCCGGCCGCGGGAGACTCGGTGACCGCCGGCCTCAGCCGGCACATCGCCACCGTCACCGGTCATCCCGCGGCCCGGATCACCCCCGCCACGGCCCTGGCCGACCTCGGTCTGGACTCCCTCATGGCGGTCCGCATCCGTACGGCCCTGGAACGCGACTTCGGCGTCGAGCTGCACCTGCGCGAGCTGTTCGACGCTGCCACGGTCGCCGAACTGGCCGACCGGGTAAGCCGGTTGACCACGTCGGCACGCCTCCTGCGCGCGGGCGGCACGCGGCCCCCGCTCTTCCTCTTCCACGCCGCCGGCGGATCCTCCGACGTCTATCGCCCACTCGCCGGGTGCCTGGGCGCAGACCGGCCGGTGTACGGACTGGACCGGATCGAGGACGCCGGTACCGTGTCCGAGAAGGCCCGCCGCTATGCGGAGGCGATCACCGCCGCGCACCCCGACGGGCCGTATCTGCTGGGCGGTTGGTCCTTCGGCGGGTTCGTCGCCCAGGAGACGGCGCGCCGACTCACCGCGTCCGGACGGGACGTCGAACTCGTCGCGCTCATCGACTCCGTACGCCCCCTCCCTCATCCCGACCGCGTCCGCACCCACCTCACGGGCTTCGCCCGGCACATCGCCGACACCTACGGCGTCCAACTGCCCCTGCCCTACGACGATCTCGTGGCGCTGGACGACGACCACGAGCGCATCGAACTCGTGCTGGACGCCCTGCGCGAGGCCGTGCGGGTGCCGCCCGCCGTGCTGGAGCACCAGCGTGCCTCCTACCTGGACCTGCGGATCGGCGAGGCACACCGGCCGGGCCGGTACGAGGGCAGGGTGGTCCTGTACCGGGCCACCGAACCGGCACCGCACACCGTGCGTGACCCGGCGTACGAACGCGACGACGACGCGCTCGGCTGGGACGAGGTGTGCCCCCGGCTGACGGTCGTACCGGTGGCGGGGCACCACCTCTCGCTGCTCGACCCGCCGTACGTCGACGAGATCGCCGCCCATCTGCGGCGGGTGCTCGCCTCACCGGGCGGGCTCACCGAACCGGACTGAGGAGCCGCCATGCCCTGCCACCGCCCTGTCGGAACGTCCCCCAGCACCGCCGAGCCGCAGCACCCTGCCGCCGCCGTGTCCCGCCGTACCGTCGCCAGAGCGGCGGCGGCCACGGGGCTGGCCGTCCTGTTCGGTGCCACGGTCTCCACCGGCCGTGCGCGGGCCACGACCCAGATCTCGGCGCGCACGTTCGACGTGTCCGTGTCCTCCCCCGCGCTGGGCCGCAGCGCGCCGGTGCGGCTGATCCTGCCGTCGGACTTCGCCGCGCAGCCGAGCCGGACGTACCCCGTGCTGTATCTGCTGCACGGAGCGCACGACGACTACACGTCCTGGACCCGGGAGACGGACATCGAGGCCTTCACCGAGGGCCGCGACCTGATCGTGGCGATGCCGGACGCGGGTCCCACCGGCATCCCGAGCGCCTGGCGCTCCGGCCCCGACTACGAGACCTTCCAGCTCCAGGAGGTCCCCGCGCTGCTCGCCCGCGACTACCGGGCGTCCGGTGTGCGGGCCGTCGCCGGGGTGTCCACCGGGGGCTACGGCGCGATGGCGCACGCGGCCCGTCATCCCGGGGTGTTCACCGCCGCCGCGTCCTACAGCGGCATCCTCGACACCACGGCCCCCGGTGTGCCCTCGCTGGTGGACGCCATCGTGGCCCGGGAGAGCCTGGCGCCGACGTCCCTCTGGGGCAATCCCCTGCTGGACGCGCTGACTTGGCAGGCGTTCAATCCGCGCGCCCAGGCCGGCGGGCTGCGCGGGACGCCGCTGTACGTGTCCAACGGCAGTGGTGTGGCGGGAGGTTCGGGCGACTGGCTGCCGGAGGCGCTGGAGAGTCTGCTGTGGCCCTCCGCGCACAGTTTCACCGGCGTCCTCGCGCTGCTCGGCATTCCGGTCACCGCGCACTTCTACTCGGGCGGCGGACACAGTTGGGCCTACTGGAAAGGGGAGTTCACCGCCTCGTGGCCGATGCTCGCCGGTGCGCTGGGGCTGCCGGAGTGATGTCGGTGCAGCCGGGGCACGGAACGGAGCGCAGGGGACGACCGTCCAACACAGGACGTCCCCCTCGTCCCACGGGCACCAGCCTGTGGGCGAGCCGCCTCCGGGGGAAAGGAGTGTCCGTCGTGGCTGTCCCCACCCCGCGCGGAGTACCCACCGAGCCCGGGACCGCACTGGTTCCGCCCGAGCTCGCCGAGCTGCTGCGCGCCCAACTCGCCGCCGTCTCGGACGAGGTGGAGGAGGTGGTCCGCAGTGAGGTCCCCGAGTACGCGCGGCTGGCCGACGAGACCGAGCGCGAGAATCTCCGGGCCGGCGTGGTGCAGGCACTCACGCTGTTCGTCGACCACATCGCGGACCCGCACGGCCAGAGCGCCGCGATGGCGGCGACGTACTACCAGGAGCTGGGGCGCGGCGAGGCCCTGAAGGGCCGCAGCCTGGACGCGCTGCAGTCCGCGTTGCGGGTGGGTGGGCTGCACGCCTGGCGGCTGATGGGGCGTACGGCGGAGGAACTCGGCCTGGATTCGGCGGTCGTGGCCACGCTGGGAGAGCTGGCGTTCCGCACTGTGCACGAGGTCGCGGAGGCGGCGGCGGCAGGGTACGCGGAGGCGCAGTCCCGCAGTACGGACGAGGTGGAGCGGCGGCGTCGGCGGCTGCTCGATCTGCTGCTCGGCGAGGGAGCGGTGTCCCTGGAGGCGGTGCAGGACCTCGCGCACGGTGCCCGGTGGCGGGTGCCCTCGCGGGTCGCCGTCGTCGCGCTGGCGGGTCCCGCCGACCCGCGCACGGAGGACCGGGCGCCCGCGCTGCCGGGTGCGCTGGCGGACATGGCGTCGCGGCCGCCGCGCGTGCTGGTGCCGGATCCGGAGGGCTACGGCCGGTTCGGTGGCCGGTCCTTCGTCCTCGGCCTGGGCGGCCGTCCGGCGGCGATCGGTCCTACGGTCCCGGTCACCGAGGCCGCGCGGTCGTTGCGCTGGGCGACGCGGGCGCTGGGCCTGATGGGCCGCGGGGTGCTGCCCCGGCAGGGGGTGGTGCTGTGCGTCGACCATCTGTCGACGCTGTTGCTGTACAGCGACGAGCCGCTGCTCGCCCAGTTGGAGGCCCGGGTCCTGGCGCCGTTGGAGGCCGCCTCGGAGGGCCAACGCCCGCGCCTGGCCGAGACGTTGCTCGCCTGGCTCCTCAGCGGCAGCAACGTCCCCGATGTCGCCGCCCTGCTCCACATCCACCCCCAGACGGTCCGCTATCGCCTGCGGCAACTGGAGAAGCTCTTCGGGGACTCCCTCCACGACCCGGGCACGCGTCTGGACCTGATTCTCGCCCTGCGCTCGGCGGCGTCGCGCGAGAGCGACCCTGACTAACGATCGCGACTCACGAGCCGACAAAAACAGAGACGGTTTCTGAATTCCCGTCCATAACACTCGGTAGAACAACGCGAATACCTTCGGGATGTCCTTTCCACAGGCGCTTCACATGCGCCCCACCCTCAAAGGATTCCCATGCGTATTCGCTTATGCCTCGCCGCGCTCTCCTTGGCGGGCGGGGCCGGGCTCGCCACCCTCTCCGCACCCGCCGCGTCGGCCGCCACCTGCTCGGATCTCGACGTAGTGGCGGCTCGCGGCACCTTCGAGCCGGGCACGCTCGGCCTGGTCGTCGGCGACCCGGTGTTCTCCGCACTCCAGAAGAAAATCACCGGAAAGAGCCTCTCCAGCTACGCGGTGAACTATCCCGCCGACCTTTCCCTGACGTCCGCCGCGACAGGGAACGCCGACGTGGTGAACCACGTGAACGCGCAGGCGGCCGCCTGCCCGAATCAGCGTTTCATTCTCGTCGGCTATTCGCAGGGCGCGAATGTCGTCGACAACTCCATCGGGATCAGCAGCGACGGCGCGGTGGTCGGCAGCCCGATCGTGGCGACCATCCCCGCCGCGCTCGCACCCCGAGTCGCCGCGGTGCTGCTGTTCGGCAACCCGATCCGGGCCCTCGGCAAGAGCGTCACCGGCACCTACCAGAGCCGCACCATTGACTTCTGCGCCAACGGCGACCCCATCTGCCAGAACGGCGGGACCGACGTCCTGGCACACCTCGGCTACACCTCCGACGCCGACGCGGCGGCCACCTTCGCCGCCGGCAAGGTCTGAGCCATAGCAACACCAGCGCAGTAGGGCCCGGGAGTTGATCCTCCCGGGCCCTACTGGCTTATGCGAAGGGCTACTTGGGTGCCGCGGCGAATCCCGCGAGGCTGGTGGAGACGGTCTCGGGCCGGCCGTCGTTCTGGACGGGGGCGGCGGTCAGGACGTCGAGGTGCTGGTAACCGGGGGCGATCACCGGGTGCAGGTCGGCGGGGATGTGGCCGGCGAGCAGTCCGTCACCCGCGAGCACGGTGAGCGTCGGGTTGGCCGTCAACCCCTCCGGATGGACGACGAGTTGCTTCACCTGCGGGGAGGTGGCCAGCTCGATGTCGGTGACCAGCTTGGTCGGGAAGTACTGCTCGGTGAAGTCCAGCGGCTGCTCCCCCATGCTGCGGGCCAGCTCGTGGATGTCGGTGACCTCCTTGGAGGCGTTGGTGAAGGGGGTGCCGTCGGCCGACCGGTAGCCGGGGTCGTCGGCGTCGCCCACCCGGTCGTAGTTCCGCCAGGTGTAGAGCGGGCCGTGGGGCTGTGCGGGAATCGCCTTGTACTCGACGCCGAAGAGCTGCGGCTGATCCGAACTCCCGTTGGCGGCGGGGAAGTTCTTGTCCGTGATCGGCCCGCCGTCGAAGAAGCCGACGCTGCTCTGCAGGAAGGCCAGCGGTACGGAGTTGTCGTCCATCAGTGCGCCGAGCACCGCGTCGTTCGTGAGCCGGAAGTCCTTCACCGCGGGCGAGCCGGTGAGGAACGTGGCGGTGTCCTTGGAGAAGAGGAAACGGTTGGTGGCCTCGATGTTGACGTTGGTGGGGAGATAGGCGGGCAGGTCGGCCTCGCCGTCCGGGTCGCGTACGGCGCCCAGTCCCGCGATGGCGAGCAGGGTCATGGTCTCGGGGTTGAGCAGCACCGGCGCGGACAGCGAACGCGGCAGCACTCCGCTGTCGAGCCCGGCCTGTACGACGCCGTAACCGAGCCCGATGTCGGGCAGGTTGGTGTCGTCCGGGATGCTGCCACTGAGGTCAGCGAGCGAGGTGGAGATCGTCGTGTCGAGGGCGAAGTACCCGGCGCACTGGTTCTGTCCGGCGTCCGCCGTGGTGGCGGGGTCGCCGTCGAAGTCGGCGGCCGCGAAGTACCCGGTGATGACGCCGCCGAGCGAGTGTCCGCCGCACAGCAGCTTGCGCTTGCGCAGCCCCTGGTCGGGCAACTCGGCGACGAGCAGGTCGTATTCGTCCCGTACGGTCTGTTGGATGCCGAGCTTCGCCATCCAGCCGAGCTGGTCGTTGCCGACGAAGCCGGCGAAGGTCCGGCCGTCGACGGCCTTGCCCCGGTAGTAGTAGTCGACGGCCGTGTGCTGGTCGCCGGAGGCGATGCCGGTCGGATCCTCAAGGCAGTTGGAGCGTCGGTCCAGGGCCCAGAACTCGATGTGCCGTCCCTGCGCGGCGGCTTGGGCGACCGTGTCGCGGGCAACGCTGTCGAAGGCGCCGGCCCCCTCCAGGATGCCGGGCTGCGCCACCAGGATCCGGTCGGCGTCGGCCGAGGCGCTCGGCCCGCCGGTGGAGCGGTAGCGGAGGTACGACAGCCAGTCGCACCCCGCCGGGCGGGCGCCGAACGACTGCGGCAGCGGCACCTTCACGCGCACCAGCGACTCGACCACACCGTCGGCGGGGTGCGTCGACGCCACCGGGGTCTCGGTGCGCGCGCTCTCGCCCTGTGCCTGTGGGGCGGCGGCGGTGAGCGCGCCCGCGGTCAGCAGCGCCGCGAGCGCGGCACCGCGCCATGTTCTTGTCCGTCCTGTGCTGCGACTCGTCTTCATGGCCGGACCGTAGGGCGGTCGGGGCCACCGGATCAGGTGGTGCTCACAAGAACGCAGCGCCCGGTGAACGCCTTGTCACGGGCCCGCAGAGAACGGGGCGGTGGGGTCAGGCGTCCTTGATCGTCGCGGTGACGGGTGTGCCGGTCTCGATCGTGCGGCTGACGGTGCACAGCCGGTCGTGGGAGACGGTGACCGCCCGGGGCAGGATGGCGCGGGCGCGGTCCCCGGCCTCGCCGTGCGGGAAGGTCACGGCGAAGGTGACCGCCAGGTCGGTCAGACGGTTGCCGAGTTCGTCGGTGACCTTGTTGCCGGTCACGGTGACGGTGAACCCGTCCGGCTCCGTGTGCCGGGTGGTGGCGACGTCGACGTCGGCCGCGGTGCAGCCCCCGATCGCGGCGAGCAGCAGCTCGACGGGGGTGAACTCGGTGCCGTCCTCGGACGCGGTGCCGAAGTCGACGGTGCCGCCGCGGGCGTTGGTCGCGGTGAACCGGCCGGGGCCGGTGCGGTCGACGGTGACGAGGCGCAGGGGGTTTTCGCTCATGGTGTGGATCTTTCCAGAGAGCCCCACCGGACGCCCGTCGCCGTCCGGTGCGGGCAGGACGTGACCGTGCCGCCCGCACCGGCCGCTTCAGGAGACCTGTGAGGCGTCGACCAGGACGACCCGGTGGTTGTACTGGATGGTGTAGTACTTGGCCGCGCCGGTGACATAGGTGTCGCCCGAGACGAAGAAGTCGTCTGCGCTGACCGGCGGTTGGGTGGCCACGTAGGCCTGGCCCGCCGGGAAGGCGTAGAGGGTCAGGGGCTTCTGCGTGGACGGGGACAGGCCGGACGGGTATTCCGACGCCTGCGGGTAGCCGGAGCCGTAGAGGGTCGCTGCCTGGTCGCCGGAGTGGACGACGGTGACGCCGGGCGCGGCGCAGGTGTTGACGCCGCCGGGGTTGTAGAACCACACCTTCGCGCCGCTGAACCAGATGGCGGTCCAGTCGCCCTGGACGTCGGCGACCACGAACTGCTGGCCCGCCGCGACGGTGCTGCCCCAGTCGTGGATGGAGTCGGTGCCCGCGCTCGCGCCGGGGTGGATGGCGGGGTCGGCGAACAGGGGAGCGTCCGCGCTGGGGGCGGTGCGCACGGGAAGGAAGTTCGACGGCTCGGTCTGTTCGGTGCACGCGGTGGTGGCGCCCGTGGGGTCGTCGGCCGGGCAGACCTGGACGGTCTGCTGGTTGGTCGCGAACCTCGGGCTGATGGTGACCGCCGAGCCCACCGTCGGGGCGTGCCGGGCGGCGCTCTGCGCACGGGCCGTCCGCGCCGGGGCGACCATGTCCATGAAGGCCGTCCAGTCCCAGTAGGGGCCGGGGTCCCAGTGCATGCCGGTGATGTAACTGTCCTGCGGGCCGGGCACGTTGTCGTGGCCGATGATGTGCTCGCGGTCGAGCGGGATGTCGAACCTCGCGGCGAGGTACTTCACCAGATCGGCGGTCGCCTGGTACTGCGTCTGCGAGTACCAGGTGGCACCGTGGGCGGCGTAGCCCTCGTGCTCGATACCGATCGAGTGCATGTTGAACCAGTAGTTGCCGGCGTGGAACGCGATGTCCTTGGTGGGCGTCATCTGGGTCACGGCCCCGTCCGAGGCCCGCATGACGTAGTGCGCCGAGTCGCCGGAACCGGCCGTCTGGAAGATCTTGATCGCGGAGTCGTACGACGTCTCGGTGTCATGCAGCACTATGTACTTGATCTGCACACCGTCGCCCGGCCGCCCGGCGACCTGCCCGTTGGAGGCGGCCGCGGCGAGGAACGTGCAGTCCACCGTGGGCGGGCACTCCGTGTCGGTGGCCGTCGCGGCGGTCTTCAGCTTCAGTTCGGACAACTGCCGAGTCTCGGGCTGGACCGCCCGCTGCGCCGCGAGATGGACACGCTGCCCGTCGACGGTGGTGCGGGAGGCGCCCGAGGAAACGGTCTTGAAGACCCGGTCGGCGAAGAGCTGCGCGGCCTTCCGGTCCGAGGACTGGCTGTACTTGGCGACCGCCCCGTACCAGTCGGCCGGATCGGCGGACCCCTCGCCCGCGGACTTGTTCTTCGTCAACTCCCGCTGGTACGAGGCGAGTAGCGCGGCGCCGGCCCGGATGTTCGCGCGATCGTCGGTGCGCAGCCGCGCCGCCGAGGTGTGGGTGAGTTCGGCCGCCGCGTCGAGGGTGTGCAGAGCCGGATCCGAGGTCAGCTCGGCGAGGTCACCACGGCCCGCGGCACCCGCCGCGCCGCCGGACACCATCGTGGCGGTGACGTCCGTCAGGTTCATCGGGCCGTATCCGCCCGAGGTGTTGTACTGCCCGTCGTGGTCGTCCCACTGGGACTCCTGGTACGACACGGCCAGGAGCACGGGCAGCGGAACGCCGAACTCCTTCGCCGCGTCGGCGAAGGAGGACTGCCGGTCGGCGGCGGGGGTCTGGGCGGCCTGCGCGGTCGACGGCAGAACGGCGAAACATCCCGCGGCCACGGTGCCGCCGGCGAGGATTCCGGCCAACAGTTTCCGGGGGGATCTTCTGCTTGAGGATGGCTGCAAGGCATGTCCCTTGTACGTGGTGTCCCGATGGTTCACAACTCCCCCGACCGACACGCGAGTCGAGATCACACCCAGGTTGCCACTCGCTCCCGCCACGTCGGCGTCCGGTCCGGGCGTGTCGCCCAAGCTCCGGTAAAACCCGTGCCGGGCAACGGAGTTGGGGCCTGCCCAACGGATCCGGTCAACAGGCCTTCGGCTCAGGCTCCCTGACGGAGCATCAGCAATCTCCTCGCAGGGGCTGCACCTTCGGCACCCGACGAAAGCAACAGTCGGATCACGCAAGAAGTTGCGCGACTTGCGCCCGCTTGCGGTCGCGCCTCAAGGGTTCAGAAGTAGCGCGCACCCCAGCACTCACCGACCATGGGCGCTTCTGGTGAAAATTGTGTCGCTCAAGCCGTAGACCATCCTATCCACCTCTGCAATATTTCGATGAATCAACGCAAAATCCTGCCTCACCTTGATCGTCCTGCACCTTTCTGCACCACTCCGCCAGGAATGAGCCGCCCTCGCCGCCCCACCGGCGCGCGAGCCTCCGCAGGAAGCGACCCCGCATGACTCGTCACAAGCAGAGATCCCCCGGGCGGCGCGCAGCGACCGCCGCACTCGCCTCCGCCGTCATGGTGCTGGGCCTGCCCGCCGTCGCCGCGCACGCGGCCGGTGGCCCCAACGCCGCCGCCGACGCCAGGACTTCGGCCGGCAGCACCCGTGGCACGCATGCCGCCGCCAACATCACGGACGGCAACCTCGACACCTACTGGCAGGCCGGAAAGAAGTCCGCCCAGTGGGTCCAGACCGACCTCGGGCGGAGCAAGCGCGTCCGTCAGGTCGTCCTGCGGCTGCCCGAGGGCTGGCAGACCCGCAAGCAGACGCTGGCGCTCCAGGGCAGCGCCGACGGAAAGAGCTTCGCCACCCTCAAGTCGTCGGCGCAGTACGTCTTCGGCCCCGGCAACGACAACACGGTGAAGATCTCGCTCCCCGCGACCCTCGCCCGGTACGTCCGGGCCGACTTCAGCGCGAACTCGGCCGCCGGCACCGCCCAGCTCGGCGAGATGCAGGTCCTCACGACCGCCGCCTCGACCCCCAACCTCGCCCAGGGCAAGCCCTTCAGCGAGAGCGGGCACGCCGATGTCTACGGCGCGGCCAACGCCGGTGACGGCAACCGCGACACCTACTGGGAGAGCACCAACAACGCCTTCCCGCAGTGGCTCCAGGTCGATCTCGGTTCGTCGGTGAAGGTCAACCAGGTGGCACTGCGGCTGCCCAGTGGCTGGCCGAGCCGCAGTCAGACCTTCAAGGTCCAGGGCTCGACCGACAACCAGAACTTCACCGACCTGACGGCCTCGAAGGCGTACACCTTCGACAGTTCCACCGACCAGTCGGCGACCATCAGCTTCGACACGACCACCACGCGGTATGTGCGCGCGCTGTTCACCGCCAACACCGGCTGGCCCGCCGGGCAGGCGTCCGAGCTGGAGGTCTACGGCCCGGCGACCGGCGACGCCCAGGCACCCACCGCACCGGCCAATCTGGCCTACACCGAGCCGGCCACCGGTCAGATCAAGCTGACGTGGAGCGCGGCCACCGACGACACGGCCGTCACGGGCTACGACGTCTACGCCAACGGGCAGTTGAGGGCGAGCGTCGCCGGGAACGTCCTGACCTACACGGACACTCAGCCGGCCGGCAGCGACATCACCTACTTCGTGCGGGCCAAGGACGCGGCGGGCAATGTCTCCGCCAACAGCAACAGCGTCACCCGCAAGGGAGCGGGCGGCGACACCCAGGCCCCGACCGCGCCCGGCAACCTCGCCTACACGCAGTCGGGCAGCGACGTGAAGCTGACCTGGCAGGCGTCGAGCGACAACGTCCAGGTGACCGGTTATGACATCTACGCCAATGACCAGCTCGTCAAGTCCGTTGCCGGAGACGTCACTTCGTACACCGACACCCCCTCGCCGACGGCCACGGTCACCTACTACGTGAAGGCCAAGGACGCCGCCGGGAACGTGTCCGTAGCGAGCAACAGCGTCACCCGGGCCGGCAACGGTTCCGGCTCCGACCTCGCCCAGGGCAAGCCCATCGAGGCCTCCTCGTACACCTTCACCTATGTCGCCGCGAACGCCAACGACGGCCAGGTGAGCACCTATTGGGAGAGCGGGGGCGGCGCCTACCCGGCCACCCTCACCACCAAGCTGGGTGCCAACGCCGATCTGAGCCAGGTCGTCGTCAAGCTCAACCCGGACGCCGCCTGGTCCACACGCACCCAGAACATCCAGGTGCTGGGCCGCGACCAGGACGCGACCACCTTCACCAGTCTCGCCGCGGCGAAGGACTACACGTTCAACCCGGCGAGCGGCAACACGGTGACCATCCCGGTCTCCGGCGCGGCGGCCGACATCCAGCTCAAGTTCGCCTCCAACACGGGCGCCCCGGGCGCGCAGGTGGCCGAGCTCCAGGTGATCGGCACCCCGGCCGCCAACCCGGATCTCAAGGTCACCGGCATCACCAACTCCCCTGCCGCACCGGTCGAGTCGGTCGCCATCAGCCTGACGGCGACCGTCACCAACAGCGGCAGCAAGGCGTCCAAGGCCACCGACCTGAACTTCACGCTCGGCGGCACCAAGGCCGCCACCGCGGACGTCCCGGTCCTCGCGGCCGGCGCCTCCACGACCGTCACCGCGAGCATCGGCGCCCGGGACGCGGGTAGTTACCCGGTCGGCGCCGAGGTGGACCCGTCGAACAAGGTCATCGAGCAGAACGAGGCGAACAACGTCTTCACCCGCTCCGACGCCCTCGTCGTCAAGCCGGTCTCCAGCTCCGACCTGGTCGCCGCGCCGGTCGCCTGGACCCCGTCCAGCGCCTCGGCGGGCGACAACGTCACGTTCACCGTGGCGATCAAGAACCAGGGGACGACGGACTCGGCCTCCGGCGCCCACGGCGTCACACTCACGCTCCTGGATGCCAACGGCGCGACCGTCAAGACACTCACCGGCTCCTACAGCGGCACCATCGCCTCCGGTCAGACGACCGCTCCCGTCAGCCTCGGCTCATGGACGGCCGCCAACGGCAAGTACACCGTCAAGACCGTCATCGCGGACGACGCCAACGAACTGCCGGTCAAACGGACCAACAACGCCACCACCCAAGCCCTGTTCGTCGGCCGCGGCGCCGACATGCCGTACGACATGTACGAGGCCGAGGACGGGACCGTGGGCGGCGGCGCCAAGGTCGTAGGACCCAACCGCACGATCGGCGACATCTCCGGCGAGGCCAGCGGACGCAAGGCGGTGACCCTCAACTCGACGGGCCAGTACGTCGAATGGACCACCCGCGCGGCGACCAACACCCTGGTCACCCGCTTCGAGATCCCCGACGGCACCGACACCACACTCGACGTCTACGTCGACGGCCAGTTCCTCAAGGCCATCGACCTCACCTCCAAGTACGCCTGGCTGTACGGCAACGAGACCGCGCCCGGCAACTCCCCGAGCGCCGGAGCGCCGCGCCACATCTACGACGAGGCGAACGTCCTTCTCGGCAGGACCGTCCCGGCCGGCTCCAAGATCCGCCTCCAGAAGGACGCGGCCAACACCTCCACCTACGCCGTCGACTTCATCAACCTCGAACAGGCGACGGCCGTCCCGAACCCGGATCCGGCCGCCTACACGGTCCCGGCCGGCTTCTCCCAGCAGGACGTGCAGAACGCGCTCGACAAGGTCCGCATGGACACCACGGGCAAGCTCGTCGGGGTCTACCTGCCCGCCGGTGACTACGAGACCTCCAGCAAGTTCCAGGTCTACGGCAAGGCGGTCAAGGTCCTGGGAGCCGGGTCGTGGTTCACCCGCTTCCACGCGCCCGCCTCGCAGGAGAACACCGACATCGGCTTCCGGGCCGAGGCGACCGCCAACGGCTCGTCGTTCACCGGGTTCGCCTACTTCGGCAACTACACGTCCCGGATCGACGGTCCGGGCAAGGTGTTCGACTTCTCCAACGTCTCGGGCATCACCATCGACGACATCTGGGTCGAGCACATGGTGTGCCTCTACTGGGGCGCCAACACCGACAGCATGACCATCAAGAACTCCCGCATCCGTGACACGTTCGCCGACGGCATCAACATGACGAACGGTTCCACGGACAACCACGTGGTCAACAACGACGCCCGGGCCACGGGCGACGACAGCTTCGCGCTCTTCTCGGCGATCGACGCGGGCGGCGCCGACGAGAAGAACAACCTCTACGAGAACCTGACCTCGACGCTCACCTGGCGTGCGGCCGGTATCGCCGTCTACGGCGGCTTCAACAACACCTTCCGCAACATCCGGGTCGCCGACACCCTGGTCTACTCCGGCATCACCATCTCCTCGCTGGACTTCGGCTACCCGATGAACGGCTTCGGGACCGATCCGACGACGATCGAGAACGTCTCCCTGGACAGAACCGGCGGCCACTTCTGGGGCTCGCAGGTCTTCCCCGCCATCTGGGCGTTCTCGGCCTCGAAGGTCTTCCAGGGCATCCGGGTCAACGACGTCGACATCGACGACTCCACCTACGGAGGAGTGATGTTCCAGACCAACTACGTAGGCGGACAACCGCAGTTCCCGGTGAAGGACACGATCTTCACCGACATCTCGATCACCAACTCCAAGAAGAGCGGAGACGCGTTCGACGCCAAGTCCGGATTCGGCATCTGGGCCAACGAGTTGCCCGAACCCGGTCAGGGACCGGCCGTCGGCTCGGCCACCTTCGTCAACCTGCGGATGAGCGGCAACGCCCAGGACATCCGCAACACCACGTCCACCTTCACGATCAACGTCCAGTAACTCCCGGCAGCACGGCATGAAGCGGGGCCGCCCTTCGCGAGGGCGGCCCCGTTTCCGCGCGTGCCTACCAGCCGACGGCGACCAGGAGCCACTGCGGGTCGGCGTGGGAGATGAACGAGGACTGGCCCGCCACGTCGTCGTAGGGGAAGCCGTAGGCGAGTTGGTTGATGGCGTTGTCGTGCCAGAACTTGGCGTAGTAGTTCGCGGGCGCCGCCTTGTAGAACTGCGCCGGGTCGGACTGCTGCGACGCCGGAAGAGTGGCCACATGGCGGTTGAGCGCGGCGCACATGTCGGGGTTGGCGGCCAGCGAGGCCGCGCAACCGAAGATGTCGGAGGTGGCCGCGTTCACGCCGACCGACTGGGCGTACGACGTGAAGTAGCCGGCGTTGGCGCCGCCCGCGCGGAAGCTCGGGTCGCTGCCGGGCGCGATGATCCGGTACGGGGCCTGGGTCTGCGCAAGCACCTTGAACTGGGCCGGAACCGCGTCGGTGAACCGCTGGAAGGTGGTCGCACGGTCCTCGGCGAAGGTCGCCCGGTTCTCGCCGACCTCTGTGTCGTAACCGTCCTTGCTGTGCAGGCGCATGGCGAGCTTGAGGCCGAAGGCGTCGACCCGGGTGGTGTTGCCGTTGAAGACGTTGGCGCCGACCGTGAACTCGATGAAGTCGTAGTAGGGGCCGTTGGGTGTGCCCAGGTAGAAGTACATGCGGCCCGCGGAGTTGGCCGGCATGTCGAGGTAGGGCTGCTCGGCGATGGAGTGCGTCTGCCCGTTGAAGCTCCAATACACCTGGCTGTCGGGGTACTTGCCGTTGGTGCGGTTGAGGATCTTCACCTCTACGGCGTTGTTCGCCGCCGGTATGTCGCTGGTGCTCCCCCAGAAGTCGTCCGGGGGTGTGGTGCTTCCGGGGCCGTAGACCTGGAACTCCCAGAGCGAGTAGCCGTACGGGGTGGCACGGGCGGTGCCGTACAGCCGGACGTAGCGTCCGCTGCCCGAGACGGTGATGTTCTGGGTGCCGCCGGTGGCGGTGGTGGTCGAGTAGACGGTGGTCCAGGTGCTCGCGTCGGTCGAGGTCTGGATCTGGTAGCCGGTGGCGTAGGCGGCCTCCCAGTTCAGCGAGACGCGGGTGAGCTGCTGGACGGAGCCGAGGTCCACCCGCAGCCACTGCGGATCGGCGAAGGCCGAGGACCAGCGGGTGCCGGTGTCGCCGTCGACGGCGGCGCTCGCGGGGAAGGACGCGTTCTCGGTCGAGGACGCGGTGGCGGGCCGCCCCTGGGACAGCAACTGATCGGCGGCGCGGGCGGGCGAGGGGGTCAGGGCGGCGAAGCAGGCGACTATCAGGACGACGACCAGACCGAGCGCGGTACGGGGGCGTAGGGCACCGGGCGACGGTCTGCCGAGGGAGCCGGATACGCCGGCGGAAGTCTGCATGGGGGGTCTCCTCAAGCCGGTTCGGCGTGCGGGGCAGGAGCGGGAGCGCGTTGGGAGCGCTCTCTCCGGGTTGTATCCGCGCCCCTGCCCGACGTCAACAACTGAAGCCGATATCGCGGTAGTTCGGGTTCTCACCGGGTGCTGCCGCGATGCTCCGTTCAGGATCCGATCGCGCACCTAGCCTCAACGCGCCCTGTTCTTGCATCACTTGACGCGTCCGGTATGGACCTTCTTGCACATCACACTGCGGGGCAGGGCGGGTTGAAGTCCGTCCCCGTGAAGTACCGGCCCCATTCGGCTCTGGTGATCCGCGGGTACGCGCTGTCGCAGATGCGGGCGGCGACCCGGTCCAGGCGGGTGTCCCACAGACGGATCGTGAAGTCGTTGCCGCCGGTGGCCAGGGTGTCGCCGCGCGGGCCGAACGCCACGGCCGGTACCGGGTTCGAATGGCCGGAGAGGACGGCGGGAGCGGCCGTAGCGCCTGCGTTCCACAGCAGGGCCTTGCCGTCGGCGGCTCCGGCGGCCAGTCGGTGGCCGTCTTCGGAGAAGGCCAGTGCGTAGAGCCAGGAGCCGGACGCCCGGAGCCGCGCCATCTTCGGTGTGCGGCGGAGGTCGCCGATGTCGATCAGCCAGACCGCGCGGTCCGGCCGGTGGACCGCTGCCAGGTGACGGTTGTCGGGGCTGAACATGCCGTCGGTGAGCGGGACGGATCGCAGTGGGGAAGGGAGTTCGCGAGGGTTGCGCGGTTCGCCGAGGTCCCAGAACCGCAGGGAGCCGACGTTGCCCGTGCTCGTCACCAGCGTGCGACCGTCGGGCCGGAACGACGCCATGGTGACCTCCGGTCCGCTCTCGGCGATCCGGCTGAGTGGTCGGGGACGGCCGGGGACGGCCAGGTCCCACAGTCCGACCCCTCGCTGCGCCCACACGACCAGCAGTCGGCCGCCCGGCCCGAAGCCGGCCCCTGCGACCTCACCGGCTTCGCAGCGGAGGACGGATCTGAGGCGCGGTCTGCGTGGTGCGGTCACGTCCCAGACGCGGACGGTGGTGTCCTCGCTCGCGGTGACAAGGGTGCGCCCGTCCGGGCTGAAGGCCACGGACCGGACGAACCCGGTGTGACCGCGCAGGACCGCCAGCGGCCACAGGGCCCGGCCGCCGGTGACCCGCCACAGCCGCGCGGTGCCGTCCCAGCCGGCGCTGGCGAGCACCTGGCCGCCTGGGGCGAACGCGAGGGATGTGACGACGTCGTCCTGGGTGCCCAGGGACAGATCCCGCAGGTCCAGCAGCCGGTCGGCGTCGGCGACCACACGGCCGTCCGGGCTGAAAGCGGCCTGGTAGGCCCCACCGGGAATCGCGCTGACGCGCCTCGGGCGGGCCGGTTCGTTGACGTCCCAGAACAGGGTGGACCCGCCGACCGAGACGAGGGTGTGTCCGTCGGGGCTGAACGCGACCGACCAGACGATCGCCGTATGGCCGGACAGGACGGTCGGTGGTCGCGTCCGAGGGCCGCCGCCGACCTGCCAGATCCGTGCTGTGTGGTCCCAACTGCCGGTCGCCACGGTCCGGCCGTCCGGGGCGAACGCCACCGAGGTCACGGTGTCGGTGTGTCCGCGCAGCACGTCGAGTCGGCGCGGAGCGGCGGGATCGGTGACGTCCCACAGCCTGGCCGTGGTGTCGCCGGTCGTCGCGAGGCTACGGCCGTCCGGGCTGAACGCCGCCGAAGTCACCGCGCCGGTATGGCCGTTGAGGGTGGCAAGCCGCCGCGGCCGGCGAGGATCCCGAACGTTCCACAGCCGTGTCGTCCCGTCGGTGTGGCCGGTGGCGATGGTGTCGCCGTCGGGCCGGAACGCCACCCACGTCGGAGCGGCGGACACCTCCGGCAGGGTGCTCAGCGCGACGGGCGCCCGTCGGTCGGTCACGTTCCACAGTCGCACCGACCGTTCGCTCGCCGTCGCCAGGACGCGGCCGCCCTGCCCGAACGCGACCGACCACAGCCGCCACGGCTCCTTGAGGATCGCCAACCGGGCCGGCCGATGGGGGTTGTCGACGTCCCACAGCCGGACCGTGTGGTCCCAGCTCGCGGTGGCCAGGATCCTGCCGCGCGGGGCGAAGGAGATCGAGACCACGTCGGAGGTGTGTCCGGCGAGGCGGCTCGTGTACGGCGTCGCGAAGGTGTTCATGAGCTGATCGCGGACGTCGGCCGTGGGCGCCAGTCGGTAGGCGGCCAGGTTCAACTGCGCGGCCAGCGCCGGGTTCTGCTGCCGTAGCTCGGCCGCGTCCGTGGCGACCTTGCGCGCGACGGCCACGTTGCGCTGCTGGACGGCCGCGTCGCGCGA
This sequence comes from Streptomyces sp. NPDC005492, assembly GCF_040605995.1. Taxonomy (NCBI): domain Bacteria; kingdom Bacillati; phylum Actinomycetota; class Actinomycetes; order Kitasatosporales; family Streptomycetaceae; genus Streptomyces; species Streptomyces sp. NPDC005492. The sequence continues at coordinate 108,164 of NZ_JBEXDX010000020.1, forward strand.
GTCGACTGCCAGTACACCGGTGGCCAGGGCGGTGATCACCAACACGGTGAGCAGAGTGACCAGTTGGCGCAGGCGGACGGTCCGCCGTCTGACCGCCGCCAGCTCCCCGGCCTGTGCGTCGCTGCTCGCGTCGAGGAAACTCCGTTCCCTGGACGTCAGTCGGCCGCCGTCCGCGGCCGCCAGGTCCAGTGCGGCGGCGAGGCGGGCGCCCCGCCATACGGCGTGGGGGTCGCGGTCGTGCGCCTGCCAGTCGGCGGTGGCTTCGGTGAGCTGCCGGTGCAGGAGCAGCCGTTCCCGGTCCTCGGTCAGCCAGCCGCGCAGCCTCGGCCAGCACCGGATGATCGCCTCGTGGGTGATCTCGACATATCGCTCGTCCAGAGTCACCAGCCGTTGCCGGGCGAGGGATTCGAGCACAAAGGCGGTGTCGGGGCCCGAGTCCAGCTCGTCCGGGGTGATACGGCGTCTGGTGTCCTCGGTGCCGTCGCCGAGTGCCGTCAGCCGCAGGAACAGCGATCTGGCGAGATCCTGGCGCACCGGTGTCAACGCCCGGTAGGCGGTCTCGGCGGTCTGCGCGAGCGCGTGCTGGATACCGCCGGCCGCCAGATATCCGTCCAGGGTGAGGCGGTTGCCGCTACGACGGCGCCAGGTCTCCACCATCGCGTGCGAGACCAGGGGCAGCGCGCCCGGCTGACCGGTCGCGTCCGCGACCACCGCCGCCAGCAGCGGACCGGTCACCGTGCAGCCGGCGAGATTGGCCGGCCGGGTGATCGCCTCGCGCAACTCCTGGCTGCTCATGGGGCCCACGGCGAGCTGCGCGTCCCGCATCGCCTCGACCAGCCGGGGCTCCTGGACGCAGTGGCCGTAGAAATCGGCACGCACGCCGAGCACCACCCGGGTCCGGCTGGTCGGCACGCTGGTGGCGGTGATCAACTGAGCGATGAACGCGTCGCGTTCGTCCCGGTCGCGGCAGAGGGTGAAGACCTCCTCGAACTGGTCGGCCACGATGAGGGTGTCGACGTCCGGTGCGCGGTCGATGGTGGCCTGCCGGATCCGCAGGTGCAACGCCTCGGGATCGTCGCGAAGTTCGGTGATGAGCGTGCCGGGGGCCTCGCCCGTCGTCACGGCCAGCCGGACGGCGCACTCCTCCAGGGGGTGGGGGCCCGGCGTGAGGAGCAGCACCGGCCGGCCGGCTGCCCGCGCACGAGCGACGAGCCCCGCCCGCAGCAGCGAGGACTTGCCCGATCCGGACGGCCCGAAGACCGCGAGGAACCGGCGGTCCCGCACTCTCGCGAGCACCTCTTCGGTCAGCCGCTCGCGCCCGAAGAACCGGTCGGCGTCCTCCGGTTGGAACGCCGAAAGCCCGGCATACGGCGTGCATGTCCCGCTGGTTTCCCCGGGCCCCTCGCCCTGCGCACTCGCGGCGATCTCGGCGGCGGTCGTGTGCCAACGGGACTCCCACGCGCGGCGGTCGCCCTGGCACGCCTCGACGTACGCGAGCGTGACGCTCAGGCTCGGAAACGTGCGGCCGCCGGCCGCGTCGGACAGCGTGGTGGACGAATAGTGCGCCGTCTTCGCCATGGTCCGGTACGGCGGCCCGCCCGCCTTCTCGCGCAGTCGCCGCAGGTCGGCCGCGAAGCTCGTCAGCGGACCGCTGTCCAAATCAAGCGGGCGTTCGGCACGTGGCACGCGGTTCCCCTCCCGAGCCTTTCGACAGCCCCGACGCGCCCTGGTTGTCCGGCTGTTGATGTCCGGCGTCGACGGCCCGGCGCCGGACAACCTCCGGCCGGTAGCCATGAGTCAGCGCAACCGCGCACCGACCATACGGAGGGACAACATGAGGGCTCTGAAACAACTGGTGCCGCTGTTGGCGGCGATCGGGCTCACGATCGGCGCCGTCGTGACGGCACTGCCGGCACACGCCGCGGCACCGCTGCTCAAGTCCAACCTGAACGGCAGGTGCGCCGACGTCTTCGGGTTCCATCAGGAGAACGGCGCCTCCACCGTGACGTGGGACTGCCACGGCAACACCAACCAGCAGTGGCGCTGGGACGGTGAGCAGATCCGCTCCGGCATGAACGGCAAGTGCCTGGAGATCTACGGCTCCAACCAGAATGACCAGGGCTCGGTGAGCATGTGGGACTGCACCGGCGGCTCCAACCAGAAGTGGTTCCGCAACGGCAGCGAGATCCGCAGCCGGATGAACGGCAAGTGCCTCGACATCCTGGCCGGCCGGCCTGAGAACGGCCAGCTCTTGGTGAGCTGGAGCTGCAACGGATCGAGGAGCCAGAGCTGGGACTTCTGAACGGTGGCCCGGTCCGGCACATGACGTGCCGGACCGGGCTATGGTCGTTCGCGCACGGTACTCACGTCGATCGCACACGCGACGAGACTCGCGCACCGCGTACGAGGTCAGGGGCCGAATGGACCGCTGTCACTCGAAGAGGTCACGAGCCCGCGAGAAAGGTGAGCCGCACCTGCCGCTCGGCGTTGTCCCTGTTCGTGTCGACCAGGCACACGGACTGCCATGTCCCGAGCTCCAGCCGCCCGCCCAGCACCGGCAGGGTCGCGTGCGGCGGGACGAGAGCCGGGAGGACGTGGTCGCGGCCGTGTCCGGGGCTGCCGTGGCGGTGCTGCCAGCGGTCGTCGGCGGGGAGGAGGGTGTGCAGGGCGGCGAGGAGGTCGTCGTCGCTGCCGGCGCCCGTTTCGAGGATCGCGACGCCCGCGGTGGCGTGCGGGACGAAGACGTTGAGGAGGCCGTCACGGCCGGCCGCCGCCTCCCGCAGGAAGGCCTCGCAGTCGCGGGTCAGATCCATGACCCGCTCCCGGGAGCCGGTGGCGACGTGCAGAACGCGGGTGGTGAAGGCTGCTGACATGTTCCCATCCTGACCCATACGCCGGGGTGCCTACCCGGTCGGTTGACCGGCCCGTGATACGAGCGGTCCAATCCCCGAGACACCGTTGACCGTGGCACGCCATCTGACCTAACTTCGGCCGCATGTCGCGATCAGTTCTGCTCACCACGCGCGGTCACATCGACCTGCTGCGGGTGGCCTCCGCCGCGTGTCGCCGCGGCTGCTGACGCCTTCTTCCGCCTCACCCCTCTTTTTCCCGCACTCGGTCGCGCCCGCGCACACCGTGGTGACCGCGCAGATCGTCGTGACGCGGCGGCGCTGAGGCGTATCCCCTTCCTCACCGGACGCTCTCCCCCTCCCGTGGAGCACCCATGAGCATCAGCCATGCCCCGCCCGACTCCTCCGAGCCGGATATTTCTCCTATATCGGTCGCGAAGTCCGACTCTGGCACCTCCTCCGCCCTCGATCTCGTCCCCCTCGTCCCCACCTCCTCGCGCCGCACCCGTGTCCCCCGCTGGCTGCGCCGCACCACCGGTCCGCTGGTGCTGCTCGCGCTGTGGCAACTCCTCAGCAGCACGGGTGTGTTGACCTCCGACGTACTCGCCTCTCCCGGGCGGATCGCCCAGGTCGGCCGGGATCTGATCGCCGACGGTTCGCTGACCTCGGCCATGACGACCTCGCTCCAGCGTGTCGCGATCGGACTGCTCCTCGGTACCGTCATCGGTACCGGACTGGCCCTCGTCTCCGGGCTGTTCAGGATCGGCGAGGATCTGGTCGACGCGCCCGTGCAGATGCTGCGGACCGTGCCCTTCGTGGGGCTGATCCCGCTGTTCATCATCTGGTTTGGCATCGGCGAGGCTCCGAAGGTCGCCATCATCACGCTCGGGGTGACCTTCCCGCTCTACCTCAACGTCTACGCCGGAATCCGGGGCGTGGACAGCCAACTGATCGAGGCCGGGGAGTCCCTCGGGCTGTCCCGCTGGGGCCTTGTACGGCATGTCGTGCTGCCGGGCGCGCTCCCCAACGCGATGACCGGACTGCGCTACTCCCTGGGCATCGCCTGGCTGGCGCTCGTCTTCGCCGAGCAGATCAACGCGGACGCCGGGATCGGCTTCCTCATGGTGCAGGCACGGGACTTCCTGCAGACCGACGTGATCGTGGTCTGCCTCATCGTCTACGCCTTCCTCGGCCTGCTGGCCGACTTCGTCGTCCGAACCCTCGAAAGGCTGCTGCTGCAATGGCGACCGACGTTCACGGGCCGGTGACCACCCAGGCGGTCAGGGTCGAGGGGCTGACCCGCTCCTTCGACGGCCGACCCGTCATCGACAAGCTCCAACTCGACATACGGCAGGGCGAGTTCGTGGCGCTGCTCGGCCGCAGCGGCTGCGGCAAGTCCACGTTGCTGCGCATCCTGGCCGGGCTCGACCGGGACATAGAGGGCACCGTCCTCGTGCCGCGCCGCAAGGCCGTCGCGTTCCAGGCACCCCGGCTGATGCCGTGGAAGAAGGTGTGGCGCAACGTCCTGCTCGGGCTGCCCGGCAAGCCCGAACGTGCCGTCGCCGAGCGGGCGTTGGCGGAGGTCGGGCTCGCGGACCACTGTGACGCCTGGCCCAGGACGCTGTCCGGCGGTGAGGCCCAGCGCGCCTCGCTGGCCCGCGCCCTGGTGCGCGAGCCCGATCTGCTGCTGCTCGACGAGCCGTTCGGCGCGCTCGACGCGCTCACCCGCCTCAAGGCCCAGCGGCTGGTGGGCGAGCTGTGGCAACGGCGGGGCTGCGCCGTCCTGTTGGTGACCCACGACGTCGAGGAGGCAGTCCTGCTCGCCGACCGGGTCCTCGTGATGGACGACGGTGTCATCGCACACGAACAGCGCATCGACCTCGACCGCCCCCGCGGCATCACCGACCCCCGGTTCGCCGAGCTGCGCGCCGGGCTCCTGGAACGCCTCGGCGTCGACACCGCCGCCGAAGCCGCCTGAACTCCCGCACGCACGAACCCAGTTCCCGAGATCGGATTTCCCATGCGACGCAGCCTCGTCCCCGCCGCCCTGCTCCTCCCCCTGGCCCTCCTGCTCACCGCCTGCGGCGGGAACTCGGCCGCCGAGACCTCGACCGGCACGGACGGCAAGGGCTCCCTCACGCTCAACGTCGGTGACCAGAAAGGCGGTTCCGAAGCGGTCCTGCGGGCCGCCGGTGAACTCAAGAACCTGGACTACAGGATCAAGTGGTCCACGTTCACCTCCGGCCCGCCGCTTCTGGAGGCCGTCAACGCCAAGGCCGTCGACATCGGCGGGGTCGGCAACACCCCTCCGGTGTTCGCGGCCGGCGCCGACTCGAAGATCAAGGTGGTGGCGGCCTGGCACGGCACGTCCGCCGGCGACGCCATCCTGATCCCGAAGAACTCGAAGCTCACCACCCCGCAGCAGCTCAAGGGCAGGTCCATCGCCGTGGCGCAGGGCTCGTCCGCGCACTTCCAGCTCGTCGCCTCCCTCAAGGCGGCCGGGCTCTCGCTGAGCGACGTCAAGGTGAAGTACCTCCAACCGGCCGACGCGCTGGCCGCGTTCACCTCCGGCAAGGTCGACGCGTGGGCGGTGTGGGACCCGTACACCTCGCAGATACTCCAGTCGAAGCAGGGCCGCGTCCTCACCACCGGCGAGGGCGTCACCAACGGCCTCACCTTCCAGGTGGCGGCGCCCGGCGCGCTCCAGGACAAGAAGAAGGCCGCCGCCGTCAAGGACTACCTCGACCGGCTGCGCCGCGCCCAGACGTGGGTGTTCTCCCACCAGGAGGAGTGGGCCAAGGTGTGGTCGAAGGACACCGGGCTGCCGTACGAGGTGGCCCTGGCCTCCGTGAAACGGACCAACTCCACCCGGGTGTCCGTCGCCGTGGACAAGCCGCTCATCGCCTCGGAGCAGCAGATCGCCGACACCTTCACCGGGCTCAAGCTGATCCCGCGAAAGGTGGACTTCGCCGACTTCGTGGACACCCGCTACAACGACGGCCTGCCCGCCTCCACCTCCGCGCCGCGCACCACGGGAGGTTCGTGACGTCGGCGTGGGCAACGGACGCTGAGCGCGCGGGAAGATCGATGCCCCCGGTGCTGTTCGTACAGTCGTGAACAGCACCCGTGAGGTCGACGTGGTCGTCATAGGCGCCGGACAGGCCGGCCTGGCCGGCGCCTATCACCTGCGGCGCACCGGTTTCGAGCCGGAGCGCGACTTCGTGGTGCTGGACCACGCGCCCGCACCGGGTGGCGCCTGGCAGTTCCGGTGGCCGTCGCTGACGTACGGCAAGGTGCACGGGATGCACGCGCTGCCGGGCATGGAACTCACCGACGCCGATCCGGGCCGCCCGTCCGCCGAGGTGATCGCCGAGTACTTCGCCGCCTACGAACGGGCCTTCGACCTGCGGGTGCGGCGTCCGGTGGACGTGAAGGCGGTCCGGGAGGACGAGGGCGGGCGGCTGCTCGTCGAGACGTCGGAGGGCGCCTGGTCGACACGGGCGCTGATCAACGCGACCGGCACCTGGGACCGGCCGTTCTGGCCGCGCTATCCGGGCCAGGAGACGTTCCGGGGGCGGCAGTTGCACACCGCGCAGTACCCCGGGCCCGAGGAGTTCGCCGGGTTGCGGGTGGTCGTGGTGGGCGGGGGCGCGTCCGGCACCCAGCACCTGATGGAACTGGCCCCGTACACGGCCGCGACGACCTGGGTGACCCGGCGTCCGCCGGTCTTCCGCGAGGGCCCTTTCACGGAGGACCTGGGCCGCGCGGCCGTCGCGCTGGTGGAGGAGCGGGTACGGCAGGGGCTGCCGCCGAAGAGTGTCGTCTCCGTGACCGGCCTGCCGCTCAACGACGCGATCCGCCAGGCCCTCGCGGACGGCGTCCTGGACCGGCAGCCGATGTTCGACCGCATCACCCCAGACGGGGTGGCTTGGGACGACGGCCGGCAGGTGGACGCCGATGTCATCCTCTGGGCAACCGGCTTCCGCGCCGCGATCGACCACCTGTCCCCCTTGAAGCTACGCGGCCCGGGCGGCGGCATCCGCCTCGACGGCACCCGGGTCACCGCGGACCCACGCGTCCACCTGGTCGGCTACGGCCCGTCGGCGAGCACGATCGGCGCGAACCGGGCGGGCCGCGCGGCGGTACGGGACATCAGGCGGTTGCTGGCCGGGGAGGCGGTCGCCGCCTGAGGTCGTCGCGGCCGGGCCGCTTCGCAGGCGGGCGCAGGCGTCAGCGCCAGGCGCACCGGCCTTCGTCCCTCCGTGCTTCCACCCCCTCGGTGACGGGTCACCGTCACGCCAACTGCGCCGCTCCGTAGGCGACTTCAGGCGCTTGCTCACCGACCTGCCCGATCATCACCCGGCACCGCCCGGCCCGGGCCACCCAGCGGCCCCTGGGCAACGCCGCAACAGACCATCCATGCCCCCCCGCTCAGCCCCGCACGACATCAGGCGACCGCCGGCCGGAGGCCGATCGCCGCCTGACTCCACCTTCCTCACCCCGGGCCCGTCACTTCGTCGGCGACGCGCTCTTCCTCTGGGCCGCGTTGAACTCGGCGACATTGCGTTGGTGTTCCTCGTACGTGGCCGCGAAGCGGGTGTCGCCGGGCTTGACCGTGACGAAGTAGAGCCAGTCGCCCGGGGGCGGGTTGATCGCGGCGTGCATCGCTTCCTCGCCCGGGTTGTCGATCGGGGTCGGGGGCAGGCCCATGCGCTGGTAGGAGTTGTAGGGGCTGTCGAGGCGGGTGTCGCTCGTGGTCGTCTTCAATGTGGCGCGGTTGAGCGCGTAGTTGATGGTGGAGTCCATCTGCAGGGGCATGCCGCGTTCGAGGCGGTTGAAGATGACCCGGGCCACCTTCCCCATGTCGGCCGTGGACGCGGCCTCGGCCTGCACGATGCTCGCGATGGTGACCGCCTGGTAGACGTTCAACGCGTTGCGCTGGGCGCCCGCGGCGACCGGGGCGCCGTTGAACTTCCGGTTCGCGGTGTTGACCATGAAGGACAGCAGCGACTCGGGTGTCGCCTTCTCCTTCAGCGGATACGTCGCCGGGAAGAGATACCCCTCGGGGTTGCCCTCCGCGTCGTTCGGCAGCTTCAGGCCGGCTTTCGCGATCGACTTCTTCGTGGTGCCGACCGGCAACGCGAGGGCCTTGTCCACCGCTTCGTAGATCTGGCCCGAACGCCAGCCCTCAGGGATGACCAGTGACGTGGGTCGAGCGTCTCCCTCGTCCCCCAGGCTCAGCAGCGGCACCGCCACGGCGGTGCCGGCCACAACGGCCCCGGTCGCGATGAGGGCGATCCGGCCCCGACGCGTCAGTCGAATCGTGCTCCGTGGCGGAGTGTTCATCTGCATGCGGGCACGGTAACCCGCATAACGTCACAAACCCGGCATATCTTCAGCTTGTCGGTTCCAGTTGGGCATCCCGGCGTACGAGGGCCGCGTACCGCCCGTCCTGCTCGATCAGTTCCTCGTGCGTGCCGCGCTCCGCCACCTTCCCCGAATCGAGGACCACGATCTGGTCCGCGCTCCGGATCGTGGACAGCCGGTGGGCGATGGTGAGCGTGGTGCGGTTGGCCGACAGAGCGTCGATCGCGTCCTGGACGGCCGCTTCAGTGCGGTTGTCGAGGGCACTGGTCGCCTCGTCCAGGATGAGGACCGGCGGATCGCGCAGGATGGTGCGGGCGATGGCCAGCCGCTGCTTCTCGCCGCCGGAGAACCGGTGGCCGCGCTCGCCGACGACTGTGTCGTACCCGTCGAGCAGTCCCGCGATGTGCTCGTGGATCTGCGCCGCCCGCGCCGCCGCGTACAGCTCCTCGTCCGTGGCGTCCGGCTTGGCGAAGCGGAGGTTGTCGGCGACCGAGGCGTGGAAGAGGTACGTCTCCTGGGAGACGACGCCGACGGCACGCGCGAGGGTGTCGAAGTCCAGGTCGCGGACGTCGACCCCGTCGAGGGTGACCCGGCCGCCCGTCACGTCGTAGAGCCGGGGTACCAAATAGCCGAGGGTCGACTTTCCGGCGCCGGTCGGGCCGACGACCGCGAGGCTGTTGCCCGCCGGGACGGTGATGTCGATGCCGTCGAGGATGGGGCCGCTCTTGGTGTCGTAGTGGAACTCGACGTCCTGGAAGGCGACTTCGCCCTTGATGCTGTCGAGGTGGACCGCGTTCTCTCGCTCGGTGATGTCGATCGGGAGGTCGAGGTACTCGAAGATGCGCGCGAAGAGCGCCAGCGAGGTCTGGATCTGGACACCGGTCGACAGCAGGCTCACGGCCGGGCGGAACAGGCCCTGCTGGAGTGAGACGAAGGCGACGATGGTGCCGATCGAGACGTCCGGACCGCCCATCTGGAGGGCGATTCCGGCGGTCCAGTAGATGACCGCGGGCATCGCGGCCATGACGATCGAGATGACGGCCATGCGCCAGCGCCCGGCCATGTTCGACCGGACCTCCAGGTCGACCAGCCCCTCGGACTCCTCGGCGAAGGACCGGGTGAGCGAGTCGGAGCGGCCCATGGTGCGGCCGAGCAGGATGCCGCTGACGGACAGCGACTCGGTGACGGTGGCGGCCATCGCGGCCATCTGCTTCTGGCGCTGGGTGGCGATCTTCTTGCGTTCGTTGCCGACTCGCCGGCTGATCCATACGAAGACCGGGAGCAGCAGCAGCGAGACGACGGTCAGCCGCCAGTCCAGGGCGATCATCGCGATGATCGTGGCGACCACGCTGGTCAGGTTGGAGACCAGGGAGGTGGCCGTCGAGGTGACGGTGGCCTGCATGCCGCCGATGTCATTGGCTATGCGGGACTGGACCTCGCCGGTGCGGGTCCGGGTGAAGAAGGCGAGCGACATCCGCTGCAGTCGGCCGTAGACCGCCGTCCGCAGGTCGTGCATGACGCGCTGGCCGACCGTCGTGGAGATCAGGGTCTGCAGTACACCGAAGATGCTGGTCAGGACGGCGCTCAGGATCATGCCGAGCGCCAGCAGGCTCAGCAGACCGGTGCGGCCCTGCGGGATGGCGACGTCCAGCGTCTCCTTCAGCAGGAACGGGGTCGCCACGGTGACCAGGGACGCGGCGCCGACCAGGAGGCCGACGACCGTGAGCCGGGCACGGTAGGGCTTGAAGAGCTTGAGGATGCGGCGCACCTGCCGGGGCTGGTCGGTCGAGGTGCCGGGGGACGGGGTCCAGTTGATGTCGTCGCGGGGCATGGTCTCCTACGGGTACGGGCGATGAGGCGATCAGGACGGGTGGAGCGGTGATGACTGGTGAAGCGATGAACACTCGTGGAGCTATGAAGACTGGTGGAGCATAGCTCATTGTTACCTATACTCACAATGAACCAGGTCCTGATATTGTTCCCGCATGACCACCCCCGATTCCGACGGCCTGCTGGCGGAGCAGCTCCTGCGGCTCACCCGCAGGGTGCACCGCATCCAGAAGCGCCATCTGGAGCAGCGCGACCTCGGCATCACCCCGGCCCAGTCCCGTCTGCTGCGCACCCTCGCGCACTTCGGTTCCCCGCCCCGGATGGCCGACCTCGCCGAGCGCCTCGAGGTGGTGCCGCGGGCCGTGACGACCCTGGTCGACGGTCTGGAGGCGAGCGGCAAGGTGCGGCGGGTGCCCGACCCGTCCAACCGGCGGGTGATCCGGATCGAGATCACGGACGACGGCCGTAAGGCGCTGAGCGAGGTACGGGGGGCGCGGCGACGGGCGGCGGACGAGATCCTGGCGCCGCTCACGGACGTGGAGCGCGAGGTGCTGCGGACCCTGCTGGACACGCTGGTGGACGGGGCGCCGAGCCCGCACGACGCGCACAGGCGTTCCTGCTGACGGCCGACGCGAGGCGGACGGGCGCTCCCGCAGACCGCCGGCGGTCGTGAGCCGTCACTGCGGCCAGTCCGAGTTCTTGATCTTCTCGACGAGGTCGCCGCGCACGAAGCCCGGCACGAAGTGGGCCGGCACATCCGCCTTGATGTTGCCGAAGGTGGTCTCGGGGCTGTCCTGTCTCGATCTGCCCATCGCACTCGTCGAGGACGACCATGGCGCCGACGTGGCCAGGGACATCGCGCGCGAACTGCTCGTCTTAATGCAACGTCCGGGCGGGCAGTCGCAGTTCTCCGCCGCCACCGCCACCCGTCCACCGCGCGCGGATCCGCTACGGTCGCTGATCGCGTCCGCGCCGGCCGACCCGGCGGCCGACCACAGTCTGCCCGCGATGGCGGCGACCGCGGCCGTCAGCCCCCGGCATCTGACGCGGCTCTTCCGCACCGAACTCGGCACCACACCGGCCCGTTGGGTCGAACGGGTCCGGCTCGACCGCGCCCAGCAGCTCCTCCTCGAAGGCCACAGTGTCACCTCCGCGGCGCACCACAGCGGGCTCGGCACCGACGAGACCTCCGCCGCGCCTTCGCCCGCCATCTGGACACCACACCGACGCACTACCGCAGTCGTTTCGCGAGAACGCGCGGCCAGGCACACATGGGCTCAACCGCCGCCGGGAGTTGACATCTCCGTCGACCGCATCCCGTGCAGCAACGCTACGAGGATGCGCGTCAGTTGGGGCTCGACGTCGACCAGGGCATGCGCCAACTCGGGACGGGACTCGTAGAACGTGCGCAGGCGCGTACCCGGGGCGGCCATCTGCAGGAGCGCCCCGGCCATGCTCGTGGCCGTGGCGATCACATCCACGGCCGCACGCTCGGTGATCGCGAGCAGTCGGCACAACTCGGCTGCCACGGCTGCGACTTCACCGAGGACGACCGTCTTGAACTCGTACACGGCCTCCAGCGAGACATTGCGTTCCAGGTTCAACGGCGCCTGAGCGAGCAGATCGCAGAAGAACGGCCGCGCGACGAGCGACGACGCGATGACGGCCGCGACCGCGCCGGGGTCTCCGTCGGCGAGTTCACCCAGCCGCCGACGGAGCACCGCGGACCACTCCTCCCAGCCTTCGGCGGTCAGCGCCAGGAAGATCTGCTCGCGGGTCTCGAAGTACCGGAGCATGGCGGACTTGTGCATACCCACGGCGGCGGCGATGTCCGTGAGGGTGACCTCGCGCACGCTGCGTTCGGTGCCGAGGGACCGGGCGGCGTCGAGGATCGCCCGCTCGCGCTGCTGCTTGGCCGCCGCGCTGCGGGCGCGCTGCGGGCTGGGACCGGCGCTGGGACTGGGCACGCTCATGACGCAGAGCATAGCGCAACGCGGTTGCATTAATAACGAAACAGTGTTTTGCTAGCTCCATGACTCAGACATGGTTCATCACCGGTTCGTCCCGCGGTTTCGGCCGCAGCCTCACGGTCGCGGCCCTGGAGGCCGGCGACCAGGTCGTCGCGACGGCACGCAAGCCGGAGCAGTTGGACGACCTGGTGGAGAAATACGGCGACCGCGTCCTGCCCGTCGCGCTCGACGTCACCGACCGGTCGGCGGCGACAGCGGCTCTGCGGGCTGGAGTCGACCGTTTCGGCGGGATCGACGTGGTGGTCAACAACGCCGGGTACGCCAATCTCTCCCCGGTCGAGACGACCCCCGAGGACGACTTCCGCCGACAGTTCGACACCAACTTCTGGGGCGTGTACAACGTCTCCACGGCAGCGCTCCCGTTCCTCAAGGAACAGGGCGCGGGCACCGTCGTGCAGTTCTCGTCCGTCGGTGGCCGGGTCGGCGGGAATCCCGGACTCGGGTCGTATCAGGCGGCCAAGTTCGCGGTCGACGGCTTCACCCGAGTGCTCGCGGCCGAGACCGCGCCGTTCGGCATCCGGTACCTCGTCGTGGAACCGAGCGGCTTCGCGACCGACTGGGCCGGATCCTCCATGCGGATCCCCGATGTCGCGCCGGAGTACGACGGGACCGTGGGCGCGCTGATCCGCCACTTCGACAGCAACGTGACCGCGGCGGGTGACCCGATGCGCGCCGGGGAGATCCTGGTCCGGATCGTCAAGCAGCCGAAGCTGCCTTCCCATCTCCTCCTGGGTGTCACCGCCGTGGAGCTGGCGCAGGACTACTCACGCTCCCAACTCGCCGAGGCGGCGGCCTGGGAGCGGTTGAGCCGCTCGGCCGACTTCGACCAGCCCTACCCGGTCGACCTCGTCGACCACATATAGCGAATCGGGCCGCGTCTCCCCCACCGCACCGGCGGATCAGGAGCCACGGCCCACCACGACCGGCGTCAACTGGCTTCGGGAGCCGGCTCCTTGACGAGCTGCGCGGGCATCTCCACGTCCGCTTCCACATCGTCTTCCGCGACGTCTTCTACGACGTCTTCTACGACCGTGGTCTCGCCGTCGAGCACCTTCTTCGCCCGCTCGATGTCGAGCGCGCCCTCCCAGCGGGACACCGCGAATACGGCGACGCAGTTGCCGAGGAGGTTGGTGACTACGCGCATCGTGTCCATAATGCGGTCCACGCCGAGCAGCAGGGCCACCGCTCCGGCCGGGATCGCGCCGAGCGAGGACGCGGTCGCGGACAGGGCGAGAAAGGCCGAGCCGGGGATGCCGGCCATGCCCTTGCTGGTGAGCATCAGCACCAGGACCACGGTGATCTGCTGGCCGAGGCTGAGGTCGACACCGACGGCCTGGGCGATGAACAGGGTGCCGATGGAGAGGTAGAGCGAGGCACCGTCGAGGTTGAAGGAGTAGCCGGTGGGCAGCACCAGTCCCACCGCGTCGTCCCGGGCACCGGCGTTGCGGAGCTTCTGCATGACGCGGGGCATGACGGATTCGGTGGAGGCGGTACCGAGCGCGAGGAGCATCTCCTCGCGGATGTACCGGAGGAACTTCCAGAGGCTGAGGCCGGTGACCATGCGGAGCGCGACGGCGAGGAGGGCGACGAAGAGCGCGGCGGCGACGTAGCAGAGGATGATCAGTTTGGCGTAGGTCTTGATCACGCCGAGCCCGTACTGGCCGATCAGGACGGCCATCGCACCGAACACGGCGAGCGGGGCGAGCCGCATGACGAAGCCGACGATCGCGAAGATGATCTCCTGTGCCTGTTCGATCGCGGGCAGTACCTGGGGCACCTTGGTGTGGCCGAGGTGGAGCAGCGCGGCACCCACCAGGCAGGCCAGGATGAGGACTTGGAGCAGGGAGTTCTCGGCGAAGGCACCGATGAAACTGGTGGGCAGCGCGTTGACGATGAACTCGGTCGTCGACGGCAGCGAGCCACCGCCCGTCTTCGCGTCCACCGCCGAGGAGCTGAGCGTCGACGGGTCGACATGCATCCCCGAGCCGGGCTGGACGACGTTGGCGAGGACGAGACCGATGATCAGTGCCGCCGTGCTGGCGACCTCGAACCAGAGCAGCGCCTTGAGACCGATCCGGCCGAAGGCCTTGAGGTCACCGGCCTTGGCGATGCCGACGACGACCACACAGAACACGAGCGGCGAGATGATCGTCTTGATGAGCCGGGTGAATCCGTCGCCGAGGGGCTGAAGGTCCGTGGCCACGTCCGGCCACAGCTTTCCGACGAGGATTCCGAGTACGAGCGCGCAGGCTACCTGTGCGAAGAGAGAGGTACGCAGTATGCGTGCGACGCGTCGCGGCAGGGGCGGGACGGACGGCGGCACGGGCACTCCTTGAGGGGGACGGTCGATCGCTGGAGTCGAGTGGGGTGACTTCTGCGATACGGAAAACGGCTTCCGTGTGGATCACTCTGGAGCCGTTGTTGATCCCCCGGAAAACCTCCGTGTGACAGCCATGTAAATCACGAACCTGCGTGACGCATCCCACGCACGACAGCTCAGCAGTCGCTGCGGTCCTCGGTGAGCACTCCCTGCACGGTCGTCAGGGCTCGGTCGTAGCAACCGCCCGAGCCGTGAAGCCGATAGCGCTCGCTCGTCGTCGCGACCGCGTGCCGCTGATCACGGGGCACGTTGATCGTGTAGGTGGCGTCGCCGCTGTAGGTGTCGTCGAGCCGCGACCACCCGGTCCGCCGCCCGTCCCTGGTATCGAGGACCGCCGCTCGATCGCCCGCCGTGAGAACGGTACGCAGCCGGTCGTCCGTCCCGATCGTCGTCGAGCCCTTCATCGTGTACGTCCGATGCGTGGCCGTCGTCCGGGCCGGTCCGCGCCCGTCCACGGTCACCGACTCGTCGTCCGTCCAGCTCGCGTCGAGCGCGTCCATGTTCTCGCCGTCGGTCCAGCGGTGTACGGACGTGTTCGCGAGCCTCCGATCGACGGTGGTGGTCACCCGCCCGTGGGAGGTGTCGACGTACCCGGCTACGGTCAGCCGGTGCCCGGCCTCGGTGTCCACGCGTTCCTCCGAACCGGGCGTGTACGTCGAGGAGTTGGCGATCTGGCCCACCCGGTCGGTGGTGAGTTTCCCGGTGACGTGGGCGCGCCTCGCGTCCTGCCAGACGAGCACGTTCACCGGCGCGCTCCAACCGCTCTGCCCCTCGGGCACGCCCACGACGGAGACGTCGATATGGTGCGGGCGGCCGTCGTCGAGGAGCCCGGCGAAGGGCGTGAGGTCGTATTCGATCGGCTTGACGTCGAAGGCACGGGGGCCCGGAATCACGTACCAGAGAAAGGGGTTGGACCAGCCGCCGGTCCACACGTTCGGGAACGGCGCGGCGATTCCGGCGAGTTGACCGTCGACCTTGATCTGCACCTCGCGGTAGGGGCCCTTGTCCGCCTGGCACGAGTACGGCGCCGAGTCGGGCACGGCGAGATACCAGAACTCCTCGCAGCCGCCGCCGGATCCGGTGGCGTACACCTCGGCGACGATGCGTTCGCTGTTGCGCGGGGTGGTGACGGTCGAGTCGGTGGCGGGGGTGAGGACGCGGTCGGGGGTCTGCGCCGCCGCGGGTCTCCCTTCGTAGAAGGTCAGTGTGGCCTTGACGCCGATGACTCCGGTGTAGGTGTCGTCGACGACGTTGCCGATGAGCATCTCGACGTCCTGGGCGGCGCGGAAGGTGGCGCTGTAGCGTGTGACGTCCTTCTCGACGGACCAGGCGATGCCGTCGGGCGAGGGCTCCGGCGTCGAGGTGCGCAGGATCTCGACCCCTCCGACGTGCAGATAGCCGAGCCGATCGTACTGCCGCCCCTTGACGGTGCCGTCGAGGCGCAGTACGACCTTGCTCCAGTGGTCACCGCAGCCCGTGGGTGGCGTGTACGACCCCCGGTACGGGGTGAAGTCGCGGAACTGCGCCTCGGCGAGGGTGACTTGGCAGGACTTGGTGGCGGGTCTGGCGATCGGCGGGGCTGCGGTGAGCGGGTCGTGCCAGTCGGTGCCGAACTCGGCTGGGACGTCTGCCACCTGGGCCTTGCTGTCGGCCGCCTGGACGGGGCTCGCTCCGAGGAGGGTGCTCGCCAGGAGGGTCGCTCCGGCGAGCATGGACATGACTATCCGGCTTCTCATGGGCGGTGTCCTACCCCTTGAGGTCCTCCCTGTCCCCCATCAGCACCACCGGATGCCGCCCCGGGTCGAGCGTGCGCAGCAGGTACTCCATCGCCTCCTTGGGCAGGCTGACGCAGGCCGACGTACCGCCGCCGTGGTCCAGGTGCAGCCAGATCCCGCCACCCTTCTCCTCACCCTCGGGCTGCGCCGCGTCGTCGGGCGGGGTGCCCTTGACGCGGTTGTAGTCGATGGCGATGACGTAGTCGAAGTCGTGCCAGTGCGACTCGTCCCAGTCGCGCGGCGCCTCGTAGGACTCGCCCTGGCTGTACGGGAGCGCCGTGCCCGGGTCGTCGAGCACACCGCCCGCGGCGGTCAGCGTGAACACCCCGACAGGGCTGCGCTCGTCGCCGAGGTGGTGGTCGAGGGTCCAGCCCCGCTTGCCGTTGTGCGCGGGCCAACTGCGGGTCCGGTCCCAGGTGGAGCCGTGTTTGGTGAACAACACGGCGGTGGAGTACGGGGAGTCCTTGCCGTCGCCGTAGACCGCGAGAACCTGGCCTGTGTCGGCGGGAATCTCGCGGTGCAGCCGGTCGCCGACGTCCGGGATGCGGGTCGGGGCCGGGGTGGCGACGGCCTTTCTCGGGTGGGTCGCCGAGGGTCCCGGTCTCCCCTCGTGGCCACCGGTGTGTCCTGTGTGCGCGCTTCCGCACGCGGACAGGGTCGTCATCGTCAGGAGGGAACCAAGAGCCGCCATCGCGACCATCGCACGTCGTGTGCCGCCACTCTGCATCGGCCCATGCTCACATCACGTTCGGTGACATTGCGTGAGGTCACGGACATCTCGCCACGGATGGACGAACGCCGGATCCGATCCCCGGCAGGGAAAACCGGTTGCTTCCGACCACGCTCCGACGCGAACCTTTCACGGTTTGTTGCCGCACTCCGCGGTTCCTTCCACCCCCTGACACGAGCCACTGGGACGTCATGCAGATTCAAGACCTTCCGTATCCCGACCCGGGTGTGCCCGACGCCCGCTCGGGGCCCCGCTTCCTGTGGTGGCTCGGCCGCAACCAGCTCGGCGGCCAGTTCAAGTCCCTGGCCTGGGGGCTGCTGCACTTCGTGTCCGTCTCCGCGCTGCCGTTCTGTGTGGGCTTCGCCGTGCAGGCCGTGGTGGACCGCTCCGGGAACCGACTGGCCCTGACCGGCGGGTTGATGGCGCTGTGCGGGGCGGGCATCGCCGTGGGCGACACCTTCCTGCACCGGGCCGCCGTCACCAACTGGATCACGGCCGCCGCCCGCGTCCAGCAACTGCTGGCCCGCCAGGCGGCCCACCTCGGCTCGGCCCTGACCCGGCGGGTCGCCGCCGGTGAGGTCGTGGCCGTGTCCACTGGCGACGTCGAGAAGATCGGCTGGTTCGTGGAGGCGCTGTCCCGCTTCCTGGCCGCCGCGCTGACCATCGTCATCGTGTGCGTCGGCCTGTTCGTCTACCAGCCCGCGCTCGGTGTCGTCGTCGCCGTCGGTGTGCCCCTGCTGGCGGTCTCCGTGCTGCCGCTGCTGCCCCGCGCCACCCGGCGTGCCGATGTGCAGCGGGAGAAGGCGGGCCGCGCCACCGAGCTGGCCTCCGACACCGTGGCCGGACTGCGGGTGCTGCGCGGCATCGGCGGCGAGGAGCTCTTCCTCGAGCGCTACCGCCGTGCCTCGCAGGAGGTCCGCCACGCGGCCGTCCGCAGTGCCCGGATGTGGGCGATCATCTCCGCTGTCCAGGTACTGATGCCGGGGCTGCTGCTGATCGCGATCGTCTGGCACGGCGTACAACTGGCCCGCCAGGGCCGGATCACCGTCGGGGAACTGGTCACCGTCTACAGCGCGGTGATGGTCATGTCCTACCCGCTGCGGCACTTCGAGGAGATCGCCATGGCGTACTCCTTCTCCCGTCCTTCGGCGAAACGTGCCGCCCGCGTGCTCTCCCTGGAACGGGTCACCGACACCGTGGGTACACGCGCCGCCGAGGTGCCCGCCGGGGATCTGTACGACCCGGACACCGGTCTGCTCGCTCCCTCCGGCCGGCTCACCGCCGTGGTGTGCGGGGACCCGGACGCGGCCGGGCGGCTGGCGGAACGCCTCGGCGGACATCCCGCAGAGGAGGGCATCTCCGTGCTCCTGGACGGCGTACCGCTCGACGAACTCCCCCTCGACTCGGCGCGCACCGCCGTCCTGGTCCAGGACAAGGACCCGGTACTGCTGTCCGGTTCGCTGCGCGAGCTGCTCGATGTGCCCGCCTCGGGCGCCGTCGGCGCCGCGGAGGCACTGGCCGCCGCGCAGTGCGGGGACGTGCTGGTCGCGCTCGCCCAGGGGTCGCTCGACACCGAGGAACCGATGGACGCCCGCATCACCGAACGCGGACGCTCCCTCTCGGGCGGCCAGCGTCAGCGGCTGGCTCTGGCGCGGTCCCTGATCACGGACCCGGGGGTGCTCGTCCTGGACGAGCCGACCTCCGCCGTCGACTCCCACACCGAGGCCCGGATCGCCGACGGCGTACGGGAGTTGAGGACGGGCCGGACCACGGTGGTGTTCACCAGCTCGCCCCTGCTCCTGGACCACGCGGACCGGGTCGTGCTGGTGCACGAGGGCGAGGTCGTGGCGGTCGGCACCCATCGCGACCTGCTGCACGGCGAGCCCCGCTACCGGGCCGTGGTGACCCGCGAGACGGAGGACGAGTCCGCGCAGGGCTCGTCGGATCATGACGAGGCTCCTCTCCGGGGTGCCCTGGACGACGAAGAGGCCGCTCTGCGGAGCGCACTGGAAGAAGTCGAGGAAAGCGCATGATCGGCGTGGCGCCCCCGGCCTACGACCCGGCGGCCCCGACCACGGCCAGCACCCTGCCGGTCGGGGCCCCCGCGACCGTACGGGCCTACGTGTCCGAACTGTTCCAGCGGCATCGCCGTGCCTTCCTCCTCCTCGTCGGTGTGAACACGGTCGCCGTGATCGCCTCGATGGTGGGCCCCTATCTGCTCGGCGACCTCGTCGAGCGGGTGTCGGACGGAGCACGGGAACTCCATCTCGGCCTGACCATCGGGGTGTTCGTGGTCGCGCTCGCCGTCCAGGCCGTGTTCATCCGGCAGGTGCGGCTGCGCGGCGCGATGCTCGGCGAGCGGATGCTGGCCGATCTGCGCGAGGACTTCCTCGTACGGTCGGTCGGGCTGCCCCCGGGCGTCCTGGAACGGGCGGGGACCGGCGATCTCCTGTCCCGGATCACCACCGACATCGACCGCCTCGCCAACGCGATGCGCGAGGCCGTGCCGCAACTGGCGATCGGTGTGGTGTGGGCGGTGCTGCTGCTCGGCGGTCTGGTCGTGACCGTGCCGCCGTTGGCACCCGCCGTGCTGGTCGCGGTGCCGGTGCTGGTGGTCGGCTGCCGCTGGTACTTCAAGCGCGCCCCGGCCGGCTACCGCTCCGAGGCCGCCGGATACGCCGCCGTGGCCGCGGCCCTCGCGGAGACCGTGGACGCCGGCCGCACCGTCGAGTCCCACCGGCTCGGCGACCGGCGCGTCGCCCTCTCCGAGCGCCGTATCAAGGAGTGGACCGCCTGGGAGAACTACACGCTCTGGCTGCGGTCGGTCCTCTTCCCGGTCATCAACGTCACTCATGTCACCGTGCTCTGCTCGGTCCTGATGCTCGGCGGGGTGTTCGTCCTCCAGGGCTGGATCGGGGTGGGCGAGCTGACCACGGGCGCGCTCGTCGCGCAGATGCTCGTCGACCCGGTGAACCTGATCCTGCGCTGGTACGACGAGCTCCAGGTCGCCCAGGTCTCGCTGGCCCGGCTGGTCGGCGTCCGGGACATCGAGCCCGACGCCGGGGACGGCGCCCTGTCCCCGGACGGCCGGGACGTGCACGCGGATCGGGTGCACTTCGGCTACCGCGAGGGCGTCGACGTGCTGCGCAAGGTGTCCCTGGAGGTCGCTCCCGGGACCCGGCTGGCACTGGTCGGCCCCTCGGGTGCGGGCAAGTCCACGCTGGGCAGGCTGCTCGCCGGCATCTACGCGCCCCGGGACGGCCGGATCACCCTCGGCGGCGCCGAACTGTCCCGGATGACCGCGGAACACGTCCGCTCCCATGTGGCCCTCGTGAACCAGGAGCACCACGTCTTCGTGGGCTCCCTGCGCGACAACCTCCTGCTCGCCCGGACAGACGCGGCGGACGCCGAGCTGTGGGCGGCGCTGGGCGCGGTCGACGCGGACGGGTGGGCACGGGCGCTGGACGAGGGTCTGGACACCGAGGTCGGCTCGGGCGGGCTCGCGCTCACCCCGGCCCAGGCCCAGCAGATCGCGCTGGCCCGGCTGGTGCTGGCCGACCCGCACACCCTGGTCCTGGACGAGGCGACCTCGCTCCTCGACCCGCGTGCGGCCCGTCACCTGGAACGCTCCCTGGCCCGCGTCCTCGACGGCCGCACCGTCGTCGCGATCGCCCACCGCCTGCACACTGCCCACGACGCCGACGTCATCGCCGTCGTCGAGAGCGGCCGCATCAGCGAACTGGGCAGCCACGACGAGCTGGTCGCGGCGGAGGGCGCGTACGCGGCGCTGTGGCGGTCGTGGCACGGGTGAGGGGGGCTCCGCCATTGGGGCGGCGGCTGACCTGGGGGTTGGTTGGGGGCTGATGAAGGGCAGGCCCGAGAGGGGGTGACTGGGCTCCAAGCCGGTGAGGGCCGATCGGAGAGACAGATGACCGCACTGCGGGTCGGCGGGGGCTTGCCGGGGACGGAAGTTTCCGGCCCTCGGGCCGGTGCGCGGTTCCCCGCGCCCGTGACGGGGCACGGGCGGCCGCGGCGGATGTGCGGGAGGTGAGTGCCGGTGGGCCGGGGCCGTGTCGCCGCCGGTCCGGTGCCGTGCCGTTGCGCGGTGGGGAATGGGGGTGGAAGGCTGGGAAGCGGCACCGGTTCGGGGAGTGCCCGGGAACCACGTGGTTCGTGCCGGGCGCGGCCTGTGCCCCGCACAGCGGCGACCCGCCGCCGACCGCGGTGAGAACGGGCCGGTCCCCACCACCTGGAGGTACCCGTGAACAGCGTCGACGGATGGGGAGACGACGTCTACCAGCCCGACGGATCCGAGGTGCAGGACGACGCGGGTCTGCTCGACGCGGAGGACACCCTGGTGGCCGACGGCGTCGAGGATCCCCTCGACCGTGGCTGGTCCCCGCCGGACCGCCCCTGGGCGGTGGAACGCGCCGATGTCACGGCCGCCGAGCGCCGGCACGGTGAGACGCTCGACCAGCGCCTCGCCGAGGAGAACCCGGATCTCGCCGCGTCCGACGGCGACGGCCTCGGCGACTCGGAGGACACCGACGGCGAACTCCTGGACATCGAGGTCGGTGACCTTCGCTCCGGCCGGCTCGTGGCTCCCGACGAAGGGGCGCACGAGGACGAGGAGAGCGCCCTGATCGCCACGGACGTGGGCATCGACGGTGCCGCCGCCTCCGCCGAGGAGGCCGCGATGCACATCGTCGACGAGGACGAGGACTTCCTCTACGGCTGACCTCGCCGCCCCCTCGCCGTCACCGACATCCCCGCCGCACGAGGAGCAGCCATGCAGCAGGACAAGCAGCCCGACTACCACCCCGTGGTCTTCCGGGACCGCGCCGCCGGATACGCCTTCCTGACCCGGTCCACCGCGACCAGCGACCGGACCATCGAGTGGGACGACGGCGAGACCTACCCGGTCGTGGACGTGGAGATCTCCTCGGAGAGCCACCCCTTCTACACCGGCAAGGCCCGGACGGTGGACTCGGAGGGCCGCGTCGCCCAGTTCGAGCGGCGCTACGGCGGCGGGGCGGGCCAGGGTTCCGGCGGGGCGTGAGCCGCTGCCCGCGCCGACGCCGGAACTGACACCCGGCCTCAGAGCACGTTGAGCGCCGCCGCGCAGCCCACTCCGCCGAGCAGTATGAACACCGGCATCAGCACCTTGAGCTCGACCCAACTGCCCGCGCGGAACCGCATCACCTTCGGCGGCCCGATCGGGTACCAGCGCTTCCGGCCCAACGGGATCGGCCACAGGATCGGGCAGCCGGAGACCGTCAGCGCGTCCCCGATGTCGTGCACCAGCGCGCCCAGCACGATCGGCAGACCGAGCCACAGGTACTGCTGGTTCGGCTCCGTGAACAGCCAGTTCGCGCCGTTGCCCGGCTTGTCCAGCACTCCGGCGAGAATCCACGCACTGGTCGCGGCCAGGAGCCACACCAGGATGTCGCTGCTGGAGCCGCGCGCGGCCCGCCACAGCAGGCCCTCGATGGCCAGCACCATGTGGACGAAGAGGATCACCAGCACTCCCCACCGTCCGCCCGCGATCGCCACGACGGAACTTCCCGCCCCGATCAGGACGGCCCACAACCAGGTGTGGGTGAGGGTGCGGTGCCCACCGGAGCGACGCGGGTCGCCCTGCTTCCTGGTCCCCTTGTAGACGGCGTACGAGAGCTTGTCGACAACCTCGCACACACCCCGGGAAATGGGTCCGAAGGCCCGGGAGATCGTGGCCGCCTTGTGGTCGAGGTCCGGGGCCAGCGCGGCGCCGGCGCAGATCAGGGCGCCCACCAGGATCACCGGCCAGGGCATCGGGTGCCCGGCCGCGGCCGCCGCCGCCCCGACGCCCAGCCAGGCCGCCGCTCCCGACAGTGAGTGTGCTGGTCCCATCATGGCCGTTCTCCGCCCCATTCCTCTTGTGCCGCCGGTCAGTTGCCCGTTCGCCCTGACACCGCGTCGGCGGCACAGCGTATCGGTAGCGATCTTCGTCCCCGCAGCCGATTCCCCCATCGGCCGGGACGCCAGGCAAGATGGGGTCGTGACCCTCATCGACCAGTTGCCGCCGACCGCAGATCCCGACGCCCTCTACGAAGCCTTCGAGTCGTGGGCCCAGGAGCGCGGTCTCACGCTCTACCCCCACCAGGAGGAGGCGCTGATCGAGGTGGTCTCCGGTGCGAACGTGATCGTGTCGACGCCCACCGGCTCCGGCAAGAGCATGATCGCCGCCGGCGCGCACTTCGCCGCGCTGGCCCGGGACGAGGTCACCTTCTACACCGCCCCGATCAAGGCGCTGGTCTCGGAGAAGTTCTTCGAGCTGTGCAAGATGTTCGGCACCGAGAACGTCGGCATGTTGACCGGCGACGCGTCCGTCAACGCCGACGCGCCCGTCATCTGCTGCACCGCGGAAGTCCTCGCGTCGATCGCGCTGCGCGACGGCAAGCACGCGGACGTCGGCCAGGTCGTGATGGACGAGTTCCACTTCTACGCGGAGGCGGACCGCGGCTGGGCCTGGCAGATCCCGATCCTGGAACTGCCGCAGGCGCAGTTCATCCTGATGTCGGCCACGCTCGGCGATGTCGCGATGTTCGAGAAGGACCTCACCCGGCGCACCGGGCGCCCCACTTCGGTTGTCCGCTCGGCGACGCGGCCGGTGCCGCTGTCCTACGAGTACAAACTGACCCCGCTCACCGAGACGCTGACAGAACTGCTGGAGACCAAGCAGGCGCCGGTCTACATCGTGCACTTCACTCAGGCACAGGCCGTGGAGCGGGCGCAGGCGCTGATGAGCATCAACATGTGCACGCGCGAGGAGAAGGACCAGATCGCCGATCTGATCGGCAACTTCCGCTTCACCACCAAGTTCGGCCGCAATCTCTCCCGTTACGTGCGGCACGGCATCGGTGTGCACCACGCCGGCATGCTGCCCAAGTACCGGCGTCTGGTGGAGAAGCTCGCGCAGGCGGGCCTGTTGAAGGTCATCTGCGGTACGGACACGCTCGGCGTGGGCGTCAACGTGCCCATCCGCACGGTGCTGTTCACCGCCCTGGCCAAGTACGACGGCATCCGGGTACGCACACTGCGCGCCCGTGAGTTCCACCAGATCGCGGGCCGCGCCGGGCGCGCCGGCTTCGACACCGCGGGACTGGTGGTCGCCCAGGCCCCGGAACATGTCGTGGAGAACGAGAAGGCGCTCGCCAAGGCGGGCGACGACCCGAAGAAGCGCCGGAAGGTAGTCCGCAAGAAGGCGCCCGAGGGCTTCGTCGGGTGGTCGGACAGCACCTTCGAGAAGCTCATCGGCTCCGAGCCGGAGCCGTTGACCTCGCGCTTCCGGGTCACGCACACGATGCTGCTGTCGGTGATCGCGCGTCCCGGCAACGCCTTCGACGCGATGCGGCATCTCCTGGAGGACAACCACGAGCCGCGCAAGCAGCAGTTGCGCCACATCCGGCGCGCGATCGCAATCTACCGCTCGCTCCTGGACGGCGGCATCGTCGAGAAGCTCGACACTCCCGACGCCGAGGGCCGCATCGTGCGTCTCACGGTCGACCTCCAGCAGGACTTCGCGCTCAACCAGCCGCTGTCGACGTTCGCGCTCGCCGCGTTCGAGCTGCTGGACCCCGAATCGCCGTCGTACGCGCTGGACATGGTGTCCGTCGTAGAGTCCACGCTGGACGACCCGCGGCAGATCCTGGCCGCCCAGCAGAACAAGGCGCGCGGCGAGGCCGTGGCCGCGATGAAGGCGGACGGCGTCGAGTACGAGGACCGCATGGAGCGCCTCCAGGACGTCAGCTACCCCAAGCCGCTGGAGGAGCTGCTCTTCCACGCGTACAACACGTACCGCAAGAGCCACCCGTGGGTCGGCGACCACCCGCTGTCGCCGAAGTCCGTGATCCGTGACATGTACGAACGGGCCATGTCCTTCACGGAGTTGACCTCGTACTACGAGCTGGCCCGCACCGAGGGCATCGTGCTGCGCTACCTCGCCGGCGCCTACAAGGCCCTCGACCACACCGTCCCGGACGACCTCAAGTCCGAGGACCTGGAGGATCTGATCGCCTGGCTCGGCGAGATGGTGCGCCAGGTCGACTCCAGTCTGCTGGACGAGTGGGAGCAGTTGGCCAACCCGGCGGAGATGACCGCCGAAGAGGCCCAGGAGAAGGCCGACCAGGTCAAGCCGGTCACCGCGAACGCGCGTGCCTTCCGGGTCCTGGTACGCAACGCGATGTTCCGCCGCGTGGAGCTCGCCGCCCTCGACCATGTCGAGGAGTTGGGCGAGTTGGACGCCGAGGCGGGCTGGGACGCGGATGCCTGGGGCGAGGCGATGGACAAGTACTGGGACGAGTACGAGGACCTCGGCACCGGCCCCGACGCCCGCGGACCCAAGCTGCTGCTCATCGAGGAGGAGCCGCAGCACAACCTGTGGCGCGTTCGGCAGATTTTCGCCGACCCGAACGGCGATCATGACTGGGGCATCAGCGCGGAGATCGATCTCGCGGCCTCCGACGCGGAGGGCCGTGCGGTCGTCCGCGTCACCGACGTCGGCCAGCTCTGAGCACAGGAGAATCCCACCCATGACGAACCCGGCGGAGCGGCTTGTCGACCTGCTCGACCTGGAGCAGATCGAGGTCAACATCTTCCGTGGCCGCAGCCCGCAGGAGTCCCTGCAGCGGGTCTTCGGCGGCCAGGTCGCGGGCCAGGCGCTGGTCGCCGCGGGACGCACCGTGGAGGACGACCGGCCGGTGCACTCGCTGCACGCGTACTTCCTGCGCCCGGGGCGGCCGGGCGTGCCGATCGTGTACCAGGTCGAGCGGGTGCGGGACGGGCGGTCGTTCACCACCCGTCGGGTCACCGCTGTGCAGCAGGGCCGCACGATCTTCAATCTGACCGCCTCCTTCCACAAGCCTGAGCAAGGTCCTTTCGAGCACCAACTGCCGCCGGCGCGTGAGGTCCCGGACCCGGAGTCCCTGCCGACGGTGTCGGAGGAGGTCCGGGCCCATCTGGGCGCGCTGCCCGAGCAGTTGGAGCGGATGGCACGCCGTCAGCCCTTCGACATCCGGTACGCCGACGGGCTGCGCTGGAGCGCCGAGGAGATCAAGGGCGCCGAGCCGCGCAGCGCGGTGTGGATGCGCGCGGTCGGTCCGCTCGGCGACGATCCGCTGGTGCACACCTGCGCGCTGACGTACGCCAGCGACATGACGCTCCTGGATGCCGTCCGCATCCCGGTCGAGCCCCTGTGGGGGCCGCGGAACTTCGACATGGCGTCGCTGGACCACGCCATGTGGTTCCACCGGCCGTTCCGCGCGGACGAGTGGTTCCTGTACGACCAGGAGTCCCCCATCGCGACGGGCGGCCTCGGTCTGGCCCGCGGCCGGATCTACGATCTGGAGGGACGCCTGCTCGTCTCGGTCGTCCAGGAAGGGCTGTTCAGAGCGCTGTAGTCATGGCTCCGCAGCCGATGCGAGAGCCGCCGTACGTCACACGTTTCTGCGGCGCAGCCAGCCCAGCACACGTCGTGATCGCTCGGGTTCCCGTACCCGCTCCGGCAGTTGTCCGCTCGGGGCCGGCGGTGGTGCGGCCGGTTCGGAGGCGGGCCGTGGTGCGGGGCGGTGGCGGCGCGCCTCGTCCAGCACCTGGGCCAGATCCGCCCGCAGCCAGCAGATCTCGTCCGGGTCGTCCGCCGTCATGATCCGCTCGGCGAGGTGGGCGGCGGGCGAGCCCGGGGCGCCGTGGGCGGGCGGGGCGGGCCGGAACCGGTTCAGGTGGGCGCGCTCGTAGGGGTCCTGGACGATTTCCGCGATCTGGAGCGGGTCGAGCAGAGCGGACAGGGCACCGGCGCGCTCCCACGGGCCGTCGGCCTCGCGGAGCAGGAAGCCCAGATGGCGTCCGCGCCAGTTGCGGGGCCGCAGGTCCAGGCCCGCGTGGAGTTGGTCCCGCAGTCCTTCGGGTGTACGGCCGTTCAGTAGTCGGGTGTGGTTCTTATCGGTGGCGAACTGCCGTAGTTCTTCGGCGAGATAGAGCCAGACCACGGCCCGATAGCGATTCAGATAAAACTTCACCGGCACCACCAGTCCCAGCCGGGCGAGGCGGGTGAACCTGGCGGAGCTGACCTCCATGAGGGCCGCGCCGTCCGTGGTGCCCACGGTCCTGACGCTCTCCATGAGTGATTCCGGGAACCCCTCCGCCGAGCGCAGTCGGTCGATCTCGGCGCGGGCGACGCTTCGGCCGCCGCCCCCTTCGTCCGGCACGGTACGGATGCGTCCGAGGTGTACGGCGAGGTCGAACTCGCCTCGCTTGAGCCCCAGTTCTCGTGCCGCGCGACTCGGTGTGCACGAGACGTCTGACGGTGTGGTGATGGTGTTGCCTGCCATGGTCGATCTCCCCCGCGGAGTTCACTGCTCACGCTGTGTGCGCTCGCGATGAACAAACCGTAACCGGTTCGGCGGATCTCGTGGCGAGCCTGTGGATAACTCCATGAGAGCAGGAGAACCCGCAGGTCAGAGGTCTGTGACGGGGGTCCGCTCGGGCTGTCGGGCGTCCACGCCGAGGTGCTCGCCGACGCGGTTGACGAGGAGCGTCATCTCGTAGGCGATCTGGCCGATGTCGGCGTCCGCGCCGCTGAGGACGCACAGACAGCTCCCGCTGCCCGCTGCGGTGACGAACAGCACGGCGTCGTCGAACTCGATCATGGTCTGCCGCACCCCGCCCGCGCCGAAGTGGCGTCCCGAGCCCTTGGCCAGGCTGTGCAGTCCGGACGAGACGGCGGCGAGATGTTCCGCGTCCTCACGACGCAGTCCCGTGCTCGCGCCCGTCACCAGGCCGTCGTTGGACAGGACCAGAGCGTGCCGTACGTGCTCGACACGCTCGGTCAGATCGTCCAGCAGCCAGCTCAGCCCCTGGTTCTGCGCCATGTTCCGGCCTCCCCGTGTCGCGTCTCCCCCTGGCCGGAGGATCTCCCGCCAGACTTCACCACCTCGGTCGCCGGGGGCAAGGAGGACAGGGACCTGGCGCAGAAGTTGACCGACGAACAACGGCGGGCGTTCGTCCCGCACGGCACGCGCACCGGCGCGCTGTCGGTCGTCCGCGCCGATGGGGGCCCTCACGCCGCCCCGATCCGATTTCTGCCGGACGGGAACGACGTGGCGTACGACACCGCGAAGAGAACGGCAAAAGGACGCAATCCGGCCCGTGATGGGAGAGTCGCCCTCGGAGTGAGGACTCCAGGTCAGCCCACGGAGTCGAGCATGCGGGCGGTGTGCATCCGCCCGGCGTACTCGACGAGCCGGATCAGCACCTCCTTCCCCGAGTCGCGGTCCCGGGCGTCGCAGAGGACCACCGGCGTTCCCTGGTCGAGGTCCAGCGCGCGGCAGACGTCACGGGCGCCGTAACTCCGGGCGCCGGCGAAGCAGTTGACGGCCACCACGAAGGGGATGTGCCGGTGCTCGAAGTAGTCGACCGCGGGGAAGCAGTCCTCAAGCCGCCGGGTGTCCGCGAGGACCACGGCTCCCAGAGCGCCCTGCGAGAGTTCGTCCCACAGGAACCAGAAGCGGTCCTGGCCCGGTGTGCCGAACAGGTAGAGGGAGAGGCCGGACCTGATGGTGATGCGACCGAAGTCCATGGCGACGGTCGTCGTGACCTTCTGGTCCACACCGTCGGTGTCGTCCACCAACTGACCGGCCTCGCTGAGCAGTTCCTCGGTGCGCAGCGGCCTGATCTCGCTGACCGCGCCCACCATGGTGGTCTTGCCCACGCCGAATCCACCGGCGACCAGGATCTTCAATGCCAGGGCGGGCGTCTCGCCGCCTTCGGCATCGGAGTGCTCGGAGACCATCGATCACTTCTCTCGGGAGTGCCGGCAACGCTCGACGTCCGTAGGTGTGCATCCTGACAAGTCCGGCCTCGCCCTGGGCAGTTGTACCGGTATTTGCCCGATGTGACAGCCTCGCGCCCGTTCGGTGCGCGAAAGGGTGCACAAGGCGGTGCCGTAGTCGTTCGAGTGGTTCTGAAGTTTCGTCACAGTGCCCGAAGCCCTTCGATCACCTCGCGCAGAATCCGTTCGTCGGGTAGCTGCGCGGGCGGCACCGGGCGGCTGACGGTGACGCAACCGAGTTCCAGGAGGTCGCCGAGGAGCACCCTGACCACTCCCAGGGGAAGGTCCGCTCCGGCGGCGAGTTCGGCGACGGACTGCGTTTCCGTGCGGCACAGGTCGATGAGGGCCCGGTGTTCGGGCCCGAGCCCGGTGTCGTCGTCGAAACCGGGCGCGCCCGCGTCCAGGGTGACGAGCGCGATCAGGTCGAAACGCACTCCCGTAGGGCCTGGTTTGGTACGTCCGCCCGTCATGGCGTAGGGGCGGACGAGAGGCCCGGCTTCCTGGTCGTACCACTGGCTGCCCGGCTCTTGCTGGGCGCCGGTCATGTCTTCGGTCATCTGGGTGGACCGCTTTCTCGCCTCATCCGGCGGCGGGCGGCCGCGCACCGACGCGCGGCGGCGTGTAGAGGTGCTCGCCGACGCGCTTGACCAGCCGTGCCATCTCGTACGCCACCAGGCCTATGTCGGCGGTCACGGCGGTGAGGACGGCGAGGCAGGAGCCGTCTCCGGCGGCTGCCACGAACAGGAATCCGTCGTCCATCTCGACCATGGTCTGCCGGACTCCTCCGGCGCCGAAGTGGCGTCCGGCGCCCTTGGCCAGGCTGTTGAATCCGGAGGCGACGGCGGCGAGGTGTTCCGCGTCCTCACGGTCGAGGTCGGTCGACGCGCCAATGGCGAGACCGTCGTTGGACAGCACCACGGCGTGCCGTACTTCGCCCACGCGCAGCACCAAGTCGTCCAGCAGCCAGTCGAGTTCGCCGGACCGTTGGGCGGTCCTCATGCTCGGGTCCTGGATCACGCGGGGTCTCCTTCGCTGCTGTCGCTGCCCGTTGCGGGCCCTGGGGTGGCACTGCGGCCGGGGTGCCTGCCACCGCCGCGCGTCCAGCCCTCGCGGTAGGCCGCCATCCGGTCCCTCACGACCTCCGGGGTGCGGTGTTCGTCGCGTGGGGCTGCCGGTGCCTGTTCCCGTACCTGGGCGGGCTGTTCGCGGAGCTGGGGGGCGAGGTTCGCCTGGCGTACCCGGCGCGGGAGGTCGTCGCTGTCTTCGGTCCCTTCGGTGTCCTCGGGAGGACGGTGCAGTCGCAAGGTGGTCACTCCGGGGGGCGGGGTGTCGTTCGCCGGTTCCGCAGCGGCCCGTGCGGGGGCCGCCAGGGCGGGCCGGTCCGCCGACGCCGGGACGGGCTCCTGGTGCTGGGAGGCCGAGGGCACGCGCGCGTACTCGCGTTCCACGGCCCGCTCCCCGTCCTCCACCGCCGCGCGGGGAGCACGTTCCGACGCACCGCCGTGCAGCAGTGCCTTCGGCAGCAGTACGACCGCGGTCGTCCCCCCGTAGGGCGAGGTCCGCAGGTGCACCTTGATGCCGTGGCGGGCGGCGAGCCTGCTGACCACGAAGAGGCCGAGCCGGTCGCTGTCGAAGAGGTCGAGGGTCTCGGACTGTTCGATGCGGCGGTTCGCCTCGCCCAGGGACTCCTTGCCCATGCCCAGTCCCCGGTCCTCGACCTCGACGGCATAGCCGTTGCCGACGGGTTCGCCGGTGACCCGCACGCGCGTGTGCGGAGGCGAGAACTGGGCGGCGTTCTCCACGATCTCGGCGAGCAGATGCGTGAGGTCGGCGACGGCCGTGCCGACCACGGCGGCCTCGGGGAGTTGGCGCACCTCCACGCGCGCGTAGTCCTCGACCTCGGAGACGGCGGCGCGGACGACGTTGGTCAGGGAGACCGGCATGCGCCACGCTCGCCCCGGTGCCGCCCCGGAAAGGATGATCAGGCTCTCCGCGTGCCGCCGCATCCGGGTGGTGAGGTGGTCGAGGCGGAACAGGTCGCTGAGTTCGTTCGGGTCCTCGGAGCGGCGCTCCATGCTGTCCAGAAGGCTGAGTTGACGGTGCACCAGGACCTGGCTGCGGCGGGCGAGGTTGACGAAGACCCCGGAGATGCCGCTGGCGAGTTCGGCGCGTTCGACGGCGGCCCGCAGCGCGGCGCGGTGCACGGTGCCCAGGGCCTCGGCCACCTGTCCGGTCTCGTCCTCCGCGGGCGGTCCCGGCGGAGCCTCCGCCCTGATGTCGATGACCTCCCCCGCGCGCAGTCTCCGCATGGCTTCGGGGAGTTTGTGGCGGGCGATCCCCAGGGCGTCGTTGCGCAGACTCACCAGTTCGACGACGAGACCCCGTCCGATGCGGACCGAGATGACGAGCGACGCGACGACGGCGGCGAGGCCGAGCAGGACCGCCGCACCGGCCGGTGTGAGCAGCCCGCGGGTGAACGGATCGGCGCGGTCCGCGACACCGCTGCCCGCGTCGGCCTCGATGGCGCGCATCCCGTCCTGCACGCGTGCGTGAGCGTTGTTCCAGGTGGTCTCCGAAGCCGCGGCGATCGCCCGGGAACCGGAGCCTGCGGCGAGGGCCCTGTCCTCGATGCCGCCGACCGCCGTATAGGCGCTGGTGTCGGCGAGTTTCTGCCAGGCGTCGTGTTCGGAGCCGCGCAGATCGGCGACCGCGGAGTCGGTGAGGGTGCGACGGGTGTCGACGGCGCCGGTGAACAGCCTCAGGCGCTCCCCGTCGAGGCTGCCGTCGAGGCGGGCGGCGGCGAGCACCACGTCCTCCTGGGACAGCGACTCGCCGGCCCGGGAGAATTCGAGCAGCACGCGCGCGTCGGATCCGAGTTCGGCGTCCTGGATGCCGGTGAGCGCCCCGCCGACGGCGAAGGCCGACGAGATGGTCTTCGTGTACTGCCCGTACGTCTCGTCCCATCCCGCGCGGTGGCCGAGCACATCGGCCCGCAGCGGCCGCAGTTGCTCGACTCCGGTGACGAAGGTCTTCAGGCGTCCGGCAACTCCGGCCGGCAGTTCCTCGCCTTCGGCGACCGTGCTGTCGTCACCGAGCCGCAACCGGGCGACCGCCCGGTCTGTGTTCGCCGCCAACTGCTTCAGGTCGCCGCTCGGCTCGGCACCGGGATCGACGGCATGGCGCACGGCGGCCGACCGCTCAGCCTGGAGCGCGGCGACGGCCACCGCGACGGGGGTGCGCACCGTGGAGTCCACCCGCTGCAACTGCCGCAGCCTGGCGACGTCCTGGGCGGTGCTGACAGTGGCGTACGCCCACAGGGCGAGCAGGGAGACGACCGGCACCATCAGGAGGCAGACGATCTTGGCTCGTACGGTGCGCGGACGTATCCCCCATCGTCCCGCGCGCGGGGGCATGTCCTCCGGCGACGGGTCGAGGGGCTCGTCGAAGAGTTCGTCGGCTGGTGGTCCGGCGTGCGCGCGACGACCGCGTACGGGCGGCGTCTCAGCGCCGGCTCTCGGGGTCCTACGGGGGGTACGCATGGCCTCCTCGCTCGGAAGTGGTTCGGGGGCGTGTCGTGCGGGCCGTGACTGGTCCGGGGCCGACCGCTAGCGGGCGACGCTCTCGACCGGTCGCTGGGCGGAGGCGGTCGCCTCACGTTCTCCCGTCGTCGGTGACAGTGCGACGTACGCCGAGGTCAGGAACAGGTAGGACCCGAGGCCTACGGCGAGGGGGAAGATGAACTGCATCGCGGTGGCCCCGGGCAGGGCCACGCCGGACGGGGTGACGTGCACGCGCACGGCGAACATGCCCGTGTAGTGCATGCTCGTGACGGCCGCCCCCATGACGAGCGAGGCGACGGTCACCGCGATGGGCGACTTGATGTTGAGGCCCGCCCACAGGGCCGCGGTCGCCGCGACGACGGCGATGAGGACGGAGAGTCCGACGAGCAGCGGGTCGTAGCTCACGGCACCGTGCAGGTGCATCGCCGCCATGCCCAGGTAGTGCATGCTCGCGACGCCCAGTCCGGTCGTGAGGCCGCCCATGAGGAGCGCGCGGGTCCGGTCACGGCCGTAGCCGACCGCGAAGACGCCCGCGCAGACGACGACCATGGCGACGAGGAGGCTGAGCACGGTGAGCGGCACGTCGTAGCGGATGTCGGTGCCGGTGACTCCGAAGCCGAGCATGGCCACGAAGTGCATGGTCCAGATGCCGGTGCCGATCGCGGAGGCCGCGGTGATGAGCCAGTTGCGGCGCGACCGCCCGGTGGCGCCGAGCGCGCGGACGGTGCAGCGCAGGCCGAGTGCGGCGCCCATACAGGCCATCACGTATGACAGCACGGGGGTCAGCCAGCCGAAGGTGGCGTGGTCCAGGTGTCCCATGACCAGGGGACGCTAGTGGGGGCATGGGCGCACAAAGGGGGCGCATTTCGAAAGGTGTTGAAATATGACGCAGAGAGGTGCGTGAACGACCGCGTCACGTTCGAACGTGTGCGCCGAGGCGTCGTCCGTGTCGGTGAGGGATCATGCGGTGCATGAGCGACGACCACACACACGTCCAGGAATTCTTCGGCGCGCGCGCAGCCGACTGGGACAGCCGCTTCCCGGACGACGGCCCCGCCTACGCCGCCGCGGTCGCCGAACTCGCGTTGCGCGCGGGAGACCGTGTGCTCGACGCGGGCTGCGGGACGGGGCGCGCGCTGACGCCGCTCCGTGCGGCCGTGGGGCCGTCGGGAGTGGTGGTCGGGGCCGATCTGACCCCGGCCATGCTGGAGGCCGCCGTGAGGGCAGGACGGGGCCGCGAGGGGTGCCTGCTGCTCGCCGACGTGGCCGCGCTGCCGTTGCGTTCGGAGTCGCTCGACGCCGTGTTCGCGGCGGGCCTGATCGCACATCTGCCTCAACCGGAGCTGAATCTGCGGGAGTTGGCGCGTGTGGTGCGTCCCGGCGGCACGCTGGCCCTGTTCCACCCGATCGGCCGGGCCGCCCTCGCGGCGCGTCAGGGGCGGCAGATCACCCCGGACGACCTGCGCGCGGAGCCCAATCTCCGTCCGCTGCTGGCCAATTCGGGGTGGCGCATGACCTCGTACGCGGACGAGGACGCCCGCTTCCTGGCACTGGCCGTGCGCGTGGCCTGACCCGCTCGCGGGTCACACGTTTCCCGCGACCGCCGCCACGAAGGCGTCGGGGGAACCCGCGAGCTTCTTCTACGACGGTGACAGGCCGCCGGATGCCGAGGAGTTGGACGATCCCCGCGCGGACCGCTGGAGGCGCTTCACCGCACCTTCCCCCTTATGTCGCCGCAACTCCAACTCTACGTTGGGTAGCAGTAGATGGACGGTCGGCGACAGAAAACCACGCAGGGGGAAGGTGGTCAGCATGTTCGACAGGCCCCGTAAGACCTTCGCCAGATTTCTCACCTCCACGCGCGCGGAGGCGGACACGGGCCCGGAACGACGCCCGCACAATTTGTTCGAGGCCGCGGCCGTCTATGTCTCGGCCCGCGCGGAGGACGACCAGGACCGGATCGAGGAGGCCTCGGGCTGGGTGTCGCCGGAGGCGCTGTCCTTCGGGGTGAGCGAGTTGGCGTGCCGGGCCGTTGTGGCGCTCGCCAGGGAGCGTGACGAGTCACCGCGGACGGTGGCCCGTGCCCTTCTTGGGCTCCCCGCGGCCTGACACTTCGGGTTACCGGCGGTCATTTCGCCCTGTCCAGACGGAAAACTGCAGCTCCGGGTGTACTTGGGAGTCGTGACAAGCGGCTTCCGCGCACACTAGGGTGCGCGCGGTTGGACGAACGATGGGGAGGCTGGGATGGCCGACACGGACGAAGAGGCCGTCGCCGCCGAGGACGATGCGCTCTATGTGCTCACGGCGGTGCTGCTGACGCCGGCGAAGTTCCCGAGTGTGCTGGGCGACGACTATTCGGAGGCCTGCGCGGCGCTCGGTCTGGCGCCGCTAGCCGACGGGTACGGCCTGGTGCTCGGCCAGGACGGTGACGGCGCGCGGTGGACGGTCGTGATCGACGACGTGTCGCTGGTCGCGGTGGCCATCGCGTCCTGGGACTGCGGCATGGAGTACGACCTGTCGCCGAGCGAGCGCACGGTGGTCGCGGCTCTGCCGGGCTGGCCGCTCGCGGTCGCCGTCGCGGCCCCCAACGT
The DNA here is from genome assembly GCF_040605995.1 of Streptomyces sp. NPDC005492. Classification (NCBI taxonomy): domain Bacteria; kingdom Bacillati; phylum Actinomycetota; class Actinomycetes; order Kitasatosporales; family Streptomycetaceae; genus Streptomyces; species Streptomyces sp. NPDC005492. The sequence goes on from NZ_JBEXDX010000020.1 coordinate 143,142, forward strand.
GCCCGCGCCGCACGATCCGGACCCCGATCTCGTGGACCGGCCGCCGCTGGCGCCGCCCGACACCACCACCTGGGGTCCGGCGCAGCGGCGGCTGGGTGCCGACGAGATCGCGCTGCAGTGGGCTCTGTGGCGGGAGCAGATCGACGACTCGGTCTTCGCGGCTCAGGACGGGGCCAGCGACACGTCCAAGGCGGACAAGGCCACCTCCGAGGAAGACACCGGCGCCGACGAGGAGACCGCCGCCGACACGGAGACCGAGGTGGACTCGGAGACTGCGGCTGAGGTGGAGACCGAGGCGGACGGGTCGTCGTCGGACGACGTCTCGTCGGACAGCACCGCGGAAGGCACGCAGGCTGGCCACAGCGGGATCCGGCGGGTGTTGACGGAGCTCCGCACGTATGTGGACACCCCGCCGCCCCTCGGCCGCGTCAGATCGTCCTTCGCGCCGGGCGAGGCGCGGACGCTGCGCGCCGACGGCCCCGGTTGGTCGATGGTGGCCCGGACCGACGACATCGCGTTCGTCCTGCTCGACGAGGAGCCCGGCGAGGTGCTGCCCGTTGGCCGGGGCCCGGAGCTACCCGGTCTGCTGGAAGCGCTCGACAAAATGGCCGTACGGCCGAGTTGAGCGCCGGACGCCGTTCGCGGGACTGCTGTCGGCAGTCCCGCGAACGGCGCTGTGCTCTGCTCCTGTGTGCCGGACGGGAACGCAGCGGGTCATCCGTGCGTCAGCGGCCGATCTCCTTGCCCGCGACACGCCGCAGCCGACGCCGCTGCGAGGAGTCCAGGGTGAGATACGCGGCCGTCGGCACTCCCACGACGATCAGGAATGAGACCCACCAGGGCAGCCAGAACAACAGGATCAGTCCGACCGCCACACCTCCTACGGCGATCTTCGCGTTCTTCGACATGTGTCGCCTCCTCCGCGGCCGCAGCCGCTCTCTGATCTGAAAACGGCTCCGCGCTTCCCACAGTTCCGGATCGCGACCCTGAGACATCCCTGAGGCGCTTCCCCTACTGGTACCCGACCACCGGTGCCCGGCCGTCGGCCGGTCCGTCACGCGCCGGGTTCCGCCTGCTCCGTCACTCCGTCCTCAGCGGCTCTCCCACCTCGTGGAGGTGTCGCAGGGCCTGCCGGTAGGAGTCCACGAGGCCGGTCTCCACGAAGGGGATACCCACATCCTGACAGTGGGCGCGCACAAACGGCTGCGCGAGCCGCAGATTGGGCCGCGGCATGCTCGGGAAGAGGTGGTGTTCGATCTGGTAGTTGAGGCCGCCGAGGAACCAGTCGGTCAGGGCGCCGCCGCGGATGTTGCGCGAGGTGAGCACCTGGCGGCGGAGATGCCCCCATCGCTCACCATCGGGGTCGGGCATCTCCATGCCCTTGTGGTTGGGCGCGAAGGCCAGGCCGAGGTGCAGGCCGAACAGTGCCTGGTGCAGCGCGGCGAACGCGAGCGCCTTCCCCGGGGACATCGAGGTCAGCAGCAGCGTCGCGTAGGCCACGACGTGGCTCACCAGAAGGGCGCCTTCAAGGGCCCGCTCTCCACGGGGCTGTCGCCGCAGATCCTGGAAACCGTGCACCTTGAGGGCGATGCCTTCGAGCAGGGTGAGCGGGAAGAACAGCCAGGCCTGGTTGCGTGTGAGCCAGCGCCGGAATCCCGAACGGACCTTGGCCTGCTCGCCGGTGAAGACGAGGATGTCGGCGACCACGTCCGGGTCCTTGTCGATGTGGTTGGGGTTGGCGTGGTGGCGGTTGTGCTTGTCGTTCCACCAGGAGTAGCTCATTCCCAGCAGCAGGTTGCCGTGGATCAGGCCGATGACGCGGTTGGCGGCCCGGTTGCCCGCGATCTGTGAGTGGCCGGCGTCATGGCCTATGAACGCGGTCCGGGCGCCGAACACGGCCAGCAACGGGGCGAGGAGCAGGCTCAGCCAGGAGTCCCCGATCAGGACGATGCCGGTAACGATCCCGGCCAGCGCGAGGGCGTTGACCGAGACGCAGAGTGCGTACCAGGCCCGTCGGCGCTCCAGCAGTCCTCTGCCCTTGACCGTGCGCAGGAGGGGCGCGAACTCGCTTCCTGGGGGCGCCGCGACGGCGTCTCCCGGGCCAGGTGCGCCGATGACTGCGGTGATCTGGGACATGTCCGGTCTCCGGCTCTCTCAGGTGACGAGGTGACCTGAGCAAACGTACGAATCGGTGACCGGTCGCGACCATGGCGGCACCCCCCGTGTCCGTACGGGGGTCAGCCGGGTCCCTACAGGGGGGTTGACGACACCCGCGCGAACCCGCTCCCGGAGCATCGGCCCTGAGGAGGAGAAGCACCCGGAAAAAGACGATGGCAAGGAGGTCGTCCACTCCTTGCCACACCCAAGGTATAGCGCAGCGGGGGGCTTGCGGCAAGCCCCGGGTCGTCCTCCAAAATGGCCGACCGAGGCCAGGACCTGCGGAAACGCGAGCTTCGTGAAGCACAGTCACGCGGAGCGGCCGGCCGGAAACCAATCTCGTTGGATGGGCGTTCTGATGATTGACGTGATCGTGGTCGGCGGCGGGCCGACCGGTTTGATGCTCTCTTGCGAGTTGCGGCTGCACGGCGTTCGCGTGGTCGTGCTGGAGAAGCTGACCGAACCGACCGGGGAGTCGCGCGGGCAGGGTCTACACACGCGCAGTGTCGAGATCATGGACCAGCGCGGCCTGCTCGACCGGTTCCTCGCCGTCAGTGAGACGTTCCAGGCCGGCGGTCTCTTCGGCGGCATCGTGAAGCCGTGGCCGGAGGGGATGGACACGGCTCATCCGTACGGCGTCGCCACCCCGCAGCCGGTCACCGAGCGGTTGCTCCACGAGCGCGCGGTCGAACTCGGGGCCGAGATCCGACGCGGGTGCGAAGTCGTCGGGTTGAGCCAGACCGAGGACGGCGTGACCGTCGAACTCGCGGACGGCACGCACGTGCGCTCGCGCTACCTCGTCGGCTGCGACGGCGGCCGCAGTGCGGTGCGCAAGCTGATCGGCGTGGGCTTTCCCGGTGAGCCCGCGACCGTCGAGACACTGCTGGGGGAAATGGAGGTGACCGAGGATCCCGCGACGATCGCCGCCGCCGTCGAGGAGGTCCGCAAGACCCAACTGCGGTTCGGCGTCAGCCCCGGCGAGAACGGCGTGTATCGCGTTGTCGTGCCCGCCGACAGCGTGGCCGAGGACCGGGCGACCGCGCCGACCCTCGACGAGTTCAAGCAGCGGTTGCGGGCCGTCGCGGGCACCGACTTCGGCGCGCACTCGCCACGCTGGCTGTCGCGGTTCGGTGACGCCACCCGGCAGGCCGAGCGCTACCGCGTCGACCGGGTCCTGCTGGCCGGCGACGCCGCGCACATCCATCCGCCGACCGGCGGGCAGGGGCTCAACCTCGGTGTGCAGGACGCGTTCAACCTCGGCTGGAAGCTGGCCGCCGCGGTCAACGGCTGGGCTCCGGAAGGGCTGTTGGACAGCTATCACACCGAACGGCATCCGGTGGGCTCCCGGGTCATCGACAACACGCGCGCGCAGATCGCACTCCTGGGGACCGATCCGGGCGCGACCGCACTACGGGAGCTGTTCTCCACGCTGATGGACTTCGAGGACGTGAACCGTTACGTGACGGGGATGATCACAGCGGTCGGGATCCGCTACGACTTCGGCGAGGGACACGAACTCCTGGGCCGACGCCTACGGGACGTGAAGCTGAAAGAAGGTCGCCTCTACGAGGTGATGCACGGCGGGCGCGGACTGCTGCTCGACCAGACCGGCCGACTCTCGGTGTCGGGCTGGGCGGATCGCGTCGACCGTGTCGTCTACGTCGGCGAGGACTTGGACGTACCCGCGGTGCTCCTTCGTCCGGACGGCCACGTGGCCTGGGTCGGTGACGACCAGGAGGACCTGCTAGGCGAGTTGCCCAAGTGGTTCGGTGCCACGCACTGAGCGCCGAACAGCCCTCCTGGGCGGTCGATCGGTGCCGGGTGGAAGCGAAGGTTGGCGTTTCTCGCAACGGAACAGGGCTCCCTGGGTGGCCGGGGATGCCGCGCCTGCCCGACGAGCGGCCGACACGCTCGATTCACCCGGCGGTCGACCGAAGTTCCCCACTGGGCCCAACTCTGGCCGCTGTCAACGAATTTGTCCTCAGGAGGCCCGATGTCCCCGCACGCCCCCTTCCGGCGCCGTGTCCGTCGTTCTGTCGCGGTAGGTGCTCCGCTGGCCGTGGTGGTCGCCCTCGTGGCTGCCGGTACGGCTGCCGGAGCCCCCGCCGGGAGCCAGGCCGCTCATGTCACGCGCACGGCGGCGCTCGGCGACCTCCCACTCGGCGCGTTCAGCAACGCGCTACTGCCCGGGACGGTGGACAACGACCGGGGAGTGAACCTCGGCGGCATCGGCAGCGACATCTACCCGGCCGGCCGCAACGGCGAGTACTGGACCGTCACCGACCGCGGGCCCAATGGCCAGATCAAAGTGAGCGGGACGAAGCTCCGTACGTTCCCGGTGCCCGGTTTCGACCCGGCGATCGTGAAAATCCGCGCCTCCGGGGACACCATCAAGGTCCTGGACGCCATCCCGATCACCACGTCCTCCGGGAAGGGCGTCACCGGGCTGTCGAACCAGCAGGGGCGCGACGAGGCGCCGTACTCCTACGACGCGCAGACGGCGCTGTCGTACAACCCGAACGGGCTGGACACGGAGGGCATCGTGCGCGCCGGGGACGGGTCGTTCTGGCTCGTCGACGAGTACGGGCCCTCCCTGGTGCACGTCTCCGCACGCGGGAAGGTGCTCACGCGGTACGTGCCCAAGGGGCTGCACCTGACCGGAGCCGACTACCCGGTGGTGGAAGCGCTGCCGGCCGTCCTGCTGCACCGGAAGATCAACCGGGGCTTCGAGGGGCTCGCCCAACTGCCCGGCGGCGACCTGGTGATGGCCCTGCAGAGCCCGCTGTCGCTGCCGGACGGGGATGCCGGGGAGGCGTCGCTCAACACCCGCCTGCTGCGCTTCTCGACGAAGAAGAGGGCGGTCACGGCGGAGTACGCGTACCGGTTCGACCCGGTGAACGTGGTCGACCCCAGTGAGGACGACACCTCGGAGCTCAAGATCTCCGCAGTGGTCGCCGTGGGTGGCGACCGACTGCTCGTAGAGGAGCGGACCGACAAGGCGGCCCGGCTCCAACTGGTCGAGCTGGGGCGCAAGTCGAACATCCTCGGCGGCCCCTACGACGACGACACGACGTCCCCGTCGCTGGAGCAGCTCGACGACCCGGCGGCCTCGGGTGTGCCGGTGTTGGCCAAGAAGCTGGTCGTCGACCTGGGGACCGTCTCCGGGGTGCCGCAGAAGGTCGAGGGCGTCGCGCGCGTGGACCACGACACACTCGCCCTGATCAATGACAACGACTTCGGGATGACGGACGGCGCGGGCGCGTTCGACGCGCAGGGGCCGTTGGTCGACAGCGGTATCAAGACGACCCTGGTGTACCTGAAGCTGCCGCACGGCATCTGAGGGCCCCGTCGACTCTTGGGCAGTCAGCCGAACAGGGAGGGAAGCAGTGACTCGATGTCGCTGGGAACCTCGCTCGGCAGGTCCGAGGGGAGGTTCGACGGAAGCGCCGTCGGAAGCTTGGTCGGCAGGCTGCTGGGGAGTTTCGTCGGGAGGGTGAGGGACGGGCTCCGGCTCGTGCTCGAACTGCTCCCGGCGGGCGCCTTCTTGTCCGGTGAGTCATGTCCCCCGGAGGCCATCAGCGCGACGGCGACGACGGCCCCGACGAGCACGATCACGGCTAGCAGGACGAACAGCGGGCGGGGGCGCCTGCGCGGAGGCGGTCCATAGCCCCCGTAGTCGCCTCCCGCGTCCCCGTAACCCCCGCCCGAGTCCCCGTAGCCCCCTCCCGATGCGCTGCCGAAGCCTTCGGGAGGTGGTCCGAAGCCACCTCCCTGAGGCGGAGTGGCGCCCGGTGGGCCGGGCGGTCGGGGCGGTACGGGCGGCATGGCCATACCGTCCAGAGTCGCCTCGTAGCGGTCATGACGCGACCCCCGCGCGGTGGTTGATACGGACTCATGCCATGGATCGCATGATTCCGGAGCATTCCGCGCGAGGGCCGGTCACCCACGGGCACTCACGAAAACCGATGGGCTCGTGAGTGCCGCACGCGTGCGTGCGGTCAGCCGCGGGCCCCCAGGAGGTGGTCCATGGCGAGCTGGTCGAGCTGCTCGAAGGCCATCCCGCGCTTGGCGGCCGCCTCCACGTCGAAGTCCTCGAACGCCGAACGGTCCGCGAGCAGCGCCTTGAGGCCGTCGGCCGCGGTCTGCTGCGCCAGTTCGTCCAGACGCGAGGCGCGCAGCGCCTCCTGGACCACCGGGTCGGCGCGGAAGGCGGCCGAACGCTCCTTCAGGATCAGGTAGTTGCGCATGCAGCCGGCCGCCGACGCCCACACACCGTCGAGGTCCTCGGTGCGCGGCGGCTTGAAGTCGAAGTGCTTCGGGCCGGCGTAACCGGCGCTCTCCAGGAGGTCCACCAGCCAGAAGGCGGCACGCAGGTCGCCGTTGCCGAAGCGCAGGTCCTGGTCGTACTTGATGCCGGACTGGCCGTTGAGGTCGATGTGGAAGAGCTTGCCCGCCCACAGGGCCTGGGCGATGCCGTGCGGAAAGTTGAGCCCGGCCATCTGCTCGTGGCCGACCTCGGGGTTGACGCCGTAGAGCTCCGGGCGCTCCAGGCGCTCGATGAACGCCAGAGCGTGGCCGACGGTGGGGAGCAGGATGTCGCCGCGGGGCTCGTTCGGCTTGGGCTCGATCGCGAACTTCAGGTTGTAGCCCTGTTCGGTGACGTACTCGCCGAGGAGGTCGAAGGCCTCCTTCATGCGGTCGAGGGCGACGCGTACGTCCTTGGCGGCGCCGGACTCGGCGCCCTCGCGGCCGCCCCAGGCGACGTAGGTCTCGGCGCCCAGCTCGACCGCGAGGTCGATGTTGCGGATCGTCTTGCGCAGGGCGTAGCGGCGCACGTCGCGGTCGTTGGCGGTGAACGCGCCGTCCTTGAAGACCGGGTGCGTGAAGAGGTTGGTGGTCGCCATCGGCACCTTCATGCCGGTCGTGTCGAGGGCCTCGCGGAAGCGCTTGATGTGCGACTCGCGCTCGGTGTCCGAGGACCCGAAGGGGATCAGGTCGTCGTCGTGGAAGGTCACACCGTGGGCGCCCAGCTCGGACAGGCGCTGCACCGTCTCGACCGGGTCGAGGGCACGGCGGGTGGCGTCGCCGAACGGGTCCCTTCCCTGCCAGCCGACGGTCCACAGGCCGAAGGTGAACCTGTCCTCGGGGGTGGGCTGGTAGTTCATGACGCGGCTCCCTTGTTGCTTCGCTCCGACTATTTCGTCATGGCGGTTTACAAATTAGTATGCCGGAGCGTCTCTGGGAAGGGACAATGTGTCTCCGGGCGGAGACGCATGCCGCACACAAGGGAGAAACCCGATGTCAGCAGCCGAGGGTCCGCTCGTCGTCGGCGTGGATTCGTCCACCCAGTCCACCAAGGCACTGGTCGTCGACGTGTCCACCGGACGGATCGTCGCGAGTGGTCAGGCGCCCCACACCGTCTCCTCTGGGGCGGGCCGCGAGAGCGATCCCCGTCAGTGGTGGGACGCCCTGTGCGAGGCCCTGCGCCAGTGCGGGGACGCGGCCCACGAGGCGGCCGCCGTGTCGATCGGCGGTCAGCAGCACGGCCTGGTCACCCTGGACGCGCAGGGCGAGCCGGTCCGCCCGGCCCTGTTGTGGAACGACGTGCGTTCGGCGCCGCAGGCCCGCCGTCTGATCGAGGACCTGGGCGGCCCGAAGGCCTGGGCGGAGCGCACCGGCAGCGTGCCCGGTGCCTCCTTCACGGTCACGAAGTGGGCCTGGCTCGCCGAGCACGAGCCGGAGGCGGTGCGGGCCACGGCGGCCGTACGTCTCCCTCACGACTACCTCACCGAGCGGCTCACCGGGCAGGGCACCACCGACCGCGGCGACGCCTCCGGCACCGGCTGGTGGGCCTCGGGCACCGAGTCGTACGACGAGGAGATCCTCGGGCACGTGGGGCTCGACCCGGCGCTGCTGCCCCGGGTGGTGCGGCCCGGCGAAGTGGCCGGGACCGTGCGGGACCGCCACGATCTGCCGTTCTCCAAGGGCACCCTGGTCGCTCCCGGCACCGGCGACAACGCGGCCGCCGCACTGGGCCTCGGGCTGCGCCCCGGCGTGCCCGTGCTCAGCCTCGGCACCTCGGGCACGGTGTACGCGGTGTCGAAGCACCGCCCCGCCGACCCCTCCGGCACGGTGGCGGGCTTCGCCGACGCGCACGGCGACTGGCTGCCCCTGGCCTGCACCCTGAACTGCACCCTCGCCGTGGACCGGATCGCGGCCCTGCTGGGCCTGGACCGGGAAGCGGTGGAACCGGGCACCTCGGTCACCCTGCTCCCGTACCTGGACGGCGAGCGCACCCCGAACCTGCCCAACGCCTCCGGCCTGCTGCACGGCCTGCGCCACGACACCACCGGCGGCCAGCTCCTCCAGGCCGCCTACGACGGTGCCGTGCACGCCCTGCTGGGCGCGCTCGACCTGGTCCTCGACGAGGACGCGGACCGGACCACACCGCTGCTGCTGATCGGCGGGGGCGCGCGGGGCACGGCCTGGCAGGAGACGGTACGGCGGCTGTCGGGGCGTCCGGTCCAGGTGCCCGAGGCGAAGGAACTGGTCGCGCTCGGCGCCGCCGCGCAGGCCGCGGGCGTGCTGACCGGCGAGGACCCGGCGGCGGTGGCCCGCCGCTGGAACACGGCCGCCGGGCCCGTGCTGGACGCCGTGGAGCGGGACGAGACGACGTTCGCCAGGATCTCCGGGGTACTCTCCGACGCGGCTCCGCTGCTCGAACGGGGGACGGACGCCCGCTGACGCACCGGCCGACGGGGGACGGACGCCCGTTGACGCACACCGATCGAGGATTGACGGAGGCATGACCGCACCGCTGCACGAGGCGCACCCCGCCGGGCCCGGGCGTTCCCTGCCCGACACCCAGCAGGGCATGCGCCGCCGCAATCTCGCCCGGGTGATGCACACGGTGAGCGCCGAGGGTCCGCTCTCGCGCGCGGCCGTCGCCTCGCGCATCGGGCTGACCCGGGCGGCGGTGTCGACGCTGGTGGACGAACTGATCCGGTCGGGCCTCCTCGAAGAGCTGGGCCCCGAGCGGCCCGGTCGGGTGGGCCGGCCCGGATCGGCGCTCGCCGTCAGCGGGCGCGGTCCGGCCGGGATCGGCGCGGAGATCGGGGTCGACCATCTCGCTGTCTGCGCGGTCGATCTGCGCGGCGAGATACGGGCCCGGGCGGTACGGCACGGCGTGAACCGCGGCCGCTCCCCCGAACCCGTACTCGCCGAACTCACCGCGCTGGTACGGCAGGTCGTCGCCGAAGCGGACGCGGAGGGTCTGTGGCCGGCCGGCCTCGCGGTCGCCGTGCCCGGTCTGGTGGCCCGCGACGGCCGCACCGTCGTCCGCGCCCCGAACCTCGACTGGCACGACACGGATCTCGGCGCCCTGCTGTCCCCCGAACTCCCGCCCACCGTCGACAACGAGGCCAACTTCGGCGGGCTCGCCGAACTCTGGCTGGGCGAGACCACCCCGCGTGACTTCCTGCATGTGTCGGCCGAGATCGGCATCGGCGCCGCGGTCGTGGTGGACGGCGGGCTACTGCGCGGAACCCGGGGATTCGCGGGCGAGTTGGGGCATGTGCCGGTGCGTCCGGACGGGCCGGAGTGCGCGTGCGGCGGGCGCGGCTGTCTCGAACAGTACGCGGGTGAGGAGGCGGTGCTGCGCGCCGCCGGTCTGGAGCCCGGCGCGGACCGGGTCGGGCTGCTCGCGACCCGTGCGGCCGACGGCGACGAGGCGGTACGAGGTGCCCTGCACGATGCCGGTACGGCGCTCGGCATCGCGCTGACCGGCGCGGTCAACCTGCTCGATCCGCGACTGGTGGTGCTGGGCGGCGCGCTGTCCGGGCTCGCGCCCTGGCTTCTGCCGTCGCTGGAGGCCGAGTTGGCGCGCCGCACGACGGGTCCCGCCTGCCCGGTGTCGGTGTCGCGGCTGGGGCCCGAGGGCCCGCTGCTGGGCGCCGCGCACTCGGTGGTGCGGGCCGTGCTCGACGATCCGGCTTCGGTGGCCGAGCGGGCTGTGGACATCGTGGCCGAACAGGCCTGAACCACAGCCGACTTCACTCGTCCGGGTGGCCGGGTTGTCCACAGTTCCGCCGTAGTCCACGGGAGCACGCCACGCCCTACTGCCCAACCCGCAAGCGCCGTACCGTGATTCACGCGAGGCGCAGCCGTCGTGTCGTGAGGACGGCGGGCGTGGACGGGTGGACAAGGGGGGATTCACGTGTCGGGGGAGACGGTTCAGGGGCTGCGGCAGGACGCCGTCGGGCTGCGTGAGGTGCTGTTCCAGAGCATCACGGCGATGGCGCCGGCCGCCGCGGTCGCCGCGTCGATCCCGTCGGGCGCGGCCTTCGCGGGCGGCAGTCTGCCGCTGTCGGTGCTGATCGCGCTGGTGGCCTGCCTGTTCACCGCGTCGTGCGTCGCCGAGTTGGCCAGGGAACTGCCCGCCGCCGGCTCGGTCGCCACCTACGCGGCACAGGGACTGCATCCTGCCGTCGGCTTCCTCGTGGGCTGGGGCTATGTCTTCGTCGAGGCCCTGGTCCCGCCGCTGCTGCTCCTGCAACTCGGCTTCACGACGGCGGGCACCCTGCATCAGGAGTGGCCCTCGTATCCGGAGAACCTGTGGTGGCCGTGGGCGCTCGCGGGCGCCGCGGTCATCGCCGTGGCGGGCTGGTTCGGAGTGCGCGCCTCGGCCCGCTTCGGCACGGTCCTCGGGGTCTTCGAGATCCTGGTCTTCCTGGTGTTCGCCGTGTGGCTGATCGGCAAGGCGGGTGGGCACAACACGCTCTCGGTGTTCGGCACTTCGCACACGGCCGAGGACTACTCGGGTCTCGGTGGCGTCTTCGCCGGCTCGGTCTACACGGTCCTCGCGTTCGCCGGCTTCGAGGCCGCCGCGCCGCTCGCCGAGGAGACTCGCGACCCGCGCCGGACGATGCACCGCGCGGTGCTCGGCGCGGCCCTGGGGATCGGCCTGTTCTACGTACTGACGACGTACGCCATGACGGTGTACTTCGGGCCGGACCGCTTCAGCGGTTTCGGGGCCTCCGGCGCGGCGTCCTGGGAGGGGGTGGCACGCGCGTCGTTCGGGCTGTTCTGGGTGCTGGTGTTCCTGGCCGTGGTCAACTCCACGATCGCCAACGCCAACGCGTGCGCCACCGTCTCGACGCGCACGGCCTTCGCCCTGGCCCGCATCCGGGTGCTCCCCCGCGTACTCGCCACCCTGCACCCGCGCCACCGCTCCCCCATGGCGGGAATCGCCGTGCAGACCGTCGTCGCGGTGGGGGCCGTGCTGGGTCTCGGCTTCGGCTACGACCCGGTGACCGCGTTCCTTCTGCTGGCCACGGTGATCGTCACTGTCGTCATCGGCGTCTACATCGTCGTGAACCTGGCCTGTGCGGGCTACTTCCTGCGCCGCAGGCGCGAGTTGCTGAAGCCGGTACGCCACCTGCTGGTCCCGCTGCTCGGGATCGTCGCGTTCGTCCCCGCCCTGCTCACCGCGGCGGGCCTCCCGGTCTTCGACTTCGTGACCGAGCTGACCGCTCCCGTGTCGTACGCCGGACCGGTCGTCGGCGTATGGATGGCGGCCGGGGTCGTGGTCCTGCTCGTTCTGCTACGACGCCATCCCGAGCGAATAGCCGAGACCGCCCGTGTCCATCTCGACGAATCCGCCTCCACCGGCCTTGCGCAGAACGGAGCAGTACAGCCATGAACGACCCCCGGATCCTGACGGTGCGGCCCGAACCGGGCGAGTACGCCTGGACGTTCGGCGGTGCCCCGCCCGTGGCACGAATCGCGCCCGGCACGGTTCTCGACCTGTACACGGAGGACTGCTTCGCCGGACGGGTGCGCTCCGAGAAGGACCTTGTGTCCGAGGTGTGCGAGTTCCCGTTCCTCAACCCGCAGACCGGTCCCTTCCACGTGGAGGGCGCGGAACCGGGCGACACGGTCGCCGTGCACTTCGTGTCGATCGAACCGGCCCGGGACTGGGCCGCCTCCACCACCGTCCCCCTCTTCGGCGCGCTCACCTCGACACACACCACGGCGACGCTGCAGCCGCCGCTCCCGGAGACCGTGTGGATCTGGCAGTTGGACCGGACGCGCCGCACGGCGTTGTTCCGCGCCCGGGACAGTGACATCGAGGTCGAGCTGCCCCTCGACCCGATGCACGGCACGGTGGGCGTGGCACCGGCCAACCTGGAGGTGCGGTCCGCGCTGGTGCCCGACGCGCACGGCGGGAACATGGACACGCCCGAAATGCGGGCCGGGGTCACCTGCTATCTCGGGGTGAACGTGGAGGGCGCGCTGCTCAGCCTCGGCGACGGACACGCCCGGCAGGGTGAGGGCGAGACGTGTGGGGTCGCCGTCGAGTGCGCGATGAACACCGTGGTGATCGTGGAGCTGCTCAAGGGTGTGGCCACGCCCTGGCCGCGCATCGAGTCGGACACCCACATCATCTCGACGGGTTCGGCACGCCCCTTGGAGGACGCGTTCCGGATCTCCCAGCTCGATCTGGTCCGATGGCTGGTGCGCGACTACGGGTTCAGTGAGCTGGACGCCTACCAATTCGCGACCCAGGCGGTGGAGTCGCCGTTGGCCAATGTGTGCGACACCAACTACACCTGCGTGGCCAAGATCCGCAAAGAGTGGCTGCCCGCGCGCGAGACTCACCGTGGGCTGCACGCGCGTCTGCGTGAGACCGCGGCAGCGCTCCTCCACTGAACCGAAAGGCAACCGACCATGGAACGGTCAAGACCGCTCCCGAGCAGGCGATGGCTGCTGAAGGGCGCCGCCCTCGCCGCCGTCCCCTACGCGTTACTCCCCGCCCCGCAGGCCGACGCACAGGCCCAGGCCGTCGACTACCCGTCGGCGGAGTGGCAGCCGGCGAGCACCTCCAACTACACGGCGTCCAACCGCCCCACGGCCTATCCCGTCGACTACGTGATCATCCACGTCACACAGGAGACGTACGCCGACACCCTGTCCATCTTCCAGAACCCGAAGAAGAAGGTCTCCGCGCACTACCTCGTGCGCTCGGCCGACGGGCATGTGGCCCAGTGCGTCCGGGAGGCCAATGTCGCCTGGCACGCGGGGAACTGGGACTACAACACCCGCAGCATCGGTATCGAGCACGAGGGCTGGGTGGATCAGCCCGCGTACTTCACCGACGCCCTCTACGAGCAGTCGGCCAAACTCACGGCGGCGCTCTGCACGAAGTACGGCCTCCCCAAGGACCGGGCGCACATCATCGGGCACTACGAGGTGCCGGGTACGGACCACACCGATCCCGGACCGAACTGGGACTGGACTCGCTACATAAGGATGGTCAATTTCGCCTGATCCTGGCCCGGCCGGGCGCGGTGGACATCGTTCGGGTCCTCCCGGTCGAAACGGTTGTCCGTACCCTCCCCCGGAGTGACGATGTCCGCAGGCGTTCCACCGCCGTACCGCGGGTGTGCCACCGCTGTGCCGCGGTATTCGCGCCGCTGTATCGCCTTCCGGGAGGCCGAGTTGACCGATCCATGGGTGGCCCTGGAGCCGGGGGCCGACCCTGCCGAGCGGGTGCGGGTGCTGCGCCGGGCGCACGAGACGTTCGCCGTCGCCGGCACGGTGCCGCGACCGGTGCGGTCGGTGGTGGCCGATTCCTGGCGGCGTTCCGCGCGGGCCGGCGTCGGTCCCGAGGGCACGGCCGATGTCGAGTTGACGGACGGTGACCTCGGTGTCCATCGCGCGGAGCATCCGCTGGCTCGGGTGATGCCGCTGATCAGGGAGTTGGTGGGCACGTTCGCGGCGGACGGCGAGCATCTGCTGGCGGTGTGCGACGCACAGGGCAGGCTGTTGTGGGTCGAGGGGCATCCGGCGACCCGGCGGAAGGCCGGCCGGATGAACTTCGTGCCGGGTGCGCGCTGGGCGGAGAGCGCGGTCGGGACGAACGCGCCGGGCACGGCGGTCGCGGTGGACCGTCCGGTGCAGGTGTTCGCGGCCGAGCACTTCATCCGGCGGGTGCAGCCGTGGACGTGTGCGGCGGCTCCGGTGCACGATCCGCGCACCGGGCGGGTGCTCGGTGCCGTGGACATCACCGGTGGGGACGGGCTGGCGCACCCGCACAGCCTGGGCTTCGTGCAGGCGGTGGCACGCGCCGCCGAGTCCCAACTGGCGCTGCTCACCCCGGAGTCCACACCCGCCGACGGTCCCGAGCTGACCGCGCTCGGCCGGGACGAGGCCCAACTGTGCCTCGACGGGCGCAAGTTGAGGCTGAGCCGTCGGCACAGCGAGATCATGGTGCTGCTGGCCCGGCATCCCGAGGGGCTGACCGGCGACGAGCTGCTGTGCGCGCTGTACGAGGACGAGTCGGTTCCGCCGGTGACACTGCGGGCCGAACTGGCGCGGCTGCGCAGACTGTTGGGGCCCGACCTGCTCGCCTCACGCCCCTACCGGCTCACAATGCCGGTGGAGTCCGATGTCGCTATCGTCGAGCGGCGGCTGGAAGGGGGTTCGGTCACGGGAGCGGCGACGGCCTACAGCGGTCCGTTGCTGCCCGGTTCGCAGGCCCCGGCGGTGGTCAGGCTCCGGGCCCGCCTCGCGGACGGCCTCCGTGCGGCGCTGATCGCCCGCCGCGATCCTGACCTGCTGGCGGACTGGGCTCACGCGCCGTGGGGCGAGGACGACCTCGACGTATGGCGGGCGCTCGCGGCGGTACGACCGACGGCACCGGTGCGCTCCCGCCTCGCCGCGTTGGAGTCCGAGCTGACGGCAGCGGCGACCCCGCTCCCCTTCACGCGAGGCAACGCAACGTGGATGCAACGTCCTGCTCCTTAGCCTCGCGCCGAGAGCTGTCCAACGGCGGGCAGCGCTGTTCCGGGAGGCAGACCAGAATGACCCGTTACACGGCACCCGGCACCGAGGGCGCGATCGTCTCCTACCAGTCGCGCTACGACCACTTCATCGGCGGCGAGTACGTGCCGCCGGCTCGCGGGCAGTACTTCGAGAACCCGTCCCCGGTGAACGGGCTGCCGTTCACGGAGATCGCGCGCGGCACCGCGGAGGACGTGGAGCGGGCGCTGGACGCGGCGCATGCGGCCGCACCGGGCTGGGGCCGTTCGTCGGTGACCGAGCGGTCCGACATCCTGCTCAAGATCGCCGACCGGATGGAGGCGAACCTCGAACCGCTCGCGGTTGCGGAGAGCTGGGAGAACGGCAAGCCGATCCGCGAGACCCTGGCCGCCGACATCCCGCTCGCCATCGACCACTTCCGCTACTTCGCGGGGGCGATCCGCGCGCAGGAGGGTTCGCTGGGCGAGGTGGACGACGACACGGTGGCGTACCACTTCCACGAGCCGCTCGGGGTCGTGGCCCAGATCATCCCGTGGAACTTCCCCATCCTGATGGCGACTTGGAAGCTGGCCCCGGCCCTCGCGGCGGGCAACGCGGTCGTCATCAAGCCCGCCGAGCAGACCCCGGCGTCCATCCACTACTGGATGAGCCTGATCGCGGACCTGCTGCCGCCGGGCGTGGTGAACATCGTCAACGGCTTCGGCGTGGAGGCGGGCAAGCCGCTCGCGTCCAGCCCCCGCGTGGCGAAGGTCGCCTTCACCGGCGAGACCACCACGGGGCGGTTGATCATGCAGTACGCCTCCGAGAACATCAAGCCGGTCACGCTGGAACTGGGCGGCAAGTCACCGAACATCTTCTTCGACGACGTGTCGGCGGCGCACGACGACTTCCTCGACAAGGCGCTCGAAGGCTTCACGATGTTCGCGCTCAACCAGGGCGAGGTCTGCACCTGCCCGTCCCGGGCGCTCGTCCAGCGCGGCCACTACTCCGACTTCCTCCAGGCGGCCGTCGCCCGCACGGAGTTGATCAAGCCGGGGCACCCCCTGGACACCGACACGATGATCGGCGCCCAGGCCTCCAACGACCAGTTGGAGAAGATCCTCTCTTATCTGGACATCGGCCGGCAGGAAGGCGCGAAGGTCCTCACGGGCGGCGAACGCATCGACTACGACGGTGAGTTGAAGGGCGGCTACTACGTCCAGCCGACGATCTTCGAGGGCGACAACCGGATGCGCATCTTCCAGGAGGAGATCTTCGGCCCGGTGGTCTCGGTGACGTCGTTCAACGACTTCGACGACGCGATCAAGATCGCCAACGACACGCTGTACGGCCTCGGCGCCGGCGTGTGGACCCGGGACATCAACACGGCGTACCGCGCGGGCCGAGCGATCCAGGCGGGCCGGGTGTGGACGAACTGCTACCACGCGTACCCCGCGCACGCGGCGTTCGGCGGCTACAAGCAGTCCGGCATCGGCCGGGAGAACCACAAGATGATGCTGGAGCACTACCAGCAGACCAAGAACATTCTTTGTTCATACAGCCCGAAGAAACTTGGGTTCTTCTAGAGCCTGAAGTCGGTTGCCTGGAGGCGCCGTTGCACTCCAGGCAGTCCGACACCGGAGTCACTCCAGGTAAGCAACAGGCTGCCTCAAGTCGATGGTTGACCTTCAACGAGGACCGCCCCCCGGACCAGTCACGGACCAGACTCCCGCCCGGGGTGAGGCAGGCGACAACCCTCTG
This sequence comes from Streptomyces sp. NPDC005492, assembly GCF_040605995.1. Lineage (NCBI taxonomy): Bacteria > Bacillati > Actinomycetota > Actinomycetes > Kitasatosporales > Streptomycetaceae > Streptomyces > Streptomyces sp. NPDC005492. The sequence continues at coordinate 159,861 of NZ_JBEXDX010000020.1, forward strand.
ACACGCGTGGTGGCACGACGCGCTCACCCCAGAGTGGAGGGGACCGATTACCCGGCGGACTGTCAGTGTCTGCGCACCGTCCGGCTGCGGACCAAGGTCACCCGCGGCGCCGCCCTGGCCATGGTCTTCAAGCTCGTCGAGTCCGCCCAGCATCGGTGGCGGGCCGTGAACGCACCCCACCTTGTCGCCCTCGTCCGCGCCGGAGCCAGCTTCGAACGCGGCCAGCTCGTCGAACGCCCCGAGGCGGTCACGGCGTGAGCACCCTCGCGGCCCAGGCCATCAGCACCAGGCGGCTCGACCTGCCGCCGCTGCACGTCGAGCACGCCGAGGAGATGGCTGCCGTGCTGGCCGATTCGGCCCTGCACACCTTCATCGGCGGCGCTCCGGACACCCCGCAAGCCCTGCGCTCGCGCTACCAGCGCATGACGGCAGGCTCTCCCGATTCTGCCGTGTCCTGGCTGAACTGGGTGATCCTGCTGCGTGAGACGTCCTGTCTGACGGGCACCGTCCAGGCGACAGTCCGCCCCTCCGGCCACGGCCCCATCGCCGAGATCGCCTGGGTGGTGGGGACCCCGTGGCAGGGAAGAGGCATCGCTACCGAAGCAGCCCAAGGACTCGTCGACTGGCTCAGCCGGCAGCCGGTGCACACCGTCATCGCCCACATCCACCCCGAGCATCGGGCATCCGCTGCCGTCGCCGCCGGGCTCACACCGACCGACGAATGGCACGAAGGCGAGATCCGATGGCACCGGAGCATCACTGGAAAGGGAAGTGTTGGCGACAACGCTCCGACCCTTCCTGCAGTCCGCGATATCTGACCTCAAGTACGGCGACCAACCGGCCTTCGTGTGGCATCGACTGACACGCAGTCTCGCTGCGCACATTCAAGCAATCGCTACAACCCAACTCACACGCAAGCCACTTCGCGCCCTGAATCGTCTACAACTCCGGCTCGCAAACGACCGGGTGATACCTGGCTTACCGCCCACCAGTCCAAGGGACGCGAGTGGAACTCACGCGCGCCCGCCTCAACACCATTGCCCTAACTTGAAAGTGGCACGCCCCACTACTCCGGCAAGAAGCGGCACGATGACATGAACGTTCAGGTGCTGGCCGGTCCATTCGGGAGATTGCTGTGGGCCTCGCCCGCACTGCCTGGTGCGATGGCACGACCTGAAGGCGGCGGCCCGCGAGCACGGCATCATCGAGGCCCTCGGCGAGGCCGGCCTCAAGGCTGACGCCGATAAGGCATACCAAGGCGCGGCCCGGAACAGCCGAGTTCCCTTCAAGGGGCGCCGCCTCAAGCGGTGGCATTGACGTCACGACACCACCAACGCCAAGATCCGCTGCGTTGGCGAGCAGGCCATGGCCACGTTCAAGGGCTGGCGTCTCCTGAGCAAGCTGCTGCAGTACCAACCGCATCACCGCGATCGTCGAACCCGTACACCACTTCCCTGGACGCAACCTGGCGGTGATCAGTCCACGGGCCAGGTGTGCGCGGGTGCGTTGAGGTGCATGTAGTCCATGTACGTCAGCGTCATCCGGCGCAGCGCCTCCTGGCGGTCGCAGCCCGCCTTCTCCAGGTGGTGGACCGTCTCCGCCTGCCACAGGGCGCCGTTGCGGGCGGTGACACACCGCTGCTCGATGACGCCCAGCAGGGGCTCGCGCCATTCCGTGTCCATCCCGGCCAGCTCCAGGCCCCGATGGGCGAGGGGCAGCAGCCGCCGCAACACCAGTTCCGTGACCGGTACTTCGCCCACCCCCGGCCAGTACAGGCGGGCGTCGATGCCGTCACGGGCGGCGGTGTGCAGGTTCTCCTCGGCGACCGAGAAGGACATCCGCGTCCACACGGGGCGGTCCTCGTCGACGAGGGCGCGGGTCAGGCCGTAGTAGAAGGCGCCGTTGGCGATGATGTCGGCCACGGTGGGCCCGGCGGGCAGCACCCGGTTCTCGATGCGCAGGTGCGGGCCACTGTCGGTGACGGCGTAGATCGGGCGGTTCCAGCGGTAGATCGTGCCGTTGTGCAGCGTCAGTTCGCCGAGTTCCGGAACGCCCCCGCCGTCGAGCGCCTCCTGTGGGTCCTCCTCGTCGCAGATCGGCAGGAGCGCGGGGAAATAGCGCACGTTCTCCTCGAACAGGTCGAAGACGCTGGTGATCCAGCGCTCCCCGAACCACACCCGGGGTCGTACCCCTTGTGCCTTGATCTCCTGGGGCCGGGAGTCGGTGGCCTGTTCGAAGAGGGGGATACGGGTCTCGCGCCACAGCTCCCTGCCGAAGAGGAACGGCGAGTTGGCCGCGAGGGCGATCTGTACGCCCGCGACGGCCTGTGCCGCGTTCCAGTAGTCCGCGAACTCCTTGGGGGCGACCTGGAGATGGAACTGCGTGCTGGTGCAGGCGGCCTCGGGGGTGATGGCGTCGGCATACATCGCGAGCCGGTCCACGCCGTCCAGCGTGATGCGCAGGTCCTCGCCGCGAGCCGCGAAGATCTGCTCGTTGAGCAGCCGGTAGCGCGGGTCGCCGGACAGGGCGGTCTCGCCGACGTCCGCCTCGCCCAGCGTCGGCAGGATGCCCACCATGATCAGATGCGCGCCGACCGCCGAGGCACGTTCCTCGGCGTGGTTGAGGGCGTCGCGGATCTCCTGCTCCCAGGAGCCGGGGCCGCCGGACAGCAGGCGGCGGGGCGGGATGTTGATCTCCAGGTTGAAACGGCCCAGCTCGCTCGACCAGGCGGGATCGGCGATCGCCTGGAGCACCTCGGTGTTCCGCATGACCGGGAGCCCGTCCTCGCCCACCAGGTTGAGCTCGATCTCAAGGCCGACCTGCGGCCGCTCGCTCTCGAAGCCGGACTCGCGCAGCATCTGCGCCAGGACGTCGAGGCAGGTGTGCATCTTGTCCCGGTACCGTCGGCG
>NZ_JBEXDX010000021.1:0-149404 GCF_040605995.1 Streptomyces sp. NPDC005492
GTGGCCCCTGTCGCCGGGGTGTGGTCGGGCGCCCGGCCGCGGCCCGGGGGCCCGGGCCCCCCCCCCCCGCCCCCGGCTCATGTCCTGCTCATACCCTGCCTACGCCACCGTCAACGTGAGCGCTCCGCTGTAGGAGGTGCCCGGCGTGATGGCCGTGGTGGCGCCGTCGACCGTGAGGGTCACGGTCTTGCCGGACGGGGCCACGACGGAGGCGTCGGACGCCAGGGTCAGGGCGCTCAGGTACGAGGTGGCGGTGACCGTCCAGGTGGAGCCGCTGCCCACGGTCGCGATGACGCCGTTGTTGACCACAGGCGAAGCGGTGTTGTCGACGACGCCGAGCTGTTCGAAGTTCGCCTTGCTGATCGTGCTCACGTTGTGGACCGCGGTGCTGGCCGAGATGACGCCCTCGACCGTGCAGCCCGTGAAGGTCAGCACCAGGTTCATGCCCTGCAGCTTGCCGACCCCGCCGCCGAGCACCCCGTTGTAGAAGTCGCCCTTGAGGGCGATGTCGGTGAAGGTGCCCGTGGCGTCGGTGGTGTGCGCCGTCGTCGGGTCGAAGGTAGTCGACTTGACCGCCGGGTCGGTCGGCTGGGTGTACGAGGCGGTGTAGTTGGCCGTCCACGGATATCCGGTGACGTTGACGTGACCGGGGTTGTCGTTGTCCATCAGCTGGTACAGCACGCCGTTGGCCGGCTTGAGGCGGGCTCCCTGCGAGCCGTCCACGGTGACCGCCGAGGCCACCGCCTTGGACAGGAACATGGTCTCCCGCGTGGTGACCTGTGTTCCGCCGTCGATGAGCAGGGGGCCGGTGGACTGCCACATGAAGCCGAAACGCCGCGAGTTGACATGCGAGCGGCGGGTGCGGACCGAGGCGATGTCCTGGCTGCTCAGGCCGAGCGACAGCGAGTCGTTGAGCGCCTTCACGACGGCCGGGCTGCTGTCGCCGTAGTGCAGTCCCGCGGCGCCCCAGAGGATCGACGCGTAGGTCGCGACGTCCCAGTCGTTGCCCAGCAGGTGCTCGGTGGTGTTGCCGATGGCGTAGGTGCCGTAACCGGAGGTGCCGGTGTGCCGGAGCGAGCAGTTGACCGCGACGAGCGTGCAGTTCTTTCCGGAGTCGACCGAGAGCAGGCCCCAGTTCTCGTTGGTGATGGAGGTGTTGAGGTAGGTCGCCTTGGTGTCGGTGCCGAGCAGGTTGGTGGCCCGGACCGTCCCGTAGACACCGAGCAGCCAGGGGCAGGTCATCATGAACGAGGTGTCGCCGGTGTCCTCGTAGTCCGAGGGCAGCACCCCGTCCGCGACCTTGATGGTCGAGTTCTTGACCAGCACGGTGGCCCCGGCGTCGGCGATCACCCCGGTGCGGACGACGCCACGGTTGTCGATCAGCGCGTCGTCGACGACGAGCAGGGTGCCTTCACCGGTTCCGACGACGGCCGACCCGTAGCCGATGAAGTCGCAGCGGCCGTTGCCGTCGAACCGGATCCGCGGGGACTTCAGTTCGTACGAGCCGCCGGCCACGTACACCCCGTTGAACGCCTCGCCGCGCGAGACGAGTCGGAGGCCGGTCGCCGAGGTGTCGCGCACTCGTCCGCCGCTCACGGCCGCCAGTACGGACCTGGTCTTGTCCACGCCGTCGGCGTCGCTGTAGAGGGCCTGCCGGATGGGCCAACTCCGGCTGTTGTAGGTGATGGTGTTCGCCGCCGCGACGGTGATCACCACGTCACCGCGGTAGGTGCCGGCCGCGATGTGGGTCACGATGCCGTCGCCGTCGTAGAGATCGTCCAGCTTCGAGCCCGCTTCGACGCCGTCGACGGTGAGCGAGAGGCTGTACCCGTCCGGGGCGGCGATGACGCCGCCCTCCGCGACGCTGAGGACGTGGGTCCGGGTGGTTTCCGTCAGCTCCAGGGTCTCCCCCGACGCCACGGAGATCCTCGTCCCGCTCCCGGTCGCGGCCTGGGCGACGGACGGGACGGCCAGCGTCGGGACCGCGAGGCCGGCGACCGCCACGAGGAGCGCGCGGTTGCGGGCCCGGTAGGTGAATTCGCGGTCCATCGGGGACGTGCCCGCCGGACGGTCGGCGTCTTTGCTGCTTCTGCGTACCACTGTGAACTCCCTTGTCTTCCAGTGTTTTCGGGCATGCCCGACCGACATGTCGTGCCGGTCAGGGCGGTGAGGGCGACGGGTGAACCGGCACAGAGCCTGCCGGTGGGATGAGCGTGCGGTGCGGTCGGCCGCGTCAGAGTGGAGGGTTTCTCGACCCAGCGGGGTTTCCGTACGGCCGTCCACGGCGGGAGCCGGTCGTCGGCAGGTGGCGACGGACCGGGCGTACGGCGTCGGAGCGGGGCGATCCGGATGCCGTGACGCCCCGTCGGACAAGGCCGCCCGGAGGCAACGCGCGCATGCCGTTCTCCTCACGCCGGGGTTCGATTGGGACAGTACTGTCGACACTTGCACTGTTCAAGGGGTGTGACGATGAAAACTCCCAGCAATCTGGCGACACTAGGGAGTTGGGGGTGAGAGAGCTCTGCCCGGGTGGATGCGGGGGCAGTCTGATCGAGTCGGCTGCCCAGGCCAGGTGGCCGGCGTCGGCGTAGGCCGACAGGTCCCCGGCGGCGAGGATGAACTCGGCCCCGAGTGCCGGCCCCATGCCGGGCAAGGACTCGATGGTCCACGCCTGCGGGTGGCCGCGGAACGTCTCGCGGATCTGCGCGGCGACATCCTTCCCTCGGCGGCGCGGTCTGCTGGGCCTGCGCGGCCTCCGGACCGGTCGCGGCGACCGCATCGACGCGGTCGGACACCGCGGTTGGTCGGCCAGGCCTTCAGTCGGTCCGCGAGCGGGAGCTGTTGCGTGTGAGGGCCTCCGCGGGTCGTGTCTCCTCACGTGCAACGGAGATTTGTCGTCACCTGAACATGTGGCGGCGCGGCATCCTGGCCGGTCGGCGGCCATGGGCATGTTGGGCTGGTCACCGTGAGCGAGCGCAAGCCCTACAAGACCGACGTGAGCGGCGAACAGTGAACAGTGGGCGCTGGTCGAGCCGGTGACCGTCACGCGGAAAGCGAAGCACCCCGCGCCCGCGCCGGTTCCGGAACAACGAAAGTGTTTCGTAACCGACCGATTTCTCGTCCTTGTCCGGTGCGTGAATTCCGTGTCAGTGTCCCGGTCCAACAGGCAGGCCGTCCGCGGTGAAAGCGCCGAAAGCTTTTCGTGGAGCTGCTCATCTGCCTGGCGCGTGGACAAGGCTTGCCGAGAGAAGAGGGACAGAACATGCACGGATACCCGGTGCCCGGACGTTCAGGAAACCGCACACTCCCCAGAACCCGACGCGCGGTGACGGCCGCCGTCACCGCGACGGCGGCACTCGCGCTGCTCGCCGCGTGCGGGACGTCGGGCCCGGCCGGATCGTCCGGGGGTTCGTCGGCCAAGGGACTCACCATGTGGGCGCTCACGGACCAGACCATCCTCAAGCAGTCCGTGGACGCCTACAACAAGGACCACCCGGACGAGAAGATCACCCTGCGGCTGTTCGCCAACGACGACTACAAGCAGAAGCTGCGCGTGGCCTTCGGCGCGAACCAGGCCCCGGATCTGTTCTTCAACTGGGGCGGCGGCGCACTGGACGACTACGTCAAGGCCGGCAAGGTCGACACCCTGTCCGACGCCCAGGTGGACCTGCTGCGGTTCACGCCGAGCGTGCTGAAGAGCGCCACCTTCGACGCCCAGGTCTACGGCGTGCCCGCCAACGGCCTCGCCCCGGTGGTCCTCTACTACAACAAGAAGGTCTTCAAGGACGCGGGCGTCCAGCCCCCGAAGACGTACGACGACCTGCTGACCGACGTGAAGAAGATCAAGGGCGCCGGTGTCACCCCGATATCCCTCGCGGCCAACTCCAAGTGGCCGACGCTGATGTACCTGGAATACCTGCTCGACCGCGAGGGAGGTTCCCAGGTGTTCGACCAGATCGCCACCGGTTCCGCCGACGGGTGGAAGGACGCCTCGGTCACCGCGGCCAACACCCGCCTTCAGGAACTTGCCAAGGCGGGTGCCTTCGGCGACAACGCCTCGTCCGTCAACTACGACCAGGGCGCCTCCACCGCCCTGCTCTACACCGGCAAGGCCGGCATGGAGCTGATGGGCACCTGGGAGTACGCCAACCTGGTCAAGGCCGCACCCGACTTCGTGAAGAAGGACCTCGGCTACGTTGCCTTCCCAGCTCTGTCCGGCGGCAAGGGCGACGCGAACGACATCGTCGGCAACCCGTCGAACTTCCTGTCGCTGAACTCGAAGAGCAAGAACAAGTCGGCGGCCCTGACCTACCTCAAGAAATACGTCATGAACAGCGACCAGATCGACGCCTACCTGGCCTCCGGAAGCGTCCCGCCGGTCATTGCGCTGGACTCGAAGCTGGCGAGCGTGAAGTCGGACGACAAGGCATGGCTGACCTTCGTCTACAAGCTGGTGCGGAACTCCCCGAACTTCCAGCTCTCGTGGGACCAGGCCCTGCCCTCCGACCAGGCCGACCCGCTGCTGACCAACGTGGACAAGTCGTTCCTGCGTCAGATCAAGCCCGAGGAGTTCGGCACGAACATGAGCGAGGCGGCGAAGCAATGACGGCCGTGGTCCGTACGTCCCGTCCGGTCGCTTCCCACCGGACGCGGCCGGGCACGGCGCCCGCCCGAAGGCGCCGCCGCCACAGCGGTCTGTTGATGGCCGCTCCGGCCCTGCTCCTGTTCGGCCTGTTCGGTCTCGTACCGCTGGTCGGGGTGGTGGTGCTCAGCCTCGCCCGCTGGGACGGCCTGGGCAGCGTCGGCTGGGCCGGGTTCGCCAACTGGTCGGGCGTCCTCACCGACGCCGCCACCTGGCAGGCGCTGTGGCTGACCCTCAAGGTGATGCTGGTCAGCTGGCTGGTCCAGACGCCGCTCGCCCTGGCGCTCGGCGTCTTCCAGGCTCCCCGGGGGCGGCTGCGCGCCCTGTTCGCCGTGCTCTGGTTCCTTCCCCTGCTGCTGTCCGCGGTGGCGATCGGCCTGACCTGGCAGGCCCTGCTCGACCCGTCCTTCGGCATCGGTGCCACGCCCGGTCTGCACTGGCTGGCCAAGCCCCTGCTCGGCTCGCCCGACCTGGCCCTCTACACCGTGATCTTCGTGATCGCCTGGCAGTTCACGCCGTTCCACGCGCTGCTCTACCAGGCCGGGATACGGCAGATCCCCGTCTCCCTCTACGAGGCCGCCGCGATCGACGGCGCCGGACCGGTGACCCGCTTCCTGCGCATCACGCTCCCGCAACTGAAGTACACCTTCGTCACCTCCAGCACGCTCATGCTGGTCGGCTCACTGACCTACTTCGACCTGATCTACGTCCTCTCCGGAGGTACCGGCGGCCCCGGGACCGCGACCCGCGTCCTGCCGCTCGCCATGTACATCACGGGCTTCCAGGCCCACGACATGGGCCGCGCAAGCGCGATCGCCACGCTCCTGGTCGTCTTCGGCCTCGCGTTGTCCCTGTTCACCACCCGCCTGTCCGGCTTCACCCGGATGGACAGCCAGCAGGAGGGCCTGTGAGCACCCCCGTCAACGCCCTGCGCCGTACCTTCACCGGCGGCGCCGCGCTCGCGTGGAGCGCCCTGGTCGTCGTGCCCGTGTACTGGCTGGTCGTGACCAGCCTCCGCGGTCGTACGGACTTCACCACCGCCAGCCCGCTCTCGCTCCCCGCCCACCCGACCCTGGACAACTACCGGACCGTCCTGGACGGCGGCTTCACCACCTACCTGCTCAACAGCGTCGTGGTGACGGTCACCGCGGTCGCGATCACGCTGGCCGTCGCCCTGATGGCGGCCTTCTCCATAGTCCGTTACACCAACCCCTGGTCCCGCCTGTCCTTCCGTCTCTACCTCCTGGGCCTGGCGATCCCCCTCCAGGCGGTGATCATCCCGGTGTACCTGCTGATCATCCGGCTGCACATGTACGACAGCCTGCTCGCGATCGCGCTGCCCTCGGCGGCGTTCGCGCTGCCGGTGACGGTGATGATCCTGGTCAGTTTCCTGCGTGATGTGCCGCGTTCGCTGTTCGAGGCGATGGTCGTGGACGGTGCCGGCGACTGGCGGATGCTGTTCTCGCTCGCCGCGCCGATGGCCCGCCCCGCGCTGGTCACGGTCGCCGTGTACGACGGCCTCCAGGTCTGGAACGGCTTCCTGTTCCCCCTGATCCTCACGCAGAGCGGCGACAAGGCCGTCCTGCCGCTCGCCCTGACCCTCTTCCGGGGCCAGTTCGGCATCGATGTCCCGGCCACGATGGCCGCGGTCGTCCTCTCCACCCTTCCCATGCTGGTGGTGTTCGTCCTCGCCAGGCGGCAGCTCGTCGCCGGACTGACCGCCGGATTCTCCAAGTAGCGAAGCCATGAGGGAGTCGGCCGACGCGCCACGGGGGCGCCGGCCCTCCTCGGCATGCCCGAAACCAAACCCCCACGAGGAGTCGTGAATGACGACCACCACGCCGGACCACGCCGGCCTCTCCCCGGCGGATGACCACCGCCCCTGGACCGACCCCGTCCTTCCGGCCGCCGAGCGTGTCGAGGCGCTGCTCGCCCGGCTCACCCTGGAGGAGAAGGTCGCCCAACTCAGCAGCGCCTGGGAGGACGTCGAACCGGCCGGTCCCGAGGTCGCCCCCGGCACCAGCCTTTTCGGCCGGGTCGGTGACCTCGACGAGACCGCCCGGCACGGCCTCGGCCAGCTCACCCGCCCCTACGGCACCCTCCCCCGCCCCGCCCTGGACCACGCCCGCCTGCTCGCCAAGCGCCAGCGCCAGATCATGTCCCAGAGTCGCTTGGGCATCCCGGCCATGGCCCACGACGAGTGTCTGACCGGCTTCACCGCCTACGGCGCCACCATCTACCCGACCTCCCTCGCCATGGCGGCCACCTTCGACCCGGCCCTGATCCGCCGCGTCGGCGCGGCCATCGGCGCCGACATGGCCGCCGCGGGCGTCCACCAGGGCCTCGCCCCGGTCGTCGACGTCATCCGCGACTACAGGTGGGGCCGCTGCGAGGAGACGTACGGCGAGGACCCGTACCTGGTCGGCGAGATGGGCGAGGCGTATGTGCTGGGGCTGCAGGGTGCCGGGGTGTACGCCACCCTCAAGCACTTCGCCGGGTACTCCGCCTCCATGGGCGGTCGCAACCACGCCCCGGTGGGCATCGGCCGCCGTGAGCTGTACGACGTGATCCTGCCGCCCTTCGAACGGATCGTCGGCGCCGGAGTCGGCTCGGTCATGAACTCGTACGCCGAGATCGACGGCGAGGCCCCCGCCGCGAGCCGCTGGCTGCTGACCGAGGTGCTGCGCGAGCAGTGGGGCTTCGAGGGCACCGTCGTCTCCGACTACTGGTCGCTGCCCTTTCTGGTGAACGCCCACCGGGTCGCCGCGGACCTGCCGGATGCCGGGGCGCTGGCCCTGCGGGCGGGCCTGGATGTCGAGTTGCCGGACCAGCGCGGCTTCGGCGACGCGCTCGTCGCCGCCGTACGCGACGGACACGCCGACGAGGCCGACGTCGACCGGGCGGTGCGCCGGGTGCTGCGGCAGAAGGTCGCGCTCGGGCTCCTCGATGCCGACTGGGACCCGGAGCCGCCCGCCCTGCACGCGGGCGAACTCGACCTGGACAAGCCGGCCAACCGCCAACTGGCCCACGCGGTCGCGCAGTCGAGCGCCGTCCTGCTTGCCAACTCGGGGGGCCTGCCGCTGCCCTCCGTCGGCCGGATCGCCCTGGTCGGCCCGTGCGCCGACGACGTCCGCACGATGTTCGGCTGCTACAGCTTCCCCAACCACGTCCTCTCCGACCGCGAAGACCTCGGCAACGGGGTCGAGGCGGTGTCGCTACGCGAGGCACTTGCCGCTGAACTCCCGGCTGTGGACTGGGAGTTCGTGCAGGGCTGCCCGATACGCGAGCCGGACGGATCCGGGATCCCCGCCGCCGTGGCAGCAAGTCACCGGGCCGACCTGACCGTCCTGGTCGTCGGCGACAAGGCCGGCATGTTCGGCATCGGAACGTCCGGCGAGGGCTGTGACGTGGAAGACCTGCGACTGCCCGGCGTCCAGGAGGAGCTCGTCGAGGCGGTGCTCGCCACGGGCAAGCCGGTCGTGCTGGTGATCAACAGCGGGCGGCCCTACGCCGTGGGGCGGTTCGCGCCTGACACGGCCGCCATGGTGCAGGTCTTCCTCCCCGGCGAGGAGGGTGGCCGCGCGGTCGCCGAACTCCTCTCCGGGACCGCGAACTTCAGCGGCAAGCTGCCGGTACAGATCCCGGCCTCGCCTGCCGGACAGCCGTACACCTATCTCCACCCGCCGCTGGGTGACCGGCAGAGCTGGCTGTCCAACCTGGATCCGACGCCCGCCTTCCCGTTCGGGCACGGGCTGTCGTACACGACGTTCGAGGTCGACGAACTGGTGATGGGCCGTGAACAGGTGCCCACGGACGGGGAGTTCACGGCCCACGCTCGGGTACGGAACACCGGTCGCGTCCCCGGTGCCGAGACCGTCCAGCTCTACTACACCGACCCGGTCGCCCAGGTGACCCGGCCCGTGCGGGCACTGCTCGGTTTCGCCAAGGTGTGGCTGGAGCCCGGTGCGGAGGCGACGGTCCGCTTCGACGTCCACACCGACCGCCTGGCCTTCACCGGACTGGCGGGGCACCGGATCGTCGAGCCCGGCGAGATCGTGCTGTACGCGGGCTCGTCCAGTGGGGACGCACCGAACGAGGTCAGGCTCCGCCTTGTCGGGGAGCGGCGGGACGTGCCGGTCGTCCGGCATCACGGTGTGCCGGTGGAGCGCTCGTAGAGGTCCGCAGCACCAGCTCCGTCGCCAGTTCGATGCGGGCGGAGGCGGGCGGGCGGCCCTCCGCCAGTTGGAGGAGCACCCTGGTCGCCTCGCGCCCCAGTTCCTCGAAGGGCTGACGCACCGCGCTCAGCGGCGGGCTGGCCATCGCCGCCACCAGGGTGTCGTCGAAGGACATCACCGCCAGGTCGTCCGGCACACGCAGTCCGTGCTGCCGGGCGGCCTCCAGCACGCCCAGCGCCTGGGCGTCGCTGGCCGCGAAAACGGCGGTCGGCGGCTGCTCGGCACGCAGGATCCTGAGGGTGGCGGCTAGCGCCTCGTCGTAGTCGAAGTCGGTGGAGCGCACGATCGCCGGGTCATAGCTGATGCCGGCCTCCTCCAGCGCGGCCCGGTAGCCGTGCAGGCGTGCCGAGCCGGCCAGCGAGTGCGAGCGCCCTGCGACCATGCCGATCCGAGTGTGGCCCAGGCCCAGCAGGTGCTGCACGGCGTCCCTGGCCCCGCTCCAGTTCGTCACCCCGATGCTCGGGATGTCCGTCGAAGGCGCGCTGAGCGGGTCCACCAGCACCACCGGCAGCTTCTGCTCGACGATGCGCCGCTGGTCGTCCTCCGACAGCATCGAGATCACGATGACCAGCCCGGCGGCGCCGAGCGCCAGGCACTCCTGGAGCCACTGGGAGATGGACCGCCTGCTCGTCGTACCGGTCACGACGTCTACGCCGAGTTCGCCGGCGGCGTCCACGATCCCGCGGACGACCTCCAGGGTGTAGGGGCCCGACAGGTCCCGAAACACCGTGATGATCTGCCGCGGTGCCGTCGTCTCCCGTTCCCACGGGCGCAGGAACCCGTGTCGCGCCAGCAGTTCCTCCACGCGCGCGCGGGTCGCCGCGCCGACATCCCGGCGCCGGTGCACCACCTTGGAGACGGTGCTGAGCGAGACGCCCACCTCCTGGGCGATGCTCGTCAGCAGACCGTACTGCGCGTCCATCTGTCCCTTGTCCTGAACGGTCACTCCACGTCCGCCCCGCTTGAGAATCCCGCCGCAAGCCAACAGCACCGGGCGGCGGCAGACAAGACGCCGGCGCCCGGTGCGGTGGTCTATGCCCTGCTCCAGGTCTGGGTGGCGTTGCCCAGCGGGGTCCACAGCTCGACCTTGGACCCGTTGGCCGTTCCCCAGTCGGTCACGTCGATGACCAGGCCGTTGGAGCGGTTGCCGATGGTGCCGTCGACCCGGAACCACCACTGCTGGCTGGTCTTGCCGTTGCAGGCCCACAGGATGATCTTGGTGCCCGCGGTGGTGCCGTCGCCGTCGGCGGCCAGGCATTTGCCGGACACGCGGAGTTCGCCCGCCGCGGTCTGGGTGATGGTCTGGTTGGCGTTGCCCGAGCAGGTGTAGATCTGCACCTGGACGCCGGTCTGGCCGTTCGGGACGTCGAGGCAGCGGCCGGAGTAGCTGCCCTTGAGGGTGAAGGTCGAGTCGGTGGGCAGCGGGTCCTGGACCAACTGCCAGTCCTGCGAGCCGTCGTCGGCCGACGCCGCCAGGGTGACCGAGCCGCCCGCGCTCGCTCCGGTCATGTAGAGGCTGGTGTTGCGGACCGAACGGAGCTTGTAGTAGCCGGAGGTGGAGGAGGACACGAGGGTCCACTCCTTGTCGGTGGCTCCGTCGTCGACCCACTGGGCCAGCTTCTGCCCCGCCGTCGCACTGCCGGTCCAGATGGCGACCGCGCGGCCCCCGGCCTTGTTGAGCAGTGTCACGTCGCTGCCCTTGGTGGTCAGATGCCAGCGCTGGGTGTCGGCCGCGCTGTCCGCACCGAGGACGAGGTCGGGGGTGTTGCCGGTGAGGCTCGCGTCCTGTGTCTTCCCGGACGCGGTGGACAGGACCTGGCCGGTCAGGCGGTTGACCAGGCTGTAGTAGGCGCCGTCGGAGCGGCCGAGGTCGACCTCGGCGTACTTCACGGGACCGACACTGCCGCCGCTCCAGGACGCCTGGAGGATCAGGACGCGTCCCGTGCCGGTGACGTACTGCAGATCGCGGCTGTAGCCGGCGGCGATCGGTGTCTTGTACTCCTTCCAGGTGCCGGTGCTCAGCCCGGACTCGTTCACCCAGACGTCGCCGCTGCCGGAGGCGTTGTAGACAATCCGTCCGTCGGGCATCGGCAGCAGTACGGGGCTGCCGCCGGTGGACAGGGTGTTGCCGCCCGAGGGCACAGGCAGGGAGGTGATCGCCCCGTCGGTGCCCGCGTAGAACTTGGTGGGATCGTCGGCGATGCGGTACCGGACGTTCGTGCCGCCACCCCAGTACTCGTACGTCATGAGCCACTTGCCGTCGGTGGTCGGCGCCACCGTCGTCATGCCGGGCCGTCCGCCGCCGATCTCCGTCTTGCCGCTGCCCATGCTCACGGTCGAGCCGGGGACGTCGACGACCGGGCTGCTCCAGGCCGAGCCGGTGCCGTTCCAGGTGCGGTGCATGAGGACCTGGCCGCCGGAGTCGGTCGCCGTGTCGTTGGCCGTGTCGAGGGTCAGGGCGCCGGTGGAGGTGTCGTAGCCGGTGTAGTCGTTCTCGTCGGAGTAGTAGGCGATGAGCTGACCGTTGTGGGCGAGGAGGTGCGGCTCCCAGACCGGATCGACCTGCTTGTTCGTGTTGGCGGTCGAGGTGCGGCCAACGCTGCCGGCGCTGCCGCCCTGCCAGCTCCCGGCCGCGATGATGTTCTCGAAGCTCCAGCTCGCCCCGTCGTCCGTGCTGGCGTACAGGGCGAGCGCCACGTCCTTGCGGTCGCCGTCGCTGGTCGGTGTCCAGGAGGAGTCGGCGGCTTTCTGCTCCTCGTAGTAGTAGTCGTCGCCCGAGACGACGCTCGCCAGCAGGAGGGTGCCGGCGCTCAGGTTGCCCACGTTCTGCGGAAGCACGTACAGATACGGGTTGGTCCAGTTGCTCGTGTACTTCGCGTACGCCGAGTCGCTGGAGAGGGAGGCGGGGGCCTTGACGTCCGTCAGCTTCGACCAGGTCGTACCGTCGTCGTCGCTCTTGTAGAGGGGCAGTGTCTGCCCCACCGGAGCGCTCTCGCTGTCCTCGAAGGTCGCCACGATCCGCCCGTCCGGCAACTGCGCGGACTTCGGGTACAGGACGCACGGACTCTTGTTGCAGGCGGCCGTGTTGGTGGCGGTGTACAGGTTCGCGGGGCTCGGCTGATATGCCGACGCGGTCGATGCGGAGGCTATGGCGAACGCCAATCCGATACTTGTGGCTGTCGCCGCGGCGAGAGCCTTTCTTGCCCATGTGCTCATGAATTCAGAAACCCTTTCGCGGCCCGCCGCTCGGGGGATACGGGGGAGTCAACTGAGCCCCGAACGGCTGGAGTCAGTATTGGGACGCGATACCGCCGTGTCACTGGCATGTTTCCGAAAGTCTTTCGTACGCCGAATGCCCGCGGGAGTTGACGCGAGACGGGCCGGCGCGGCGCGGTGTGACGAGGATTTTCAGACGGCACAAAAGAGGGATAGTCGGCACCAAGATCGATGGTCACGGAGATCCCCTGATCGTGGGCTTCAGGGGCTGAACTGCGGACTGACGGACCGAGTTGCGGCTGATCAGCGAGGCGCCGGCCCGACTCTACGTCGTTGACCGTGGATACGGAGACACGGCCGACCACACGGCCGGTGACCTGCGGGCGGGCCAAAACGAGAACCGGCCCGAGGGCGGTCGCGCGAGCTGTGGACAAACTGCTGGGCTCAGGAGAGAAACCAACTGCCTTCCCTGTCCGCAGGGCGTGAGACCCGTCTGTGGCCGCAGGTAGAGGGACACCGCGCCCCTCGGGCGAGGCCGATGTCCAGGAGAGACTTCAGAGCCGGGTCCCAGGTCAACGTGAAGCCGGCGTGCGCGGCTGAAGCCTACCTGGCATCAGTGCAGGTCAGGCGAGTCGAGTCGGCTTGTCGGCGGCACTGGAGGTCGGCGTTGCCGGCCTCAGGAACTCGGCGGCATTGCCGCCGAGCACCCGGGCCCGTTCCGCCTGACTCAGGAAGCCGGCCTCCCGAACCACCTTGCCGGCCGGGCGCTCCCCGAGCGGGTAGGGATAGTCGCTGCCCATGAGCACCCGTTCGTGGCCGAAGGTGTCCACCAGCAGACACAGGGCGGTCTCGGTGAACACCACGCTGTCCACCGAGAACCGGTCCAGGTAGTGCGACGGCGGGTGTTCGGACGTGGCGATCAGGTCCAGGCGTCCATGCCAGGCGTTGTCCATCCGGCCCACCCAGAACGGGAAGGACCCGCCGCCGTGCGCAAAGCACAGCCGCAGGGTGTCTGTCAGCGCGAGGACGGACAGGTGCGTCTCGGGCGGGCATACCGGTCGTAGTCGCCAATCTCTACCTCGCTCTCCACGACAGGCTGGCGGAGCCGCATCAGGATGGACGGAACGAGGACAAGGGACCTGGACGGGATTCCGCCCACGGCCCGCGCATGGACCGATTAGCACTACCCGACACCGCGGATCGGAGCTACCTGACAGGCGGCATCCGAGCGGCGATCGTCCACGCATAGTCTTGGAAGGCCCTCGGCACCGTGTCACTGGAGATCGCCGGCTGCCACGGACCAGCGCCGGGATCGCGACCAAGGTGCGAAAACCTGCTTGCTCGGCGGCACGACGGTCGCGAAGAACGTGCGCCGGGGAGCGGTGCCGTCGATGCGCGCGGAGGATCAGGACGGCCTCGCCGCCCTGATCCACACGGCCGGGACGCCGGGGACGGATCAGGCAGCCCGTTCCAGCGTCAGCCGGGGCGGGCCCGGGTACGAGGCCGGTCGGGCCGTCGTGCGGTGGGCGAACCCTGGACGCTCGGCCACCGCACGCGCCAAGTGGGCTGTCCCACCGCCAGGTTCACCCGTACGGTCCGCCCACGCGTTCCCGGCCGGCCTCACACCGAGAACTCGCGTATCACCGTGTTGCGGAACACCGCGCTGCCGCCGACCGTGAACAGCGCGAGCCGGGTGTCCAGCAGGTACGGGAACACCTGGCTGGTGTGCACGTAGCGGCCGTCGTCGACGAACATCTCCACCGACGTGCGGTCCACCAGGATGCGCAGCTTCACCGTGCCGGCGGACGGGTCGAACGGGGTGTGGCTCTCCTGCCACTTGCCGGACGTGTCGGCGTTCACCGTGTTGCGTCGGTTGAGGAAGGCGTAGTCGTCGTAGACACCGGCGTCGATGTGCCGGCCACCGCTGGGTGAACGCCTCAACTGGAGGCCCGCGCCGGTGAGTTGGGACCAGGTGATCTCAGTCGTGACCTCGTAGGAGATACCGGTGTAGTCGAGCACCTTCGTGCCGTCCACGGTCACGTCGCCCAGGTTCACCGTGCGGGAGACATGCGCGTCGAGGCCGGCGACGGGCTGGGAGGCGAGGTAGTACGTGCCGTCGGACGCCTTCTCCAGAGTGATCTCGCGGACGACGGAGTCGGTGCCGTTGAAGCCGTCGCAGTCGATGGTGGGGGTGGTGTCGGCGTAGTCCCAGTTGTTCACCCAGCCGAGCGCGTACCGGGCGGCCGCGTCCACCGCGCCGCTCGCGTCGCGCTTCTCGAAGGTGACGCCGGCGTACCAGTCCCAGCCGTGGTCGAGCCACTGCGGGTCACTCGTGTCAGCGGTGAACGCGCTGCCGTCGAAGGAACCCGTCCAGTAGGCGTACGTGTTGGGCAGCCCCGAGCTCTTCCCGTTGGCGCTCACGCCGAGCACCCATTTCACGGTGCCGTCGCCCGCGGTGATGCGGAACAGGTCGGGGCACTCCAGGACGCCGATGCCGTCGTGCACGAAACCGTCCACGTACGTCCAGGACTTGAGGTCGTCGGAGTGGTAGAAACCGACCTTGTCGTTCTCGGCGAGGGCCATCACCCAGCGGCCCCTGTCCTCGTCCCGGATCACCTTGGGGTCGCGGAAGTCGGCGACGCCGGGGTTGGGCAGGACGGGGTCGGTCCCATAGTTGCTGAAGGTGAGACCGCCGTCGGTCGAGTAGTACAGGAACTGCTCCTGGTGGTCGGTGCCGCCGCCGGGGGACATGGTGACGATGACGACGACCGCGCCCGCGCCGAATCCGGCCGTGTTGCCGGTGTCGACCACCGCCGAACCCGACCAGAGATCGCCGTTGGGCGTGGTGTCCTTGGGCGCGGCGACCCCGCGGTCGGTGAAGGAGACCAGGTCCGTGGTGGTGGCCAGGCGCCACGCGGTGCCGACGGCACCGGTGAAGTAGTCGGCGTTGTAGAGGTAGTAGTAGTGGTACTCGCCGTCGATCCAGACGGGCCGCTGCGGGTCGTTCTTCCACTGGTCGGGGACCGTGAAGTGGTAGGCGGCGCGGTAACTCGCCCCGCTCACCGCGGACTTGGTCGCGTTCTTGGCCGTGGCCCGAGGCTTGGGCTCCGGGGCGGCCGTGGCCGTTGCGGTGGACAGCAGCGCGGCGGCGGTACCGGCCGCCGATCCCGCGAACAGTGATCTCCTGGAAAGTCCCGACGTTCCGGGCATGACGCATCGTTCCTCTCGTGACGGCCCATGAAGGACCGCGGCGGCCCATGAGGGCCCGTGGCGGCCCGTGAGGGCCCGTGGCGGCTCGTCACGCACGCGAGTGCGGCTCACAGTGCGGAGGGGTCAAAATCGGCTCGTGTGAACGAGGACTGTAGACCTAACTCGTTAAAGGTCAAGCGTTCCCGACCCTTGACAGGCCCGCCGCCCGGTTCCCATCATCTGGGGCATCACCCCTGAACTAACACGAGTTAGGCCCGTTAGATGACTGACTCGCACCTCCCCCGCCGCACGCTGCTGCGGTACGGCGCGTACGGGGCCGGAGCAGCCGCTCTGGCCGGTACCGCCGCGAGCTGGGACCGGCTCACGGGAGCCGACATCCCCGGCCGTGACGACGGCTCCCTCGTCGTCGCCACCCTCGGCTCCGCCTTCGACCCGGCCACCGTCGACGCCCTCACCAAGGGCTTCCACCGGATCCACCCCGACATCCCGCTGCGGGTGAACGCGGTGCAGGCCGTCGACTGGTCGGACTTCTTCGCGAAGATCCTCACCCAGATCGCCGCGGGCACCGCTCCCGACCTGGTGTATGTGGCCACCGAGGGCGTGCAGTTGTTCGCCCAACGACTCGGCGTGGCCCTGGACCACTGGGTGCAGCGGGACGCAGCGGAGCTGCGTGAGTACTTCGCCGACGTCCACCCCTCGCTGGTGGAGTCGATGATGTACGAGGGGCACCTCTACCAACTCCCCATGGAATTCAACGCCGCCGACATGTACCTCAACAAGCGGGTACTGAAGCGGGCGGGCGCGGGGTTCCCGGCGGCCGACTGGAGCCGCGACGACTTCACCGCGCTGCTGCGGGAGCAGAAGCGTGCCAGCGGCTCGCACTTCACGCCGTACTTCTGGACCAACCGGCTGTGGGGCGGCGTGGTGCCCTGGCTCTTCGCGAACGGCACGAACCTGCTGAAGGAGTCGAAGGCGCCCGGCGGTTCCTGGCTGTGGGACGCCTTCTACCCGGCAGCCGACCGGCAGGGCCGCGGCGGCGGCTTCCGCTGGACGACCCCGCAGGCCACCGCCGACCGGGTCGAGGAGGCGTACGACTATCTCGCCTCCCTCGTCCAGGAGAACCTGTGCACCCGACCCGAGGGCGGCAACGGCAACAACCTGGTCGGCGTGTTCTCCACTGGCCACGTCGGCGTCACACCGGCGGGCGGCTTCTGGGCGGGCGGCCTGCACCTGGCCGGCATGCGGGCCACCGACTACGACGTGCAGTACTTCCCGCGCTGGCGCACCCAGCGCCACCAGTTCGGCGCGGCGGGCTACGCGCTGCTGCGCACCTCGAAGAAGCAGGAAGCCGCCTGGGAGTTCATCAAGTACGCGGCCCGCAAGGACACCATGACCCGGCTGTTCAAGAGCAACCAGACCACCCCGGCCCGGCGTTCGATGCTGAACGCGGCACGCTACGCCGCGAGCGGCCCGGCGCACTGGCAGGTCTTCTACGACACCCTCGACCGGTTTCCCGACACCGGCCCGATCCCCGCGCCGCCGCAGGTCGCCGAGGTGACCGACGTCCTGCTCAAGTACACCGGCACCGCGCTGGCCTCGCCGCGCGCGGTGGGTCCCGCGCTGCGCCGGATGCAGGGCGACCTGGAGCAGGCCATGGAGCGTGAGGTATGACGAACACCCAGGTCCCGAACTCCCAGGTTCCGCCCGTACGTTCGCGGCCGGCCGCGCCATCCGCAGTCGCCGCACGGCCGTCCGTACGCGACCGCGGCTCCCGGCTGGTGGCCGCACTGTTCCTGGCACCCACCGTCGTCGGCATCGTCGTCTTCACGGTCGTGCCGATCATCGGGTCCGTGGTGCTGAGCCTGTTCCAGTGGAACGTGATCGACCCGCCCCGTTTCGTCGGCGGCGCCAACTATCGTACGACGTTCACGGATTCGACCGTCCTGGTCTCCTTCCGGAACACGCTCCTCTTCATGGTTCTCGCGGTCGCGCTGCAACTGCTGATCGCGCTGTCGCTGGCGCTCGCGCTGAACGGGCGGATGCCGGGGTGGCTGCGGTCGGCGTTCCGTTCGGCGTTCTTCTTCCCCCTGGTGCTGTCCGCCGCGTCCATCTCGGTGGTGATGAAGTACCTGTTCAACCAGGACTTCGGGGTGGTGAACTGGCTGATCGGCCTGGTCGGCATCGCGCCCGTGCCCTGGCTGACCTCGGAGCACGCGGCGATGGCCACGGTGATCCTGGTCTACGTCTGGCAGCAGTTCGGTTTCTCGTTTTTGCTGTTCATCGGCGGTCTGAACAACATCCCCAAGGAGATCCACGAGGCCGCCGCCCTCGACGGCGCGACCGGCCTGCGCAAGCATCTCGGCATCACCCTGCCGCTGCTGTCACCGACGCTGCTCGTCGCGACGGTGGTCGGCGTCATCAACGCCCTGCAGGTCTTCGAACAGCCCTACGTCCTCACCGACGGCGGACCCGGCGACTCCACCCGCACCGTCGTGATGGTGATCTACGAGAGGGCCTTCGAGCAGCTCGACTTCGGCGAGGCATCCGCGGTGGGCGTGCTGCTCTTCGTGATGATCATGGCGGTCACCGCCGTCCAGTTCCGGCTCAGCCGGCGTTTCGTCCACTACCAGTGAGCCGGTGAGCCGCATGAGCCAAGCAACCCCGACCCTGAGTCGCGTCCGTTACTCACTCGCCCCCTGGGCCCGGATCGCCGGACTGACCGTGTGCGCCCTGCTGACGCTGGGCCCGGTCATCTGGACCGTCGCCACCTCACTGCGCACTCCGGCCCAGTCCTTCGACCTGCCCCCGCAGATCATCCCGACGCACCCGACGACCGCGGCCTACCACGGGGTCTTCCAGCAGATCGACGTGTGGCTGCTCGCCCTGAACTCCACGCTGGTGACGGCGCTGGTCGCCATCGGCCAGATGATCACGGCGGGCCTGGCCGGATACGCCTTCGCGCGCCTGGAGTTCCGTTTCAAGAAGCCGCTCTTCGGCCTGGTCCTGGCGACCATGATGGTGCCGTTGCAGGTCACCATCGTGCCGGTGTTCCTGGTGCTGAAGACGATGGGCCTCACCGACACGCTCCTCGGCTTGATCATCCCGGCCTTCCCGACCGCCTTCGGCACGTTCCTGATGCGCCAGTACTTCCTCGGTATGCCGAAGGACCTGGGCGAGGCGGCCATGCTGGACGGCGCGGGGACCTGGCGGATCTTCCGCTCGGTGTACGCGCCGCTGGCCACGCCCGGTCTGGCGATCGTCGGCGTACTGGCCTTCAACTACCACTGGAACGAGTTCTTCCGGCCCCTGATCCTGGAGACCTCCAGCCAGAACTACACGCTTCCGCTGGGCCTGGTCTCCCTCCAGGGCAACCTCGGCACCGGGTCCATCTCGGTGGTCCTGGCCGGAGTCGTGCTGTCGATGCTCCCCGCCGTCGCCGTGTTCGCCGTCGGCCAGCGCCCTCTCCGCGAGGGCATCACCTCGGCAGGAGTCAACCGTTGAGCAATGACCCCAACGCGCCGCGTTTCAGGGTCCGTCCGCCCGTCGGCTGGATCAACGACCCCAATGGGCCTTTCCGTTGGCGGGACCGTTACCACCTCTTCTACCAGCACAACCCGGACGCACCGGTGCACGCGAACGTCCACTGGGGTCATGCCTCCAGCGCCGACCTCGCGCACTGGGAGCACCACCCGATCGCGCTCACCCCGACGCCCGGCGGCCCCGACGAGGCCGGCTGCTGGTCGGGCTGCGTGACCGACGACGCCGGCACACCGACCGCCGTATACACGGGAGTTAACCATTCCCACACCGGACTCGGCACCATCTGCCTGGCGCGGGCGGCGGACCCGGACGACGAGCTGCTGACCGAGTGGAAGCCGCTGCCGACGCCGGTGGTGACAGGACCACCACCGGGACTGGACGTGGTGATGTTCCGCGACCCGTTCATCTTCCGCTGGGCGGACAGGCGTTGGGCCCTCGTCGGCGCCGGGCACGCCGACGGTACGCCGTCGGTTCTGCTCTACGACTGCGACGACCTGACCGACTGGCGGTTCGCCGGCGTGCTGCTGGACGGCGGGAACCCGGTGGCCGCGGCCGTGTTCGGCGACAAGTCGGTGGGCTGGGAGTGCCCGCACCTGTACCGGACAGCGGGCGGCGACCACGTACTTCTGGTGTCCCTGTGGGACGGAGATCCCTGCTCCACCGGATATCTGACAGGCCGTCTGGAGGCTGATGACCAGGGCGGTTTGAGGTTTGTGCCGCGCGCCAGCGGCCGACTCGACCATGGACGGGACTTCTACGCTCCCGCCGTCCTCCAGGAGCCGGACCGCGCACTGCTGTGGGGCTGGTCGTGGGAGGCCCGCCCGCAAGAGGAGATGGACCGGGCCGGATGGGCGGGCGTCCTCACCGCGCCACGGGTCGTCGACGTCCACCCGGACGGTTCACTGCGGGTGAGTCCGGCCCCGGAGCTCGAACTGCTGCGCCCGGCCGAGCCGTTCGTCACTGCGCCGGGCCGGGTTCCGCTCCCACACGCGTACGACCTGACGGTCACCGCACGCGAACCGACCACAGTGAGCCTGCTCCGGGACGCGTCGGGCCGGGAGCTGACCGTCCGGGCGGACCCTGCCGCGGGGACCGTCGTCCTCGACCGCGGCGCCTGGCCCCGGACGGGCAGGGAAGGCTCCGCCCCGATCACCGTGCGCGTGCCGAAGGGGCCGGAACTCGCGCTCCGGCTGCTCGTCGACGGCTCGCTCCTCGAACTCTTCGTCGCGGACCGGGCCATGGTCACCGAACGCGTCTACCGGCGCCCCGACGACATCGCCGATCTGGTCGTCGACGGGCCGGGGGCCCGGGTCAACGGATGGGCGCCGGACCCACGGAGGCGCGGCTGACCACAGGGCAGGCCAGGCGCCGGACGGTCGCGGGCGGCGCCTGGCCGACTTCGATGGCGTCCAGGAGCAGCCGGGCCGCCGCCTCGCCCATCGCCCGGTGCGGCAGCGCGACCGAGGTGAGCGGCGGGGTCAGGAACGCGGCCATGTGCTCCTGGTCGTCGTAACCGACCACCGACAGATCGGCGGGCACGTCGATCCCGAGCCGGGTCGCGGCGTGCAGGACACCCGCCGCGACCCGGTCGTTGTAGCACAGGACGCCAGTGGGACGACGGCCCGGCCCGACCCCGTCGAGCAGGCGCAGCGCCCCCGCGTGTCCCGCGGAGATCTCACCGCCACCGCGCACGATCCACTCCGCGGGCAGCGTGACGCCCTCGGCGCGCAGCGCCTCCCGGATGCCGCGGGTACGTTCCACCGAGGCGATGTCGTCCAGACCGCCGATCACGGCGAGCCGACGGTGGCCCGCAGCGAGCAGCAGCCGGGCCGCGGTACGGCCACCGGCGCGCTCGGCGGGGACCACGGCGGGCAGGGAGTCGTCCTCGGGCAGGCAGTTGGCCAGCACGGAGTGCGTGCGGTGCAGGCCCTCGGGGACCCGCACCCGGCGCAGCGACATGGCCGCGTAGATGATGCCGTCCACCCGCCGGTCGAGCAGTTCCGCGACGGCCGCGTCCTCCTTGACCGGGTCACCGCCGGAATCGACGGTGAGGACGAGATGGTCCCTGTCCCAGGAGGTCTCCATGGCGCCGCGCAGCAGCCGGCCTGCGAACGGCGAGGACGCGATCTCATCGGTGACCAGCCCGATCACAGCCGTACGGCGACGGCGCAGACCGCGGGCCACCGGGTCGGGGCGGTAGCCCAGCTTGGCCGCGGCCTGCCGGATGCGTTCCTGGGTGGCGGTCGAGAGGTTGCCCTCGGCACGGCCGTTGAACACGAAGGACACCGCGGTGTGCGACACGCCGGCGAGCCGGGCGACGTCCCGAGACGTCGGGCGCCCGGTGCCCGTGCTCCTGCTCTCCTCGGCACCGCCCACGCCGTCCGCCGCCCTCGCCCAGCCCGTCCCTGTCGATCACCGTCCACCCTATCCGCGGGGAACGCCACAGCACACGGGAGACCCCGGCAGTCCTGACCGTCCGGCTCGATCACGGGATTCCGTGGAAGGCGAGGACGGTTACGGGTCAGGGCAGTCAGTGGTACCGACCAGGCCGGTCCCAGCCGCACGGCTGTTCACCCCCACCCGGTCCCTTCGACCTCAATCCGGTCCCGACAACCTGGACTGCCGCCCCGAGGGTTGCCATAGCTGAACTGACGACTTTCCTGGTCAATTACAGAGCCGCAGGTCAGAGCGTTGGCGACAATCGAAGTCGAAACGGGCGGGCACAACGCTTCACCGAAGTGAGCAGCGGATCATGTCCGTTGGGCCAAGTCGGCACCCCACCACCCGAGGGGACATTTCTGCAGGTCATAGGCCTGCGCTTGTAGAGCGGGCGGAACCCGAACCCACGGCCGACACCGCACCTTCCCCACCGTCATCGGCCTCGGGTGGACGACATACGGACGGTTCGGGATCATCGGCAACCCGCGGCACGGCACCACCCGCGGCCTCGCCGTCCCGGCCGGACTGTGGGAGGGCGCCTTCACCCCAAGCTCGGCCGGGACCTTCCCGGAGGCTGCCGGATCCGCATGCGGATGGGGGGCGTTCACGATCGGAGTGGTGCTCGTCTCGGGCATGAACGACCCACTACCCCGCACCGGAGAAAGAGGGGCCGCTGATGGACTGGGGTGCTCTGGTCGGTGGTGGTGACGGCCTGGCGTGCACGCAGCGCCGGCCCGGCCGCGCCCCGTCCTCGGCGACCAGGACGCGATGAGGCCTAGCGAGCGCGACTTCGCGGTGTGGGAATACGTCACGATCACCAAAGACTCCCCACACCGGACTGGTCGTCGCCCTGAGCGGCACTCAGGAGACGGCCGGGATCCTGTAGCGCAACGATTTTTTCGATGCTCCAGGTCCCCGCGGCGACGGCGGGTACAGCGTCCATCTCGATCCGGCGCTGAACGCATTCGACCCGCCCGGCGCTATCTCGCCCAGCTCTCCCTCAGGGCCTTGGACATGTGCAGCGGCGGGGAGGCACCGCGGTCCTGACGGAGATCGCCGAACCCGATGCGGGCCTGCTGACTCTCTTGCGCCTCAGGGAGCCTGTGTTGACGAGTTGACCGGCAGTGAGTCCAGGAACAGCGCACCCGCCAGGAGCCCCGCACTTCCGCGAGGGCTCCACGCGCGCGTGTGGAGGTCGCTGTCGAAGGCGGACAGTGCCTCCGCGCCCGCCTCCGTCGCCGTACCGCCCAACTCCAGGACACCGCGGGCGCCCGCCTGGACATGGCGCAGTCCCAACGGGCCCGCGGTGTGCAGGAGTTCGGTGTCCTGGAGGGTGGACATCACGGCGAGCAGGGCGTCAAGGCGGGCCTGGGTCTCGCTCGCCCCGGTCGCGCGGACCGTGGCGAGGGTGTCCAACGCCCGCCGTACGTGCGGGAATCCGGCCTTGGCCTCGCCCCGCGCACCGGCCGCACCGTACTTCGCCGAGATCGACGAACCGCGCGAGGGGCGGCGCGGGGCGCGTCGGTCGGGGTGGGTGGCGATCCGTTTGGCGGTCGCGGCGACGTCCTTCGCCCCGGCGCAAGGGTCGAGGGCGGCCGCCGCAACCAGGAGGCCCAGCGCCCACAGGGCACCCCGATGGCCGCCGCCCGCGAGCGTCACCGAGTGTTCGGTGCAGCGGCCTATCGCGCCCAGTTCGGCGCGGAGTTGAGCGGTGGGCTCGCCGGTGCGGCGGGCGGCCGCCGCCATCGCCGCGAGGCCGGGTGCCAGCGCCTTGGCCGACCACCGCAGGGCGCGGTGGTCCACTCCGGTCGTCCGGGCTGCCAGGTCACGCGGATCCGGCAGGCCCGGCTTGGGAGCCAGTGCCAGTTGCCCGGTCAGCGCGTCCACGGCGGCCCCCGCCAGCGCCTCGTCCTCGCGGCTCTGCATCGTCGTACCTTACGAGGAGGCGGAGGCCGACGGGGAGGCGCTGTCGCTGGGCGGCGTACCCGTAGGCGCGTCGCTCGGGGCGCCGCTGGGGGGTGTGCCGCCTCCGCCGCTGCCCGCGCCGGTGTTCTCCGCGTCCGGATCGATGCCTAGGGTAAGCGAGCCCTTGTAGCCCTTGGACGGGTCCTTCTTGTGCACGGCCTTGAGGGTGAGCAGACCGCTGGCGGCGCCGCCACCGTCGTAGACCATGTCGTCGGCGAGGACGGTGTACGTGCCAGTGTGCTTGCTGTACGGGTCGAGGGTGAAGATCTCCTCGGCGATGTCGTCGGCGAAGAACAGCTGGCCGGTGTAGTTGACCTTGCCGCCCTCGTAGGTACCGTCCTCCTTCTCGCCGCCGGTGTGCACCTTGACGTGGATGTGGCAGGTGCGGGGCGTGTACCAGCCCGGGAAGATCGTCTCGAACTTGACGACACCATTGGCGTTGGCGACCTGATAACCCCGCAGATACGTCTGGTCGTTCGCCGAGTCGCCCTCCTCGCTCTCGGCGGGGGCCGAGCCGCCGGGGTTGGCGGTGGTGTAGCCGGAGTAGTAGCCCCAGGCGTCGCAGTGCCAGATCTCCACCGCCGCGCCCTTGACCGGGGTACAGCCGTCCGTGGCGTCGACCACGGTCAGGCACAAGGTGAGCGGGACGCCCGCCTTGCCCTCGGTGATGTCCTTGCGCACCAGGGCACCGTCGAGGTAATAGGGGCCCTCCGTGACGCTCGTCATCAGCGTCATGCACTCACTGCCGGTCGAGCTGGTCGCACTCGCCGAGGCCGTCGTGTCAGCGGTGTCGGCGAACGCCGACTGGAACCCGGCCGCCACCAGGCCGCCCGCCGCGACCGTCCCACCGGTCACCGCGAGGGCGCGGCGCCGACTGATCGTTGTGTCTTTGTGGTTTCCCGTCATGCCCGGAAGCTATGGGCGGCCTCCGTCAAGGGCGTAAGCGTGCGCTGTGCGCAAGATAAGAATGCTCAGAAAGCTGAGTTCGGGTCGTCGTCGTGCACCGACCCGCTGGAACAGGCGGTGTCCCGCCACTCCCCGTCGACGTGTAGATAGCGCGGCGCCATGCCGATCGGCTCGAAGCCGTCCTTCGCCAGGACGCGCTGGGAGGCCAAGCTCTTGAACGACAATCCGTTCACGCTGTCTCCCGGCTTCCATCTGGAGTCGCCGACACGTTCGGCGTTCCGGCCAGGCGCTGATTTCCGCGTCACGAACGGGTCATCGCGCCGTAGGCTCGGGTTCACGGCTCAATCGGACGACAGGCCCGCATTCCGGTTCGGTGCGGCGGGTGACGTCGGAGACGCCCCGTCCTCCTCCCGGTCCATCTGCTTGAGCTGCTGGACGCGGAACCGACGGGCACGGATGCGCAGGGCCCACGAGGACAGCGCCACCGCGAGAATGAGGGCCGCCCCGTTGACCAGCGGAGATGCCCACAACGGTGCGCCCAGGAGCACCAGGCCCGAGGAGACGAAGGCCAGGAACAGTACGGCCACGAACAGGCCGGTGACGTTCTGTCGGCCCGGCGTGAAGGCCGTGGAGCCCAGGAACACCGCGGCGAAGATCGGCAGGAGCAGGCTGTTCGCCGCCCCGGAGGCCGTCGCGGAGCCGAGCTGGCCGGTGAGGACGACGCCCGCGACGCCGGCCAGGGTGCCACCGAGGGTGAAGGCGGCCACCCGGTACAGGCCCGGCTGGATTCCGCTGAGCGCCGCGGCCCGCGGGTTGGCGCCGACCGCGCGCAGTTTCCGGCCGACGGGCAGGTAGCGGAGCACCAGCGCTGTGACGAGCAGGCAGACGATGCCGTAGTAGACCGAGAGCGGCAGTCCGAGAATCTCGGTACGGACCATCGACGTGACGGCGCTCGGGACAGTCAGGATGTCCGCGCTGTGGCTGTAGGCCAGGCCGACTCCGCCGAGCAGTGTCGCCATGCCGAGCGTGGCGACGAACGAGGTCACCTGGAGCCGCTCGACGATCAGACCGTTGATCAGGCCGACGGCGGTGGTGGCCAGGATCGCGGCCACGACGGCGAGCGGGGTCGACAGTCCGCTGTTGGTGGTGAGGCCGGCCGTCAGGATGTTCGCCAGCGAGATATTCGCCCCGACCGACAGGTCTATGGAGTCGGTGAGCAAGGGGATCATGACCGCGAGACCGCCGATGATCACGGGCGTCTGCTGGTCGAGAGTGGACTTCACGTTGTCCCAGGTCGCGAACTCCTCCGGGCGGGCCAGGCTGAAGGAGACCAGCGTCAGCACGAGCAGCAGGAGCAGGCCGTACCTGCCGAGGCGGTGCGAGAGGGCGCCGATGCTTCGAGCGCTCGGCTGATGACGTCGTACGGCCGCGCTCGGCACGCTCTCTCGGGTCGGGGTGGTCATGGCGTTCCTCCGTATGCCAGTTCGGTCAGCAGGTCCGCGTTGAGTCGGGACGCGCCGAGTTCACCGACGACGTGTCCGCGCCGCATGATCAGGGCGCGGTCGCACAGGTCGACGATCTCCTGGAAGTCGGTCGTGATGACCAGGGCGGCGGTGCCCCTCGCCTCGCACTCCGATCGGATCTCCTGGTGGATGTCGGCCTTGGCACCGACGTCGACGCCCGCCGACGGTTCGTTCAGGATGATCAGGCGGCGGTCGAACCCGAGCCATTTGGCCAGCAGGATCTTCTGCTGGTTGCCGCCGCTGAAGGTGAAGATCTCGCGGTCGGCCAGGGGTGGCGACACCCGGAACGTCTCCAGCAGCCGTCGGCAGGTCGACTCGTCGGCCGAGCCGCGCAACGGGCGCCACCACGGTCCGGGCGGGCTCATCAGCATGTTCTCCGCCGCGGTGAGGGAGGCGGCGAGGCCGTCCGCCCTTCGGTCCGCGGGGACGAATCCGATCCCGGCCGCCAGTGCGGCGCGTACGGTGCCGGGAAGGTAGGGGCGCCCGTCGAGGACGAGGGTGCCTCCGTCGAGGGGCAGGTCCCCGACGAGGGTCCGGCCGACCGCGAACTGACCGGCGTCGGCCAGTCCGCACAGGCCGAGGACCTCCCCTTCGTGGAGGGTGAGCGAGACCGGTCCGAAGCCCCGGCCCCGGAGACCCTCGGCCGCCAGCCTGACCGGGCGGGCCCGGCGGGCCCCCTCCCGTCGTGGTGCTCGCTCCGAGGCGTCGCCCCGGCCGGTGATCAGGCGGATCAGCTCCGTCTCGGACAGTTCCTCGGCCGTGCGCACCGCGACGGTCCGTCCGTCGCGCAGGACGGTCACCCGGTCGCAGACCCGCAGGACGTCCTCGCTGCGGTGGGTGATGAGGACGCAGGCCACTCCGTCGGCACGCAGCCCGGCCAGGAGGTCGAACAGCTTCCGGGCCTGACGGGCCTCCAGGTAGGCCGTCGGTTCGTCGAGCACGATGAGCCGGGCGCCGTGGGCCAGAGCCCGGCAGACGGCAACCAACGTCTGCTCAGCGAGCGGCAGTTCACCCACGGGCCTGGTCACGTCGCAGTCGAACCCCAGGCGGTCGACCACCGCCTGGGCCGCCGCGACCGAGGCCTTCTCGTCGATCAGTCCGGCGCGCCGGACGTACCCACTCGACAGCGCGATGGTGTCCGCGACGGAGAACTCCGGGAAAAGTCCGAGATCCTGGTGGATGAAGGCCAGCCCCGCCGCCCGGCGGTCGCCGGGACCTCCGGTGGCGGGCTCCCCGAAGAAGCGGAGTTCTCCGTCGTCGGGTCGTTCGACGCCGGCCAGGAGCCGTACGAGTGTCGACTTGCCCGCGCCGTTCTCTCCCAGCAGGCCGTGGATCTCGCCGGGCCGGACCTGGAAGTCCACTCCGGCCAGAGCCGTCGTAGGGCCGTACACCTTGCGCAGGCCGACCGCGTCGACCGCCGGCTCGGCGGCGAGGGTGCCGCCGAGCGAAGCGCCGTTGAGCAGGTTCTCACTGGTCATCTCAGTTCCTGACCCCGAGGACCGTGTCCTTGAGCGAGACGTCCCAGGCCTTCTCGTACGGGGACAGCCAGTCGTTGGCCTTCAGCTCGGCCGCCGTGATCGACGCGTAGTCGGGCGCGGAGGCGTCCTGCTTCGTCCAGTACGTGACCGGGAGCCGCAGCGCGTCCTGCGCCAAGGGCGCCTTCCCCTGGACGAGACGGCTGACCTGGTCTATCGCGGCGAGGGCCAGCATCGCCTCGGGATGGTGCACGACGACCGGCAGCTTCCCCGCCTTGAGCATCTGGACACTGCCCGGTCCCGCGGTGTTGACGATGAGCTTGGCGTTCCGGTCCCGGGATGCGCTGATGCCATTGAGGGCACCCGGCAGCGGCGCGGACCCGTTCGGCCACATCACGTAGTCGACGTCCGGGTTCGCGGCCAGGGTGGCGGCCAGGCTGCTCTGCGTCTTCGTCGGGTCGATGAAGACGTCGGGGTTGAACTGGATGCTCTTCGTCGAACATCCGGAACAGTCCTTGAGGTACTTCTCAGCCGCGGGGACGTTGGCGTCGCTGAAGCCAGGGGCGCTGACCAGGAGGGTCTTGGCCTTGCCGTTGCTCTGCGCGACCGCCCAGGCAGCGAGGAGCGCCTTCTGGACTCCTTCGGCGGCCGGCACGTACGCGTCGAAGCCGCCGCCGCCCGTCGTGTCCTGGTGGATACCGACCGTGTGGATGCCCTGGGCCCGGGCCTTCTCCAGCGCGGGGGTGATCCAGGTGGCCGGGACGACGGGGACGACGATGGCGGCGGGCTTGTCCAGGATCGCCTGCTGCATCGCGGCCAGCGCGCCCTGCTGGGTGGGGGTCGCGGCCTGGAAGACCTTGACGTCCCAGCCGAGCTTCGGAGCGATCTTCTCGATCAGATGCGTGGCGTACGGCGGGCTGCCCACGGGGAACGCGTACACCACGTCCACCTTGGTCTTCTTGCCGGTGGGCAGCGCGCTCGGGGTGGGCATGTCCTGCGGTCTCCAGGCCACGAGCTTGTCGGCGGCGACCGTCCCGAAGGAGGGACCCGTCACCGCGCCCTCGGTCGCCTTCGCCAGAAGGGCCCGTGACTGCGCCACATAGCCGGCGCCCCCGCCGGAAGCGGCGCCGGCCGACACGGAGGCATCGCCCCCGCCGGACGAACACGCGGCCAGTGTGGCCAGCGCCAGTGCGCCGACCAGTGACCTCGTCAGAGTGATGCGGACCTTCATGTACTTCTCCTGCCTCGTCGCAGGTGGAATGAGCCTGACTGAGCCGGTTGGGCGAGTCCTGAGAGCCCTCGCCTGCGCACACCGCTCCCGACCATCTCCACGGAGGTCACGTGACGCCGATGAGAACCACGTGACGCCGATGACGATAGGGGCCATTCAGCGAAAGAACAACGGTTTTGCGTCAGCATTGTTTTTTTCGTTTTAGATATTTCACCGCGTCGGAACCACGCCGACGCAAGGCTGCCGGACCCCGGATTCGACTCACCGGGGACCCGCCGCACGTCGTTGGCTACGACCGGATTTACCTGTACTTACCAGCGAATGAGTGGCGCCGCCCCGTCTTCCCCATGAGGGGGCGAACGCCCGCGAAAGATCACCTGTCGAAACGGCATGCGCCGACCGACCAGGAATGATCAATAACAATTTTGCGCCAGCCGTTCACGGAATACCTATAAGACGAATGCGGCCCCGCCTCCCCCATGGGGGGGCGGGGCACGCCGTCCGCTGAGCCCGCTCGGGCCGGCGCCGATCAGGTCGGCAAGGTGACTTCTTGCGCGCGTGGGTCTCCGAGCACGGCCGGAAGGATGTCGGGGCGTTCGTTGAGGAGCAGATGTCCCCCGCCGCGAACCGTCCGCACCATGGCGTGCGGAATCGCCCTGTGCCACTCGCCCACAAGAGCGGGGGCGCTGACCTGGTCGTCCTCTCCCCACACAAGCCGCGTCGGCATGCCGATCCGCGGCAGGACGGCCGGCAGCTCCGGGTCGACGGGACCGGGCAGGAAGCCGCGGAGCGCCGCCCGTTCACGGGCGCGCGTGGCGGTGAACACCGGGTCGGGCCGGTCGGGCAGGCGCCCCCGCAGGATGCCTGGGTCGCTGGTCATTACCCCGGCCCGCTCCTGAGGGCTCATCGCCCCCAGGTCGGGGGCCGGGTACCCCGGCAGGCGTATGCCGAAGGGTGCGGCCAGGACGAGCAGGGTGACGCGTTCCGGGAAGATAGCCGCGAAGGCCGCCGCCAGCCATCCCCCGACCGAGTGCTCTACCAGGACCGTCCGCTCGATCCCGAGGGTGTCCAGCACGTCACGGGTGTGCTCGGCCACCTCGTCACGGCTGGTGGGAAGGGGGTCGGGTTCGGTCGCTCCGTAGCCCGGCATGAGCGGGGCCACCACGCGGAAGCGGTGGGACAGGGCCGTCAGGAACTCGAATCCCGCGATGATGCCGGCCCCGTGCATGTAGACGACGGGAGCGCCGGAACCCGCCACGAGTACTTCCGTGGACCGGCCCTTCACCTTGAGGACGTTGCTCCGTAGTGTCATCGCGACCCCCTGCGTCCACCCGGCTCAGCCGTGCGGGCCGCCAGCGACGTACAGGACCTGTCCGGACACATAGCCGGCGGCCTCGCCGGCGAAGAAGGAGACCGCGTGGGCGATGTCCGACGGGGTGCCGCCACGGGCCACCGGGATCGTGTTGATCACGGTCTTCTTGAAGTCCTCGAACGGAACACCCAGCCGAGCCGCGGTCACCACCGTCATCTCGGTCTCGATGAATCCCGGGGCGATGGCGTTAGCCGTG
Organism: Streptomyces sp. NPDC005492; assembly: GCF_040605995.1. NCBI lineage: Bacteria > Bacillati > Actinomycetota > Actinomycetes > Kitasatosporales > Streptomycetaceae > Streptomyces > Streptomyces sp. NPDC005492. The sequence goes on from NZ_JBEXDX010000021.1 coordinate 29,951, forward strand.
ACACCGAACTTCCCCAGCTCGATCGCGAGGGTCTTGGTGAAGCCCTGGAGCCCGGCCTTGGCCGCGGAGTAGTTCACCTGGCCACGGCTGCCCAGCGCCGAGACGCTGGAGATGTTGACGATCCGGCCCCAGCGCGCCTCGGTCATGTACCGCTGGGTCGCGCGGGTCATCAGGAAGGAGCCGCGCAGATGGACGTCCAGTACCGCGTCCCAGTCCTGTGTGCTCATCTTGAACAGCAGGTTGTCCCGGGTGACACCGGCGTTGTTCACGAGCACGGTCGGCGCGCCGAGCTGCTCGGCCACCCGCTCGACACCCGCCTGCACGGCCTTTTCGTCGGTGACGTCGACCCCCACCGCAAGGGCCCGGCCGCCGGCCTGCCCGACCTCGCCCACCACCTGCTCGCAGGCGGCTTCGTCGAGGTCCAGTACGGCGACGGCGAAGCCGTCCTGCGCCAGCCGCCGGGCCACACCGGCGCCGATGCCGCGTGCCGCACCCGTCACGATGGCGACCCGTCCGTTGTGGGTGCTCATGTCGGTTCTCCTGTCGGATGGAAGATCAGGTGACCGCCGGGCGCTCGTGTCCCGACGCGGATGACAGGCGGACCGGCGTGGTGAGCGCCGGCCCGCAGGAGCCCGTGGCCCCGGTTCCGCTGGGGGGGTCAGTCCCCGACCCGCGCCACCAGGCGCGCGTCCAGTCCGCCCTTCGACAGGCGGACCAGCCCAGCGGCGATCTCCTCGAAGGGGATCGTCTCGGTGACGGGGCTCAGATCGCCGGTGGCCATCAGGTCGTAGACGCCCCGCTGCGCCTCCTTGGAGGCACCCAGCGCGCCGACCAGTGCGACCTGCTTCATGATCAGCGACTTCGTGCTGATCGTGGTCTCCAGCGCCGCCATCCCCGGCAGGACCACCCGCCCGCCGCGCCGGACCGCGTCCACGGCGGCGGCGGTCGTCGTGCCGGCGCCGGCGAAGTCCACGATCACGTCGAGCTGTTCGTCGGCGAGTTCCCGGATGTCGCTGACGATCCGCCGGGCACCGAGTTCCCGCGCCAGCGGCCAGACGTTCTGGTTGCGGGTGGCGACGTAGACCTCGTAGCCCTTGAGGACCGCGATCCGGGTGGCGATCTGTCCGAGGCCGCCGAAGCCGATGATGCCCACCTTGTCGCCGGGCTCGGCCTGGCCGATGCCGACCAGGGCGTGGTAGGAGCAGGCGCCCGCGTCCGCGCCCACGGCCGCGTGTTCCCAGGAGACGCCCTCGGGGATGCGGATCAGGTCCTCGGCGCGGGCGAGCATCCTGGGCGCGTACCCGCCGTCCCGCTCGTGGCCGGGCATGGACGCGTAGGTGAGGAAGACGCTGACCCGGTCGCCGGTCTTCCATTCGGTGACGCCCTCGCCGACCTCGCCGACGACACCGGCGATCTCGTGGCCGAGTGTGATCGGGTTCTTGCCCCCGTGGCGCGGCCAGTTCTCGTCCTCCAGCATGCCGACGTCGGAGTGACACAGACCGGCGGCCTCGACCTCGATGACGACTTCGCCGGGGACGGCGACGGGTTCCGCCACCTCGTTGAGGACCAGGGGCTCGTGGACTGCGGTGAACTGCCATGCCTTCATGCGCGCGACGCTCCTTGTGCGAGTACGGACGAGTACGGACCAGTGCGAGCGAATACGGACCGATTCGGAACCTGCTCGGTCAGCGCGGGAGGCCCATGCCCCGGGCGACGAGGTTGCGCTGGATGTCACCGGTGCCACCGGCGATCACGCCCATGACCGACGAACGCAGGCCCTCCTCGAAGTGCCCGTCGCCGACCGCGCCCTCGGTCCCGTGGTGGCAGAGGGCGTCCGGACCGAGCAGGGCGACGGCGGTGGCGTTCAGGTTCTCGGCGAGCTCGGTCGCCGTGATCTTGGCCATCGGCGCCTCCTTGCGCGCCCCCTCGCCGGAGGCCATGGCCTCGACCGCGGCGTTGACCAGGGCGCGGGCGGCCTGGAGCCGGACGGCGAGCCGGCCGATCTCCGGCCGCAGGTCGGCCCTGCGTGCCGGCGGCACCAGCTCCGGACGGTCGGTCACCAGCCGCACCAGCCGGTCGAAGGACCGGTGTGCCTTCATCACACCGGCGCCGATGAGGACCCGTTCGCCGGCGAGCGCGGCGCCCAGTGCGGCCCATCCCTGGTTCGCCTCGCCGATGAGCCGGTCCTCGGGGACGAAGACGTCGTCCCAGAAGGTCGTCGCCGACACGTCGCCACCGAGGGACCGGTGCTGCTGGACGGTGATGCCCGGGGAGTCCAAGTCGACCAGGAAGAGGCTGATCCCGGCGTGCGGCGGGGTGGCCTGCGGGTCGGTCCGGGCGGCGAGCACGATCAGCCGGGAGTCGGGCACGCAAGTGCCCCACAGCTTCTGGCCGTTGATCCGCCAGCCGCCCGGCACCTGTTCCGCGCGGGTCCGCAGCGAGGCCAGGTCGGATCCGGCGCCGGGTTCGGAGTAGCCGAGGGCGACGGACAGGTCGCCGCGGCGGATCTCGTCCAGCAGCAGGTCCCGCAGCGCGGGAGGTCCGGTCCTGATCAGCATCGGCGCGATGGAGTTGATGCCCATCCAGATGTTGCCGACCGGGGGGTCGCTGTAGGCGATCGCCTCGGAGAAGGCGGCCGCCTCCGCCGTCGCGAAACCGCCGCCGCCCACCACGCGCGGCCAGCCGACGCCGATCCAGTCGCGGTCGCGCAGGACGGCCCGCGCCGCGTCGTCCCACGAGCTCAGGTTCGCGGGAGGCCCGTCCGTCCAGGGGGCGAATGCGTCAAGAACCTCCCGGCGCACCCGCTCCGCCTCGGGGCCGAGTTCGAAATCGGGCAGCCGCGCGCCCTCGTCGAGCAGCCGGTCGCCCACGCTCGTCGTACCGGCGGCGGCGGACAGTACGGCCAGGTCGGCGTGGGCCCGGCGGAACAGCCAGGGTGCTTCGTGTTCCTCGAAGTAGCCCACCGCGGCGAGCGTGTGCTGGCCGCCGAACTGGAGTTCGGCCAGGGTTCCGGTGACGAACTCCAGGTGGATCTCCGCCGCCGTCCGCCACTGCGGGTCGCCCCTGCCGAGCAGGACCATGGCGTGGTCCAGGAGCCGCCGGGCCGCGGTGAGGGTGGTCTCGACGTCGACGAGCCGGTGGGACACCGCCTGGAAGGAGCCGATCGGCCTGCCGAACTGCTCACGCTGACAAGCGTGTTGGACCGCCAGCTCATGGGTGCGCCGCACCGCGGCGACGGCACGGGCGGCCAGGCCGGTGCGGCGCAGCAGGAGCAGATCGGGGTGGTCCTCCAGCTTGGCGGTCCACTCCGGCGGCCTGGACAGACGGGCCTCGGACCAGGCCGGCACGGCAAGCCCGGGCAACGGGGTGACCACGGCACCGCCCAGCGCGTGCCAGGTCAGCAGGCCCGCCTCCTGGTCGACGGCCAGGACGTGCGTGGCGACGGCGCCGGCTTCGAGATGTCGTACGACGATGTCGTCGCCGTCGCGGTCCCGCGCCACGTGGGCCAGGACCGGGCGGAGCGAGCCCTCGGCGATCTCCCGGACGGCCGAGCCGTGGCCGCGGGCCTCCAGGACGCCCGCTGCCAGCGCGGCGTCGACGACGGGCAACGGGCAGGCGACGGAGCCGAGTTCCTCCTGCACGGCGATCGCCGCCGGGGTGAGTTCCGGGTCGGCGAGGTCCGTCCAGCCCTGCCGGGCGGCCACCGCCCAGACCTCGGTGAGGTCGCCGTTCTCGGCGGTGGTGGACGCCGGCCAGTGGCGGGAGCATTCGCCGCGTACGGCGTCGCGCAGGTCGTCCAGGTCCTCGGCGTCCATGCCTCCCCAGGAGACTCCGGACATGCCGGACGTGCTCCCCGGCGGCTTCCCGTCGGGTCGTTGTCGGTTCATGATTCTCCTCGTTCCGGTGCGTCAGGCCGACCGGATGTCGAGCCGTCCGGCCTCGCGGTCGGACCGCAGCCGGGTCTTGAGCACCTTTCCGCTCGGGTTGCGCGGCAGGAGCGGCACCACTGCGATGTGGCGCGGGTGCTTGTAGCGGGCCAGCCGGTCCGCGCACCACCGAACGAGTTCGGCGGGCGTGGGCGGGTCGTCCTCGGTGGCGGCGACGACCACCGCGAGCGGGGTCTCGCCCCACTTGTCGTCGGGTACCGCGATCAGCGCGACCTCGCGGACCTTGGGGTGGGCGGCGAGCACGTTCTCCACCTCGGCGCAGTAGATGTTCTCGCCGCCGGAGATGATCATGTCCTTCTTTCGGTCGACCACGTAGAAGTAGCCGTCCTCGTCCTGGCGTCCCAGGTCACCGGAGTGGAGCCAGCCGCCGCGGAACACCTCCGCCGTCTCGGCCGGTTTGTTCCAGTACTCCTTCATGACCGCCGGGCCGCGGTAGACGATCTCGCCGATCTCGCCGCGCTCCACGTCGTCCATGGCGTCGTCGACGACGCGGACTTCCACGTTGGCCAGCGGGGTGCCGACCGAGCCGATGCGGCTCAGGGCCTCGTCGCCGCGGAGCATGGTGACGATGGCGCTGGACTCGGTCTGCCCGAACGCCGTCTCCACCGAGGCTCCGGGGAACGTGGCGATGAGCTTGCGCAGGAACGTGGTCGTCGCGGGGGCAGCGCCCCAGGCGACGCGCCGCAGCGCCGACAGATCGCGCCGGGCGATGCCGGGTACCGCGAGAACCAGCTCCCACTGCGCGGGGACGAGGAAGCAGGACGACACGCGTTCCCGCTCCAGGACGCCAACCACCGCTACGGGGTCGAACCCGCCGGACGGCAGCACCACGACGTGCCCGCCGCGCAGGAGGGAGGGCAGCATGCCGGACAGCCCGGCGATGTGGAACAGCGGGGTCGCGGCCAGCCACACCTTGTCGTCGGGCGGGAGGCCGAGGTGCGTCATGACGCTGAACGCGTGCATCAGCAGGTTGTGGTGGGTGAGCACGGCACCCTTGGGACGGCCGGTCGTGCCCGAGGTGTACATGATGAAGGCGGGGGCCTGCTCGTCGACAGGCGCGCCCTCGAAGTGCGGGGACGCCGTACGCAGCGCCTCCTCGTAGTCCTCGCCCAGGCCGTCGTGCTCGGCGCCGAACACCAGGCAGGGGCCGGTGTACCCGGCCTCCTTGCGGGCCTGCGCCATCGTCCCGGCCAGCGGCCCGTGTACGACGACGGCCGCCGCGCCGCTGTCCTGGAGGACGTAGGCGATCTCGGCGGCGACCAGCCGGAAGTTCACGGGTACGCAGATCGCGCCCAGTCGGCAGGTCGCGAAGTAGGCCTCCAGGACCTCCAGCGTGTTGAACCCGAGCACGACCACACGGTCGCCGGGGCCCACCCCTCGGTCGCGCAGGGCGTTCGCGAGACGGCCGGCCCGCTCGTCGAGCTCGCCGTACGTCCGCCGCGTCCCCACGCAGGAGAAGGCGACCTCGCCACCGATGGTGCGTGCGTGCCGGGCCAGTTGGTCGGCCAGGGTCATGCCGCGGCCCGGCAGCGGCCGTGTCGGGCCGGTCGAACTGTCGGACATCGTCGTCCTCTCCCTGTCGGGCATCGTCGTCCCCTCCGGGACGTGAGCGGCGGAGCTGGTCACAGGGCGGTCATGCCGCCGTCGATGAGGAGGTCCACGCCCGTCAGGTAGGCCGCCTCGTCGGAGGCCGCGAATACGGCCAGTGACGCCACGTCCTCGGGGGTGCCCATCCGGTTGGCGATCAGTGACCGGTCGATCAGCGCCTGCTCCGCCCCGGGGTTCTTGGACAGGTAGTTCCGCTCGACGACGGGGGTCTTGATGGCGCCGGGGCTGATCGTGACGGCGCGGATCCCGTAGGGGGCGCCGTCGGAGGCGACCTGGCGGGAGAGGGCAAGCACTCCGCCCTTGGCCGCGCAGTGGGCGGCGAACCCCTGGCCGGGCGTGGCGACGTACGCCGATGTCGACGCGGTGCTGATGACGACCCCGCCGCGCTCGGCGAGGTGCGGCCAGGCGAACTTGGTGACGTAGAAGACGAGGTCGAGTTCGTTGCGCATGGCGTACCGCCAGTCCTCCACCGACATCTCCGGCAGGGGCGCGAAGCGGGGTGCGGAGGCGTTGTTGAAGACGATGTCGATCCGTCCGTGGACGGCGGCCGACTCCTCCACCCAGGCCCGCGCGGCCTCCGGGTCGCCGAGGTCCACCGGCGCCATGCCGGTCATCTTGCCGCCGGCCGCCGCCACCAGCTCGACCGTCTCGCGGTTGCCCTCCTGGGAGAGGTCGCAGCCGATGACCAGCGCGCCCTCCTGGGCGAACCGGACGGCGGCCGCCCGGCCCATGCCGCTGGCGGTTCCGGTGATGAGGGCGACCTTGCCCTCAAGACGTCCGGTCATGGGCCGGCCTCCTCGCTCGTGGGCGGTACGGCGTCCTGGAGGATCGCCGGGTTCTCGTGGAAGAGCTGGTGTCCCCGCCCCGGGAAGGTCCGCAGCGTGGCGTGCGGCAGCGCCTTCTGCCATACGGCGGCGTGCGGCAGCGGAGCGATCCGGTCCTCCTCACCCCACAGCAGCAGGGTCGGCGCGGTGACCCGCGCGGCGGCTTCCGGCAGTTCCGGGTCGTACGGGCCGGGCATGATCCGGGTCCGGGACACCTGCTCGCGTTCGCGGGCGGCCCAGAACTCGGGGTCGGGTCCGCTGGGGTAGCGTCCCTCGTAGATCCGTGGATCGGTGGTCATCAGGGCAACGCGTTCGGCGGGGGTCATCGACGCCAGGTCGGCCGGGGGGCATTCCGGGACGTTCATGCCCCAGGGAGCGCCCAGGACCAGTCGGCTCACCCGCTCCGGGAAGCGGGCCGCGAAGTGCGCCGCCCGCCAACCGCCCATCGAGTGCCCGACCAGCACGGTCCGCTCGATGCCGAGCGCGTCGAGGACGTCACGGGTGTGCTCGGCCACTTCCCTCTGGCTGCTCACGGGAGGGTCGAGCTCGGTGGAGCCGTACCCGGGCAGGAGCGGCACCACGACCCGGAAGCGCTCGGCGAGGCCGGCCAGGAAGCCGAAGCCCTCGACGATGCCGCCGCCGTGCAAGAAGACGAGCGGTTCACCGGTGCCGGCCTCGCGCACCTCGGTGGGCCGGCCCTTCACGCCGAGGACGGCGACGACGTGGGTCATTCGTCCACCGCCTCGCGCACCGCCGGAATGACGTGCTCGGCGAAGGCGTCCAGGGTGTGGGTGGCCTCCTCGGCCGTCATGTCGCCGAACGGGATCATGAGGACGAAGTAGTTCGCGTGGCCCTGCCGCGCCTGTTCGACGTAGTAGTCGCGGACCTGCTCGACGGTGCCGGCGACCGCCATGCCCGACTCCAGGGGGTCCTGGTCGAGCACGGCCTGGGCGACCGGGTTGTCCATCGCCGGCAGTTCGGTCTGCAGGTGCGGCGGTACGGTCCCGCGGGCCCGGGTGATGGACTCGTTGTAGTAGGACCACGCCCGGCGGAGGATCGCCTTGGCCTCGGCCTCCGTCGGCGCGATGACGACCGACTGGGTCTGGCCGATCAGCGGATCCTTGACGTGCGGGTTCTGGTGGCCGGGCTGTTCCCGGCTGGCGGCGCGCAGTTCGTCGTAGCGGGCCCGTGCGGCGGCGGTGACGGGGCCCGTGGTGACGAAGTTGTGGCCGCCCCGTCCGGCGACCTCCACGTTTCCGGCCGTCCACAGCGGCGGGTACGGGTGCTGGACGGGTTCGAACGGGAGCTTCAGTTCGGTGAAGTCGTAGAAGGTCGAGTCCTCGCTGGAGATGATGCCCGTCTCCCAGGCCTCCAGCAGCATGGCCGAGATCTCCCGTGCGCGGGCCGACGCCTCCTCCGGGTCGTGGCCGAACTGGAGGTGCTCGAACTTCGTGATGCCCTTGCCGAGGCCGAGCTCCAGCCGGCCGTGGGAGAGCACGTCCAGCATCGCCAGGTCCTCGTAGACGCGGACCGGATGGTGCAGCGGAAGACAGACCACCGTGGGGATCAGCTTCAGCCGTGTCGTCTCCCGGGCGAGCGCGGCCAGGAACACCGACGCGGACGGGGAGGCCGAGAGCCGGTGGCCGTGGTGCTCGGCGAGGTGGAATCCGTAGAAGCCGGCCTCCTCGGCCCGCTTGAGGAAGGTGATGCGGGATTCGTAGAGGGCCTGGACGCCCTGGTCACCGCTCATCTCGATGTGATCGAAGATCCCGAACTGGATGGGCACGGGGTGCTCCTTTGTCAAAGCCACCTTCAGGGCGGTGGAGGGGGTGCGAGGGGAGGGGGCGGGAACCGGCTCACGGGTCGGCACCCGCCGGGCGGCTGTGTCCCGGCCTCCGGGTTTCTCAGCCTTGGCCGGTCACCGGCGGAAGGACTTCGGCCAGATCCCCTGCTTGCCGGGGGACAGGATCCCGTTCGGGTCCACGGCGTCCTTGATCCGCTCCACGAAGCGGAGGTAGGACTGGTCGCCGAAGCTGTACTGCGCCTGGGCGAGGTCCATGTTGGCCAGGTGGGCGCGGTACTCGCCGAACCCCGCCTTGCCGGCGTCCTCCACCACGCGTCGGCACACCTCGTAGCCGCGCCGGGTGTCGGACTCGTCGAGGACGTCGAAGATCACTCCGAAGACGTGGATGTAACTGCGGGCGTTGATCAGGATGGGGTTGGCGAAGTAGTCGAGGCCCATCTCCCGCTCGATGAAGTTCTTCAGGAGGGTGTGCAGCCGGAAGGCTTCGTTGCCCTCCAGGGCCGAGACGAGCCCGGTCCCGGTGTGGGCGCCCGCGTCGGTGCCGTACCAGCGCAGGAAGTTCAGCCACTCCAGGCTCGGTGCGCCGCCGAGCACACGGTCCGGGAAGCTCTCCAGGCCGGCGATGTCCTCGGGCGCATGCTTGGTGAAGAGCACCCGCCCGCCCTCGATCTGCCCGATGGCGGCCGTGATCTTCTCGATCTTGTGGTCGGTGACCGCGTTGTCGTCCCACAGCGCGCCGTGCACCGTCCACCGGCCGATGCCCAGGTCGCCGGCGATCTGGTCCACGATGTGGTCCGGGGTGGGCCCGTCGCCCTCGTACCAGCGCGACCGCTCCCCGGTGATCGACGCGAGGGTGAGGGTGTTGTACATGGACGGCACGCCCTCGATCGTCCGGTCCAGGCGCAGCCGGCGCATGGTGTCGACCAGCGGCACCAGATCCGCCTCGCGCGGGACGTGGATCCAGAACGGCGCGTACACCTCCGGCTTCGGCATCAGCCAGACGCCCATCTTCACCACGACGCCGAAGTTGGACTGCATGAACAGCGGGTCCAGGGTCGGGCCGAGGCCACGGCGGTAGAGGTGCCAGGTCTTGCTGCCAGGCAGGGCGCCCATGCCGGTACGCAGCACCTCGCCGTTGGCGAGGACCACCTCCATGCCGCAGGGGGCCTGGAAGTCCGCGCCGTAGGGCAGGTACGTCGTGCCGTGCTCCAGCGAGTTGCCGATCACGCTGCCCCAGCCGAGGTCGGTGGTCGACACCATGAACTTGTGGCCGCCGGCCTCGATGGCCTCGTACAGCTGGGACCAGGTCACGCCGGGTTCGACGACGGCGTATCCCATCTCCTCGTTGATCTCCAGGACCCGGTTCATCCGGCGCAGGTTCACGACCACGGAGCCCTGTACGCGCGGCGAGCTGCCGCCGAGGCCGTTGTTGCGGCCCGTGGAGGTGGTCCAGATCGGTACCCGCTGCTCGTTGGCGATCCTGAGGATCGCCTGGATCTCCTCGACGGAGGCCGGCTGGACGACCGCCGAGGACTCGAACTCGGGCCAGTCGCGGTGCCAGAACGGGTCACGGAACTCCGCCGCGTCCTCGCCGGTGAGCACATGTGCCTGGCCCACCACGGATCGGAATGCATCAAGGGCCTTTTCGAGCTCTGCGCTCGACAGACCTGCGGGGACTATCTTGGTGCTCAAGTTGCCTCCGTCCCGCGCGTCACCGGCCCTGTCGCAGAGTGTGCGACAACAGCCAGACGGCTCTACGCGTACACGTCGTTGTGATGGGAAAGGCCCTCAAACAGGACCGTAACTTCTTCGAATGACATTGTCACGACTGGCGTCGAAGATTTGTTTAGCTTTCCTGGGGTGTCGGATCCGGGTCGCGGACCACGTGGGCGCGCAGGTGTGCGCCGGTGTCGTCGACCCAGCCCCGGGAGGCCGCGAACGCCACCATGGCGTCGTAATCCCGCATCCAGGCCGCGTCGCCCTCGCGGGCGCAGGCGGCGCGCAGTTCCCGGACGGACACCCACGCGTGCGTGGGCGACAGCAGCCGCGCCAGCGGCGCCAAGGTCCGGTCGATCTCCTCGTCGGGGGCTTCACCGGCCACCACGACACTCAGCCGTTTCAGGTCGTCGGCGTCGCGCACCTCGCAGTGCCCGCGACCGACGTCGACATGGACAATCATGCGGCTCTCCTTGCAGTGCGGGCGAGCGGAGAGTCTCCGTCGCCTCCGGGCCCTTCGCGGCTCATCCCGCGCCGGTCAGCGTCACACCGCCGTCGACGACCAGTTGCTGTCCCGTCAGCCAGCCGGCCTCCTCGGACAGCAGGAAGGCGACGACGCTGCCGATGTCCTCGGGGACACCGAGCCGCTTGAGCGGATAGGCGGCGGCCACCTCCTCCTCGCGCCCCTCGTACAAGGGGACGGCGAACCGAGTCTTGACCACGGCGGGGGCCACGGCGTTGACCCGGACAGCGGGGCCCAGTTCGAGCGCGAGCTGCTGGGTGAGGTACGTGAGCATCGCCTTGCTCGCGCCGTAGACGCCCATGCCGGGTGCCGGGCGGAGCGACGTGCCGGAGCCCACGTTCACGACGGCGCCGCCGTGCTCCCCCATCCAGGCCCGGTGCGCCTGCTGCGTCCAGGACAGGGCGGCGACACAGTTGACCTCGACGATCTTCCGTACGGCGGCGAGGTCCGTGTCGACGAGCGGCCCGAAGATCGGGTTGATGCCGGCGTTGTTGACCAGGAAGTCGAGGCTGCCGAAGGTCTCGACCGCCCGCTTCACCGTCTCCGCCTGGTGGTCGGGGTCGTCGGCCTTCCCGGCGATGCCGAGGGCGTGTTCCGGGCCGCCGAGCGAGGCGACGGCCTCGTCCAGCGCCTCCTGCTTGCGGGCGGTGACGACGACCCGGGCGCTCTCGTCCACCAGCCGCTGGGCGATACCGAGCCCGATCCCGCGGCTCGCGCCGGTGACGACCGCGGTCCTGCCCGCGAAACGTCCTGCCATGTTCTCTCCTCCTCGTTTCCGTCTCCGTGGGCCGCCGTCCGCGGACCCACGGCCGCCGGTCTTCAGCTCAGCCGCTCGACGATCATCGCCATGCCCTGCCCGCCGCCGACGCACATGGTCTCCAGGCCCACCTGCTTGTCGTGGTGCCGGAGCGAGTTGATCAGCGTGCTGGTGATCCGCGCTCCGGTCATGCCGAAGGGGTGTCCGACCGCTATCGCGCCGCCGTTGACGTTGACCGTGTCCTCGTCGATGCCGAGTTCGCGGACGGAGGGGATGACCTGTGCGGCGAAGGCCTCGTTGATCTCGACGAGGTCGATGTCGCCGATGCCCATCCCCGCGTTGGCCAGTGCCTGACGGGTGGCCTCCACCGGACCGAGCCCCATGATCTCGGGCGACAGCCCGGTGAGCCCGGTGCTGACGATGCGCGCGAGCGGGGTGATGCCCAGTTGCCGGGCCTTCGTGTCGGACATGATCACGAGCGCGGCGGCTCCGTCGTTGAGGGGGCAGCAGTTGCCCGCGGTCACCGTGCCGTCCGGCCGGAAGACCGGCTTCAGGCCACCGACCGACTCCAGGGTCACTCCCGGTCGGGGGCCGTCGTCCTGGGCCACCACCGTGCCGTCGGGGAGGGTGACCGGCGTGATGTCCTTGGCCCAGAAGCCGTCGGCGATCGCCTTCTCTGCGCGGTTCTGACTGCGCACCGCGAACGCGTCCTGCTCCTCGCGTCCGACGCCGTGCAGCGCCGCGACGTTCTCGGCGGTGTGCCCCATCGCGATGTACACGTCCGGCAGCGCCCCCTCCCCTCTCGGGTCGGTCCAGGCCTGGCCGTCCGCGGCGATCGCCTCCGTCCGCGCCCGTGCGTCGGCGAAGGCCGGGTTGAGTACGTCGGGACGCAGGTCGGAGTTCTCCGGGCCGCCGTATCCGCTCACCGTCTCCACCCCCGCGGAGATGAAGACGTCGCCCTCGCCCGACCTGATCGCGTGCAGCGCCATCCGGGTCGTCTGGAGGCTGGAGGAGCAGAAGCGGTTGACGGTGGTGCCGGGCACCCGGTCGAGGCCGGCGAGCACCGCCACGATCCGGGCCATGTTGAACCCCGAGACACCGGACTGCTGACCGCAGCCCAGCATGAGGTCGTTGGTGTCGTCCGGGTTCAGTTGCGGGACCTGAGCCAGAGCCGCGCGCATCATCTGCACGGTCAGGTCGTCGGGGCGTATGTCCCGGAGCGACCCCTTGAAGGCTCGGCCGATCGGCGAGCGGGCGGTGGCGACGATCACGGCTTCGGTCACGGAGACTCCTAGAGAGGCGAATCACTGCGGCTGGAGACCCGGCCACGAGGCCGCTCCAGATCCGAGGCACGGGCGGCAACCGCGACCGTGCTGTGCATCCGATGAGCACCATACCCATCAAGAAACATTTTCGGAACGGCAAGCGCAGATACGTTAAAAATAAATGTCTGAGCGGCGGCGCAACCCGTACCGAGGCCCGGGAGACCTCTCCAGGACAGCGACCCCGCATCACTCACCACTCACCGATCCCAGGCATGACCGACGGAGATCTGTTACACGTCCCGGCCTCCACCCTAGGATGGGGACCATGGTGGACACAGAGAACTCACCCAAGCCGACATCCCTGGCCATGGACCTGCTGGGCGACTTCGACCGCACCGGCGGCCGGGAGATCCGACTGAAGGCCCTCGTCGCCCTGGGCGAGGAACTCGACATCTCCGGCCCCGTCATGCGGGTCACACTCGCCCGACTGCGCGAGCGGGGCTGGTTCGACGTGCGCCGCGAGGGCCGCGAGTCGATCTACCGCTTCACACCGGCCGCCCTCCAGTCGCTCGACGAGGGGCGCCGGAAGATCTTCCGCGATCCGGTCGCCCCCTGGAACGGCGAGTGGTCGATGGTCATCTACACGGTGCCGGAGAACGACCGTCAGACCCGCGACGACCTGCGCAAAAAACTGACCTGGCTCGGCTTCGGCCCACTCGCCCCCGCCACCTGGGTCTGCCCCCACCCCCGCCTGGACGAGATCGCCAACGCAGCCGCCCGGCTGACCACGGCCCGACTGACCCTCCTCACCACCCGCACCACCGGGCTGCCGGCCGACCGCGCCATGGCCGCCCAGTGCTGGGAACTGGACGAGATCGCGGCGGAATACGCCACGTTCGTACGACGGCTGCGCTCCCGGCTCGGGGAGTACCGCTCCCCCGGGCTCGGCGGCGGCACGGCACTCGCCGAGCGTGTCCGGCTCGTCAACGCCTACCGCCACGTCGTACAGCGGGACCCGCAGCTCCCGACGGAACTGCAGCCGCCCGGCTGGACCGGCGACGAGGCCCACCGGCTCTTCACTCAGGCCCATGACGCGCTCGCCGCGCTGTCGACCGACCTCTACGCCGAGGCCACCACTCAATAATAAATAACACCCCTCTGGCTACATACGAATTCACGTTATACATTGCCCCTCGAAGCCTAGTGGTCGAGGAGCGACGACATGCCCCACTACGAGTGCATCTCTGTGGAGACCGAGGACCGCGTCACGACGGTCACCCTCAACAGGCCGCACAAGCGCAACGCGATGAGTCCGCAGCTCAACGACGAGATGCTGGACGCCCTGACCCGCCTGTCGGCGGACAGCGGGACGGACGTCCTGGTCCTCACCGGCGCGGGGGACTCCTTCAGCGCCGGAATGGACCTCAAGGAGTACTTCCGGGAGACGGACCACGATCCGGTGCTCGCCGAGAGGGCCAGGTGGACCATGCGGGAGTGGTCCTACAACCGGCTGCGGTTCTTTCCCCGGGTGACCATCGCCGCCGTCAACGGCTGGTGCTTCGGCGGAGCCTTCATGCCCCTCGTGTCGTGCGACCTCGCGATCGCCGCGGACGAGGCCCGTTTCGGACTGTCCGAGGTGAACTGGGGCATCCTTCCCGGCGGCCTGGTCACCAGGGACATCTCGATGGCGCTGGGCTACCGGGACGCGCTCTACTACGCGCTGACCGGGGAGACCTTCGACGGACCACGGGCCCGGGAGATCGGGCTGGTCAACGCCTCGGTGCCGAGGGAGGAGCTGGGCGAGGCCGTCCGCGAACTCACCGCCAAGCTCCGCAAGCTCAACCCCGAGGTGCTCCGCTCCACGAAGGAGACGTTCCGGCACGCGTCGGCAATGAACTACGAGCAGGCCACCGACTACATGGCGGCCAAGTCGGCCCAGCTCCTTACCCGCGACCGCGAGGACGGCCGTCAGAAGGGTCTCTCGCAGTTCCTGGACACCAAGGAGATCAAGCCGGGGCTGGCTCCGTACCAGCGGACGGACTCCGACGCCTGAGCGACGTCGCCGCGACTGGCCGGCGCGCCATGCCCGCACCGGCGGGCGCGCCCCAGGACCGCACGGATGTGCAACGCAATACACGAGGCATGCGCGGAGCTGTTGCTCTCGGGTTGGCTGCCTTCCCCACGCCCGGGGCCGTCGGGTCGTCCCGTCGGCGTACGCGAAGCGAGGTGGGGCGGGCGGTCAAGAGACCGCCCGCCGGGGCTCGCGCCTTCGCCGACAGGGTGCGAATGCGGCCAAGACCTGACGCCTCCGAGGCGGACAGGGCGCTCGCACCGCGTCGCCGTGCCGACCCACGGCACGGCGCACGCCTGCTCGCCCCAGTGGGTCACTCGGCGAGGGTCGATTCGTCTTCAGGGCGTCGGCCACGGTTCTGCTCACGATGCCGAGAGCCCTCGCGATTCTGGTCACCGGGCCCGGGCCACCGTGGCGCTCGCTGAGTGGCCCACGGTGACGAACCGTCACAAGGGCGTGGTCGTGCGGGCGAGCTGTCCGCCGTGCGACGGGTTCGGCAAGCACGCGCCGACCGGCCCTCCTCCACTCGTCGAGGTGCTCCATCGCAGTCCCGGCGATACCGGTCGTCGTCAGCGGCGCGGCCGGCATCGCACGCTGCGCTCACCGCTCACGTGGACGGTGTGTGCCCGAACGTCGACTCGTAATCGCGCCGGAACTCGGTCGGCAGGAACTCGTCCTCCAGCCGCCGCACCCGCTCGGTACCAGTGAGGGACGGCAGCGGCGCCGCGCCCCAGGGGCTCTCGGCGGCCTTCCGCGCCCAGTCGTCGAGGGCGGGTGTCCCCTGCTGGCGGAAGGCGTGCAGCAGATCCCACGCCGCCTGCAGACCGGACTTCGAGGCCAGTACCGGGAAGAGCGCGATCCGCAGGCCCAGCCGCTCGTACTCGTCGAGGGTGGGACCCGGACCCTCGCCTCCCCACACGGTCATCACGGGGGCGGGGATGCGCTCGCAGGCCTCGGCGATCTGTTCCGGCGTCTGGAGCGAGTTCAGCCAGACGAAGTCGGCTCCCCCGTCCTCCACGTAGCGGACGCAGCGCCGTACGGCCTCCTCGAAGCCGCCGTCCTCGGCGCCGATGGCGTCGCACCGCGCGCAGATCGCGAACAGCGGGTCCAGTTCGTCGCGGGCGCGTGCGGCGGCTCGGTATTTGCCCACCGCCTCGTCCATCGAGACGAGGCGGCGGCCCGCGTCGGTGCCGGACTTCTTCGGTGCTTCCTGGTCCTCGATCTGCACCGCCGCGGCGCCCGACCGGACGAGCTGCTGCACCGCGAAGTAGACGTTCACCGCGTTGCCGTATCCGGTGTCCCCGTCCACGAGGACGGGGATGTCGGTGTGCCCGGCGACGCGACCGGCGTGGCCGGCCATGTCGTTCAGGCCGAGGACTCCGACGTCGGGCGCGCCGTAGAGGAACGCCGCCGCCTGGGAGCCGGCGAGGAAGAACGCCTCGTAGCCCGCCCGTTCGGTCATGGCGGCGTCCATCGGGCTGAATCCGCCTGGTACGACGGTCAGGCCGTCGCGGGCCAGTACGGAGTGGAACAACTCGCGCTTCTGCGTGGCCGATCGCACCGCCGGCTCCTTTCGCTCAGATCGGGTAGGTCGGAGCCGTCGGGCTCGCCGTCACCCACTGCCAGTGGGTGAACTCGTCGAGGTTCCAGTGCCCGCCGTGCCTACCGCCGTTGCCCGAGCCGCCCAGGCCGCCCATGGGGATGTGCGCGGCATCGTTGATCGTCTGCCCGTTGACGTGGACCATTCCGGCCCGGATCCGGCCCGCCACGGCGAGTCCGCGGGCGAAGTCCCTGGTGTGCACGGCGGCGGACAGGCCGTACTCGCTGGAATTGGCGAGGGCCACCGCGTGGTCGTCGTCCGTGAACGAGGTGACCGCGACGACGGGCCCGAAGATCTCCTCGGTGAACGCGGGGGACATGGGATCCACGTCGGCCAGCACGGTGGGGGTGAAGAAGGTGCCGTTCCGGGTGCCGCCCGAGACCAGCCGCGCGCCCGCCGAGAGCGCCTCGTTCACGATCTTCTCGACGCGGCCCGCCTGGTCCTCGTTGATGAGCGGGCCGATGTTCACGGTCGGGTCGGCCGGGTCTCCGACGCGCAGCGCCTCGGTCTTGGCGGTGATCTTCTCGACGTAGGCGTCGGCGAGGCTCTCGTGGACCAGGTGCCGGCCGGTGGCCATGCAGATCTGCCCCTGGTGGAGGAAGGACCCCCACGCGGCGTTGTTGACGGCGGCGTCGAGGTCGGCGTCGTCGAGCACCAATACCGGGTTGTTCCCGCCGAGTTCGAGCACCGCGCGCTTGATGAGGGCCCCGGCGGCGGCGCCGACCCGGCGCCCGGCGGCCGACGAACCGGTGAAGGAGATCACCGGCACCCGGGGGTCCGCGACCAGCGCCTCGCCGGTCTCCGGGCCGCCCGGGACCACGTGCAGCACGCCTGTGGGCAGCCCTGCCCGTTCGAAGATCCGGGCGATCACCCAGCCGCCCGAGAGCGCCGCCTTCGGGTCGGGCTTGAGTACCACGGCGTTGCCGAGTGCCAGCGCGGGCGCGACGGAGCGCAGCGCGAGCAGGAGCGGGGCATTCCAGGGGGCGATCACGCCCACGACACCGACCGGCATGCGGCGCGCCATGCTGAGCGTCCCCGGTGTGTCGTGCGGCAGCAGTTCCCCCGTGGGGTGATCCGTCAGCGCGGCCGCCGCGGAGAGTTCGTCGAGCGACTTGGTGACCTCCTGCTCGGCCTTCCCCCGGGTACTGCCCGTCTCGGCGACCAGGGTCGCCACCACCTCGGCGCGGGCCTCGGCAAGGGCTTCGACGGCGGCGAGCAGCACCTGCTTCCGCCGGCCGGCGGGGCCGAGGCCCCACTCCGGCTGTGCGCTCGCGGCCACGGCGCACGCGCGGTCGATGTCCGTGGGGTCACCGAGGCCGATCCTGCCGACCCGGGACCCGTTGGCCGGGTTGTGCACCTCCCGCTCACCGCCGGACGGAACGCGCCATCCGTCGCAGAAGACCAGCCCCTGGAGCGAGGCCAGGTTCAGGGTGGACATGTGGACTCCCCTCTCGCCGAACGTCCCCACGGTAGGAGCCGCCGGATCCCGCCGCCTTCGGCCCACTGCGCCAACCTGTACCCCCTGTTTCCTACACGGTGTCGGATGCGATCATGGTGCCGAGCACGTTTCCGGACCGACGGCCGGACCCGCGGTAGAGGATCGTGGCCAGGGCGAGGAGGCCATCCATGGACATCGACACGACGGTGGAACACCTCGCCGCGCTGCTCGAACGCCCCCTGGTGCTGTACGACGTCGATCTCAACGTCGCCGCCTACAGCGCCCATGACGCGGACGTCGACGAGGCCCGTCGGCTGACGATCCTCTCCCGGCGTGGCAGCGTCACGGTGCGGGACATGCTGCGCGCCTCCGGGGCGGCTCAGGTGTCCGCGCCGGTGCGGCTGCCGGCGGCTGACGGGGTTCCCGAGCGGATCGCGGTCGGGGTGCGCCACGACGGTCACCTGATGGGCTACCTGGTGTGGGTCGAACCCGGAGCCGCGCGGGACGTGACCGCAACGGTGCGCGAGCTGCTCGACCGGTTTGGGCCGGACCTCGGCCGTCTCCTCGCCGTACGGGCGCTGGACAGCCAGGAGACGCGGCTGCGGCTGCGCATGCTCGTGTCGGACCTGGTGTCGGACGACGTGCCGCGGCGCGCGGAGGCCGCCCGCGCCCTGGTGGACGACGGCGCGCTGCCGGACGCCGCGGAGTACACAGGTTTCGTGATCGCCGCCCCCGACGCGGGCCGCTCGTCGGCGGCGCAGCGGCGCACCGCCCTGGAGGCGGCGCTGGCGGGCCTGGCCAGGTCGATGCGCGAGGCCGTCGCGGGTGCGGTGATCGGTGACCGGGCCGTGGCCGTCCTCGCCCACGGTGCGGGCCGGCCCCGGACACCCGGCCGGCCGGCCGCGCGCGACGGTGTGCTGGTCGGCATGGGAGCCCCGGTGCACGAGCTGTCCGACACCGTGTCGTCGGTGCGGCAGGCCCGGCTCGCCGTCCGGGGAGGGGAGCTGGACCCCGGCCGCTACGGTCCGGTCGTCTCGTGGGACGACCTCGGTCTGGACCGGCTCCTGCTCCAACTGCCGTTGGAGCGACTGACGGTGGAGGACCTCCCCGCCTCGGTCGCGCGACTGGTCGACCCGGCGTCCGGGCTCGATCTCGCCGGCACCCTGGAGGTGTACCTGGACTGCGGCGCGGACGGCCAGGAGACGGCGAAGCGCCTGATGATCCACCGCAGCACGCTGTACTACCGGCTGGACCGCGCCCGCAAAGTCACCGGAGCCGACCTCCGGGACGGTGCCGCCCGCAGGGAACTGCACACGGGGCTGCGGGTCGCACGGCTGGCGGGCATCCTGCCGCCGACCTCCTCCCCCACCCCCGCCGGCTGAGAGACACGGCCGGGCAGAGGTACCCCGACGGTCCGGGCGACGCGGCCAGGCAGAAGCTCTCGCCGGGCGCCTCACGTGAAATCCACTGGGACCCGGCGCCTCACCCGCCATCCCGGCCCCGCCGAACAGACACGCCCCCACCATCCAGGGAGCGCGCCCCGGCCACTGGCGCTGCCCCTCTCCGACACCGTGTCGGAATTCCCGCCCTCCACGTGGTCCACCGCATCTGATGTGCCCGCCCCTACGCCCGGCGTTGACTCCGAGAGACACAGATCTCGCAGGGTCCAGGTCCGTAGGAGCACACATGACCACCTCAGTACCGGCCGGCACTCCCGACGCCCTCACCGGGGCCGGCCGCGCCATCGCCGACATCGGCAGCGCCACCGGCATCCTCACCGGAGACCAGTACCGCGCGAGCCTCGACGACGGCCGCGAGGTGTGGCTGTCGGGCAAGCGCGTGGACAACGTGGCCACGCATCCGGCCTTCCGCGGCGTCGTGGACGAGTTCGCGCGTCTGCTGGACCTGCGCCACGCCCCGGAGCACGTCGAGCTGTCGACCTTCGTGTCGCCGGAGACGGGCAACCGGGTCAGCCAGGCGTACTCGATGCCGGCCACGCCCGAGGAGCTGCGCGCCAAGTTCGCTGCCAGCGAGTGGTGGATGCGCGAGAGCCTCGGCCAGCTCGGGCGGTCCCCCGACTTCATGTCCAACGTCGTCGTCGGATTGCGCGACTACGCGCCCGAACTCGACGCCGCGCGGGAGGGGTTCGGGCACCACGCCGTCGCCTATCACCGCTACGCCAGTGAGCACGACCTCGTACTCACCCACGCGCTGGGCGACCCCCAGATCGACCGCAGCGCCGACCCCCTCCAGGACGACACCCTGTCGCTGCACATCGTCGATGAGAACGCGGACGGCGTGGTCGTGCGCGGCGCCAAGCAGCTCGCCACGCTGGCCCCCTTCTCGCACGAGGTCCTCGTCTACCTCAACGGCGTGACCGCGGCGCGCGGCGCGGAGAAGTTCGTGCTCTGGTTCGCGCTGCCGATGAACGCCCCGGGGCTGAGGATCCTCTGCCGGGAGCCGTTCAGCATGGACGCCGAGGGCCACACGCACCCGCTCGGTCGCCGCTTCGACGAGCAGGACGCGATGCTGTTCTTCGACGACGTCCTCATCCCCTGGGACCGGCTGTTCCTGCGCGGCGACAGCATGACTGCCATCAAGGGGCTCGTCCGCATCAACGCGTGGAGCCTGCAGAGCACCCACATCCGGTTCCTGCAGCGGCTGCGGGTGTTCGTCTCCGTCGCGAAGATGGTGGCCCACTCGATCGGCGTGGACACCTTCCGCGGCATTCAGGAACAGCTCGGCGAGCTGATCTCGTACGCCGAGACCCTGGAGCTGGGGATCATCGGCGCCGAGGCCGCCGCCGAGCGCACGCCCGGCGGGCTGCTGGCCCCCCGGGTCAGCTACGGCCTCGGTTTCTGGTCGGCGGGGGTGTCGGCGCGGGTCGCCGAGATCCTGCGCCAGATCGGCTCCTCCGGGCTGATCATGCAGCCCAGCGAGGCCGACCTCACCTCCGAGCTGCGGCCGACCCTTGAGACGTACATGCGCGGCCACGACATCGGCGTGGACGAGAAGTCGCGGCTGTTCCGCACCGCCTGGGACCTGGTGGGCTCCGGATTCGGCTCGCGGCAGGAGCTGTACGAGTACCTGCACCGCGGAGAGCCGGGCGCCGGCCGCACCCGGCTGTGGCGGTCGTACGACAGCTCGGCCGTCGACGCGCAGATCCGCGACCTGATCTCCCGTCCCTGAAATCCCTTGTAAGGAGCCCCCGTTGATCATCGACGCCCACGGGCATGTCACCGCGCCCGACTCGCTCTACGTGTGGAAGTCCGGCCTGCTGTCCCACCGCGGTTCGCACGGCGTACGGCCACCGTCCGTCAGCGACGACCAGCTCCGCGAGGCCTGGAGCGCCCCGAACCCGAGCTTCGGCCATGTCTCCCACATGGACCACCTCGACGAGGCCGGGATCGACATCCAGCTCATCTCGCCGCGGCCGTACCAGATGATGCACAGCGAGCAGCCCGCCCGGATCGTCACGGCGTTCACCGAGGCGGTCAACGACGTGATCCACCAGTCCGTCCAGCTGTTCCCGGACCGGCTGCGCGGCATCGCGGGCCTGCCGCAGACGCCCGAGACGGACGTCGCCGCGTGGACGAAGGAGCTGCGCCGGACGGTGACCGAACTCGGTTTCGTCGGTGCGCTGTTGAACCCGGACCCCTACGAGGGCACCCGCACACCTCCCGCGCTCGGCGACCGCTACTGGTACCCGCTGTACGAGGCGCTGTGCGAACTCGACGTGCCCGCGGTCATCCACTCGGCGGGGTGCAAGCCGCCGACCCGGGAGCCGTACAGCCTGCACTTCATCCAGGAGGAGACGGTCGCCGTCTGGAGCCTGCTGTCGTCCTCGGTGCTGACCGACTTCCCGGACCTGAAGATCGTCGTCTCGCACGGCGGTGGCGCAATCCCGTACCAGGTCGGGCGCTTCCAGCCGGACGTGGTGCGCTCTGGCGGGGTGCCGTACATCGACCGGTTGCGGCGGCTCTGGTTCGACACCTGCCTGTACACCCAGGACGCGATCGAGCTGCTGATCCGCACCGTGGGCGTGGACCGCTGCCTGTTCGGCACCGAGAAGCCCGGCACCGGCTCGCAGATCAACCCCGCCACCGGCGGCTGGTTCGACGACATCCACACCCTGGTCGACGGCATCGAGTGGCTGAGCGACGGGGACCGCCAGGCGCTCTACGAGAAGAACGCCGTCTCGCTCTTCAGGATCTGAGGGAACACCAATGGCTCGCATTGTCACGGGGATCGGCTCCTCGCACGGTCCCCAACTGAAGATGACACCGGATCTCTGGCACGTGCGCGGCGTCGCCGACCGCAAGAGCACCTCCCTCGCCTTCCGGGGCGGGACGTACACGTTCGCCGAACTCGCCGAACTGCGCGAGGACTTCTCGGCCGAGTGCGCGGCCGAGGCCCAGGAGCGGCGCGCGGCCTCCTGCCAGAGCGCCCTGGACGGCCTGGGCCGGCACCTGGAGAAGGCCGACGTGGACGTGCTGGTCATCGTCTCCAGCGACCACAAGGAGGTCTACGACGACGCGTTGCTGCCCGCCTTCGCCGTCTACTGGGGCGACGAGGTGGCGCATGTTCCGTTCACCCAGGCGCAGTTGGACGTCATGCCGCCCGGTCTGGCGGAGGCCGCCTTCGGGGACGTCCCGGACCAGTTGATCGTCCGGCCGACCGCCTCGGCGCTGGGCCGCCACCTCATAGAGGAGACCGTCACCGCCGGCTTCGACACGGCCGCCTCCAAGCGGCTGCCCGCCGGTGACTACGACAACCACGGCATTCCGCACGGCTTCGGCTTCATCTACCAGCGGATCCTGGGCGAGACCTCGACGGTGCCGTTCGTGCCGGTGTTCGTGAACACCTTCTACGAGCCCAACCCGCCGACGGCCCGCCGCTGCGTCGCCTTCGGCGAGGCACTCGCCGCCGCCATCGCCTCCTTCCCCGAGGACCTGAAGGTCGGTCTCGTCGCCTCCGGCGGCCTGTCGCACTTCGTCGTCGACGAGGAACTCGACCAGCGGTTCCTGACGGCCCTGCGGGCCGGGGACACCGCCGCCCTGACGGAGTTCACCCCCGAGGAGATGCGGTCGGGCAGCTCCGAGCTACGCAACTGGATCACGGTCGCGGCGGCCCTGAACGCCACCGGGCTGGCCGTGGACTCCGTGCGCTACGAGCCCTGCTACCGCACCGAGGCCGGCACCGGCAACGCGATGGGTTTCGTCACCTGGAGTACGACATGACCACCACGCCCGCGCTGACGGACACCGCCGATCCGCTGGTCCTCGACCGGCTGCGCTCTCTGGACACCTGCGCCGTCTCCGACGCTCTGGACTCCCTGGGCCTGCCCGGTGCCGTCACCGGCATCGCCCCCATGTGGGCGGCACCGGGCGTCACCGTCGGCCGGGTCCGCACGGTCAAGGCCGTGCCCGCCGGGGGCGACGGCCCGAGCACCCACATCGCCTCGCCCCTGGTGGCCGTCGCCGGAACCGGTGACGTCGTGGTCGTCGACAACGACGGCCGTACGGACGTCTCCTGCTGGGGCGGCCTGCTGGCCGAGGCCGCGACCGTCCGCGGTGTCGCGGGAGTCGTCGTGGACGGCGCCTGCCGCGACGTGCAGGAGTGCGAGCAGCTCGGGCTGCCGCTGTTCGCCCGTGCCGCGGTGCCGGTCAGCGCCCGGGGCCGGATCGTCCAGCGGGCCATGGACGTCCCCGTGTCGGTCGGCGGGGTAACCGTCGAGTCCGGGGACTGGCTCGTCGCCGACCGCAACGGGCTCGCCTTCATCCCCAACGGCCGCCTCGACGACGTCCTCGCCGCCGGTCTGCGGATCGTCGAACGCGAGCGCCTCATGGGCGAGGCCGTCCGCGCCGGGCGCTCGGTCGTCGACGTCATGCACGACGCGCAGTTCACCGCCGCCCGCTTCCAGGAGCCGACCTCATGACCGACCTCACCGACTGGTCCGGCCTCTCCACGGCCACCGTCTCCGACGCCCTCGACCGGCTCGCGCTGCCCGGCTCGTTGCACGGCCTCGCCCCCCTGGGCGCCGGGCAACGGCTGGTCGGCCGCGCCTTCACCGTGCGCTACCGGGCCGCGGGCTCCCCTCCAGGCACTGTCGGGGACTACCTCGACGACGTCACAGCCGGACAGGTCGTCGTCCTCGACAACGCCGGCCGCACGGACGCCACCGTGTGGGGTGACATCCTCACCGCCGTCGCCCACCGGCGCGGCGTCGCCGGAACCGTCATCGACGGCGTCTGCCGCGACACCCACCGCGCCCTCGGGCTCGGCTACCCCGTCTACAGCCGGGGCCGTTTCATGCGCACCGGCAAGGACCGGGTGGAAGTGGCCGAGGTCGGAGGACCGGTCACCGTCGGCGGCGTGCAGGTGCGCCCCGGCGATCTGTTGATCGGTGACGAGGACGGCGCAGTCGCCGTGCCGTGGGACCGCGCCGAGGAAATCCTCGGTGTGGCCCGCGAGATCGAGCAGCGCGAGGCGGGCATCCTGGCCGCCGCGCTGGAGGGGGCCACCATCGCGGAGGCCAGGGCCCGCTACGGCTACCACCTGTTGCAGCGGAGGCCGTCATGACCGTTCTCGACGCCGCCGAGCTCAAGGAACTTCTGACCCTCGGCTCGGCCACCGCCTACGAAGCCTCCGGACTGCCGTGCGCCCTCCCGCCGGAGTTCCGGCCGGCTTGGGCGGGCGCTCGGTGCGCGGGTACCGCGCTCCCTGTCGCTGCGGCACCGGGCGACAACCTGCCCCTGCACTGGGC
Organism: Streptomyces sp. NPDC005492; assembly: GCF_040605995.1. Taxonomy (NCBI): domain Bacteria; kingdom Bacillati; phylum Actinomycetota; class Actinomycetes; order Kitasatosporales; family Streptomycetaceae; genus Streptomyces; species Streptomyces sp. NPDC005492. The sequence continues at coordinate 54,270 of NZ_JBEXDX010000021.1, forward strand.
GCTGGAAGCGGCGCGACCGGGCGACGTGCTCGTGGTCGACGCCGGCGGCAGCGAACACGGCTACTGGGGCGAGGTCCTGGCGGCCTCCGCGCTCGCCCGGGGTGTCGCCGGACTCGTCATCGACGGCGGCGTGCGCGACACCGACCGACTGCGCGAGCTCGGCTTCCCCGCCTTCTCCACCTCGGTCTCCATCCTGGGCACCGGCAAGTCCTGGCCCGGCCTCGTCGGCAGCCCCGTTCAGTTGCGCGGCCACCGCGTGGCAAGGGGCGACCTGGTCGTCGCCGACGCCGACGGCATCGCGGTGCTGCCCGCCGCCGAGGCACGAAACGTCCTGGACGCATCACGCGCCCGCGCCGCCAAGGAGGACCAGTACATGGCGAAGCTCCGCGACGGCGCGCTCACCCTCGACCTCTACTGCTTCCGCGAGCTGGGACAACCGGAGGACCACCAATGACCACGACACCCACGACCCCGGTTCCGACGGACACCCTGGAGGACGCCTTCCGCTCTGCCGCCGGCCGCTTCGCCTCCGGCGTGACGGTCATAGCGCTGCGCGGGCCCAGCGGCCTGTACGGCCTCACCGCGACCTCGTTCGTCTCGCTCTCCCTGCGCCCACTGCTCGTGTCGGTGTCGGTGAACACCGGCAGCGCCCTGCTGGACGAGGTGCGCGCGGCGGGCAGGTTCTCCGTCAACGTGCTTGGCCAGGACCAACAGGCCGTGTCGAAGTACTTCGCGACGCGCGGCCGGGGCTTCAGCCAGGACGCCTTCCCCGGCATCCCCAGCCGCACCGAGGTCACCGGCGCGCCAGTGCTGGACGGCAGCCTCGCCTGGTTCGACGCGACGGTGGAGGCGATCCTGCCGGCCGGCGACCACGAGACGCTGGTGGGCTCGGTCAAGGCCGCCGGCCGCCGCGACGGCGAACCCCTCGTCTACTGGTCGGGCGGCTACCGGCGCCTGGACCCGACGGACCCCGGCTCCCCCGACGACCGTATCGCCCCTCTGTCGGCCGCCCTGTCCGAGCAGTTGAACGCCTCCGGGCTGTCGCCCGCCGACCTCATCGACGCCCAGTTGGCCCTAGAGCCGGTGGCCGCCGAACTCGCCGCGTTCCGCCACGACCCGGAGACCCTCGCCGCGCTGCGGGAGACCATGCGCCGCGCCCACGAGGCGGCGGGCGACCCGGAGGCGTTCACGGCCGAGGCCGTCGCCTTCCACACCGCGCTGGGGCGGGCCAGCGGCAACCCCGCCATCCGCGCGGCGCTCGACACCCTGGTGCACGTCCGGCACCGGCACTACGCGGCCGGCACCGACGACGCCGCCACCGCCCACACCAACACCGCGCACCAGGTCATCTACGACGCCATCGCCCGTGGCGACGCCGAGGGCGCGCGGGTGGCCATGACGGAACATCTGGCCGTCGTACGCAACGGTCTGGGGCCGCGAAAGGCGTCCCTCGCCGCGGAGGAGCAGGGGGCCCGCGCATGAACACCCCTGTCCGGCTGGCGGCCGTCGAGACGCCCGGCCAGCCCGAGGTCACCCCCGGCCTGCAGTCCCTCTACCGGGGCTTCGAGCGCGAACTCCTCGTCCCCCTGTGGACCGAGATCGGCGACCTGATGCCCGCCCACCCGCGCTCAAAGGCCGTCCCGCACCTGTGGCGCTGGGACCGGCTGCGCGAACTGGCGGGCCGGGCAGGCGAGTTGGTCCCGGTCGGCCGGGGCGGCGAGCGCCGCGCCATCGCTCTCGCCAATCCCGCGCTGGGCGGTCGCCCCTTCGCCACCCCCACGCTCTGGGCAGCCATCCAGTATTTGATGCCCGGCGAGGACGCCCCCGAGCACCGCCACACCCAGCACGCCTTCCGTTTCGTCGTCGAGGGCGAAGGGGTGTGGACCGTGGTGGACGGCGACCCGGTCCCCATGCGCCGCGGTGACTTCCTGCCCCAGGCGGGCTGGAACTGGCACGCCCACCACAACGCGACCGCCGAGCCGATGGCGTGGATCGACGGCCTGGACATCCCGTTCCAGTACGTCACGGAGGCGCAGTTCTTCGAGTTCGGCCGCGACCGGATCAGTGACGCCGAACGGACAACTCCCGACCGCTCGCGGTCGGAACGCCTGTGGGGTCACCCGGGCCTCCGCCCTGTCTCGGCCGGTACGACAGCTCCCGGATCGCCGCTCCTTGCGTACCGCTGGGAGCACACCGACCGGGCCCTCGCCGACCAACTCGACGTCGAGGCCGAGGGGTTCGGCTCCACCGTCGAACCCGGCCACGCGGCCGTCCGCTTCACCGACCCGGCGACCGGAGCCGACGTACTCCCCACCATCCGAGCCGAGATGCACCGGATCGCGCGGGGCACCGAGACCGCACCGGTGCGGGAGACGGGCTCTTCCGTCCACCAGGTCTTCGACGGCTCCGGCACCGTCACCGTGGGCGAGAAGATCTGGTCGGTCACGCGGGGCGACCTGTTCGTCGTCCCGTCCTGGGAGCCGTTCTCGGCGCGTTCCGAGGCCGGGTCCACCGACTCCGACTCCGGGGCCCTGGACCTGTTCCGTTTCAGCGACGCGCCCGTCTTCGAGGCGCTCCGCCTCCACCGCACGCACACCGAAGGAGCCGTCCGATGAAGCTCGCCACCCTCCGCACCGACGGCACGACCAGGGCCGTCCGGCTCGACGGCGACGTCCTGGTGGACCTCGGGGACGCCGACCTCGGCGCCTTCCTGGCCCGGCCGGACTGGCACGAGCGCGCGGCGTCCACCACCGCGGCCGGGCCGGCCACGACGTACCCGGTCGCCGGCGCCGACTTCGCGCCCGTGGTCCTCCGCCCTTCGAAGGTGGTGTGCGTGGGGCTCAACTACCGCAACCACATCACGGAGATGGGCCGCGATCTGCCCCAATACCCCACGCTCTTCGCCAAGTTCGGCGACAGCCTGATTGGCGCCGACGATGACATCACCAGGCCTGAGGAGACCACCCAGTTCGACTGGGAGGTGGAACTGGCGGTCGTCATCGGCAAGGGGGTCCGCCGGGCCACTTCCGCCACGGCAGTGGAGGCCATCGCGGGCTTCACCGCGCTCAACGACATCACATGCCGTGACTGGCAGTTCCGTACCCGCGAGTGGCTCCAGGGCAAGATGTGGGACTCCTCGACACCCGTCGGCCCGTATCTGGTGACGCCGGACGAACTGCCCGGCGGTGTCCGCCCGGCACTGGACGTACGGCTGGAGGTGGACGGCGAGGTCATGCAGTCCGACACAACCGGCGACCTGCTGTTCGACCCCGTAGCTCTCGTCGAGTACGTCTCCACGATCGTGCGGCTCAACCCGGGTGACATCATCGCCACCGGCACGCCCGGCGGCGTCGGCCACGCCCGCAAGCCCCCGCGCTTCCTGCTGGGCGGCGAGACCGTCGTGGCCGAGGTCGCGGGCATCGGGCGCCTCCACAACCGGGTCGTCAAGGAGGACGGCGCCCGATGAGCCGGTCACTCGCGGATGCCCGCCGCTGGATGCGGGAGGGGACCGAACTCCTCGTCCAGACCACGGCGCGACTCGACGAAGCGGCCTACGAAGAGCCCTCGCGCCTGCCCGCCTGGTCCCGCAAACACGTGGTGGCCCATGTCGCCGCCAACGCGGACGCCCTGGCCAACCTCGTCCACTGGGCGGCGACGGGCACGCCGACGCCGATGTACGCCTCTCCCGAGGAACGCGCGGTCGGGATCGAGGAGGGCGGCCGGCAACCGGGCGGGCGCCTCACGGAATGGCTCCGGCTCTCGTGCGACGCGCTGGAGAAGGCGATGGACGCACTGGATGAGGACCGATGGGCGGCGCGCGTACTGACCGCGCAGGCCCGTGCCGTACCGGCCACCGAGATCCCTTGGCTGCGCTCGCGCGAGGTGTGGGTGCACGCCGTCGACCTGGGCACCGGTGTCCGCTTCGGCGCTCTGCCCGCCGACTTCCTCACCGCGCTGTGCGACGACATCGTGGCCAGGCGCGGCGGCGCCCCGGGCCAGGGGATCACCCTGGAACCGACCGACGCACCCGGACGCTGGCTCCTGCCCTCCGCGTCCGGCGAGCCCGGGGAAACGATCACGGTCACCGGTTCTCTCGCCGAGATCACGGCTTACCTGGCAGGCCGGGATCACGGCGCGACCACGGCGGGAGGAGCCGCGGCACCGGCACTGCCCGCTTGGCTGTGAACGCCGGACGACGCCGGAGAAGGGGACCGTTCGTGAACCCGGTGGCGTCGTCCGCGTGAAGTACGCGCTGACCACGCCACGGGCAACCTCCCTGGTGCTCGCCGGGGCGATCGGGCGCCTCGGCATCACCGGCGAGCCCACCATGGGACCGACCGAGCGGGACGGCCAAGCGCTGCGGCGGCCCCAGCGGCAACCGGTGACGAGCTCGGCTTCGGTCGACGACGTCGGCCACCGAAGCGCGCCGGGCCTCGCGGGCGCATTCCTCGGAATGGACGCGGCCGTGTTCCTCGCGCGCTCCCTTTCGCAAGCCCGCCTCCTCAGGACCGGCCGGGGTCTGTCTCACCGCCCCGCGTGCCGCCGCTTCGCGCCGGGCCTGCGCCGTGGTGGAGGGCTCAGAACGTGAGGAGGACCTTGCTTGAGACCGAGGCGTCGGCGGCGACGGCAAAGCCCTTGAGCGCCTCGTCCGCGGGGAAGTCGTGGGTGATGATCGGGCCGACCGCCAGGGATCCGTCGGCGATCGCCGCGATCACCTCGTCGATCTCGTCGTTGAAGCGGAACGAGCCGACCAGCCGCAGTTCCCGACTGATGGCGTGCGCGATGGGCACCGGCTGGTCGCCGCCCGGCAGAAGCCCCACCATGACCACCGTGCCGCCCCGGGTGGCGCCCTTGATGGCGGACGCGAGACCTCGATGGTTGCCGGAGGACTCGATCACCACGTCCGCGTCCACGGCGGCGATGGCCTCGGTGTCGCCCGCGTCGAGTGTCCGTGTGGCGCCGACCGCGCTCGCGATCTCACGGGGCTTCGCGTGCAGGTCGACCGCCACGATCTCCGCGGCGCCGGCGCGGGCCGCCACCGCGACGGCCAGGGCACCGATGGGGCCGCTCCCGACGACCAGGACGCGCTTGCCGCCGAGGTCGCCCGCCTGCGACACGGCGTGCCAGGCGACGGCGGCAGGCTCGGCCAGGGTCGCGACACGGAGATCGATCCACTCGGGCAGTTCACGCAGCATCGCCGCGGGAACCACGATCTCGCGGGCGAAGGCTCCCTCCGTGTGCGGGAACCGCGCGGCCGAGCCGAGGTAGCGCACTCCGGGAGAGAGATTGGGCCGGTCCGGAGGGAAACGGATGTCGGTGCGTTCGTGCCTCGCCGGATGAACCGCGACCCGGGTGCCGACGGCCGGGCCGGTTCCGTCGGAGGCCGCCCGTACGACGGTTCCGGCCACCTCGTGACCGAGGACCATCGGTGCCCGAAGGACGGATTCCCCGACGGCGCCGTGCCGCCAGTAGTGCAGGTCGGAGCCGCAGATGCCGCCGTGGGCGACGCTGACGACGACCTCGTGCGGCTCGGGGGGACGCACGACGACGCGTTCGACCCGGACGTCGTCGGCGCCGTGGGCGACGACCGCGATGGTGGTGCGGGGAGTCATGAACATTTCCCTTCTCAGACGACGACCGTCATGCCGCCGTCGACGAAGACGACCTGGCCGTTGACGTAGTCGGAGGCGCTGGAGGCGAGCCACACGGTCGGGCCGACGACATCGGCCACCGTCCCCCAGCGCCGAGCGGGCGTACGGCCGAGGATCCATGAGTTGAACTCGTCGTCGTCCACCAGGTTCTGTGTCATCTCTGTGTGGATGTATCCGGGCGCGATTCCGTTGATCTGTAGTCCTTCGCCGGCCCATTCCGCGGTCATGACCCGGGTGAGGTTGCGCAGGGCGCCCTTGGCCGCTGTGTAGGGGCCGATGGTCGGGCGGGCCAGGTCGGTCTGCACCGAGCAGATGTTGACGATCTTCCCGGCGTGCCTCGGCAGCATCCGGCCGGCGACCTGGCGGCCCACGACAAAGGCACCGGTGAGGTTGGTGTCGATCACGCGCCGCCAGTTGTCGAGGCTCACCTCGACCAGAGGTTCGCGGTGCTGGACGCCCGCGTTGTTCACCAGGATGTCGATGGCGCCCGCTTCGGACTCGATCGACGCGACGGCCTCCGCGACAGCCTCCTCATCGACGATGTCGAAGGCTCGGGCCGCGACGCGGTCGTCGCCGAACCGATGGGCGAGCGTCGCGCGGGTCGCTTCGAGACGGACGGGATCAATGCCGTTGAGGACGATCGTGGCTCCGGCGTCGGCGAGTCCCGTGGCGATGCCGAGTCCGATGCCGCGGCTCGATCCGGTGACCAGGGCGACCTTTCCGGTGAGGTCGAAAGCGGAAGTCATGTGCGTGGTTGTCTTCCTGGTCAGTAGAACTCGACGGTGTTCACCCGGTTGATCAGGTGGTGTCCGTCGAGGAGTCGGGTGGCGTTGGCGGCGAAGAGCTCGGCGATGAGCCGGTCCTCCGCCTCGTCGAGCGCGGCGGTGTGTGGGCTCACCAGCACGTGGTCGTGGTCCCAGAGCGGGCTGTGGGCGGGCAGTGGTTCGGCCTCGAAGACGTCCAGCGCGGCGAAGCCGACACGGCCGGAGTCGAGCGCGTCGACCAGGGCGGCCTCGTCGACGACGCTCCCGCGGCCTACGTTGACCAGGCAGGCGCCGGGCCGGAGGGCGTCGAAGAACCGTTTGCCGACGAGATGCTCGGTCGCCGCGGTGCCGGGAAGCGTGTTCACGACGGCGTCCACGGTGGATGCCACCTCGAAGACGCGGTCGGGGTGCACCACGGTGGAGACCCCGGGGACGGTGACGTCCCTTCTGCTCGTGCCGACGACCGTCGCGCCGAGCGCGTCGAGTTTCGCGGCGACGGCCCGGCCGATCCCGCCGAGGCCGAGCACGAGCACGGTCTGCTCGCTCACCTGCCCCATCGTCCAGCGACCGCTCCACTCGTGCCGCCGCTGCTGGCGGCTGAGCCGGGGCAGGTTCTTGGCCCCGGCCAGCACGCCGAACACGGCGAACTCGGCGAGCGGCTGTCCGTGCACACCGGCCGAGGTGGTGAACAGGACCCGGTCGAGTTCGTCCGCGCTCAACCTGGCGGCCTCTACCTGGCTGCCTCCGCCCGCGGCCATGGTGTGCACCCAGCGCAGGCGGGGATTGGCCCGGACCGTGCGTGCCAGGGCCGCCGGGTCCACGTCGGGGATGCCGTACAAGGCGTCGGCCGAGTCGATCGCGTCCTCGTAGGCGCGCTGCTGCCGGGGGGTGCGCCGCCAGGCCGGGTCACCCGCGAAGTCGGCTGGCCAGCGCATCGGCGGGAGGAGGGAGTGGTCGACGACGAGATCGACCCGCGGCTCCAGCTCCTGTATGCGCGCGCAGTTCTCCTCGGCGAGCGGGGCGGCGACGACGACCCGGAAACCGCCCGTCGGCCTGTCCGGGCCGGTCATCCGGCGGCCTTGATCCGCAGCGATTCGACCTCGGCGTCCAGTGCGGCTTCGCGGGCGACGATCTCCTCGACCGCCTTGAGCGCCTCGTCCACGCGGTGCGGCGGGATGACGATGACACCGTCCCCGTCGGCGGCGACGATGTCACCGGGGTTCACCACCACGCCGCCGATGGCGACCGGCTCACCGATCGTGCCGGGCCCGTTCTTGAACGGGCCGGCGGGCGTGAGCCCGCGTGCGAAGACCGGGACACCGAGCTTTTCGATGATCGCGGCGTCCCGTACATAGCCGTCGACGATCGCGCCGGCGGCACCGAACGCGGCGAAGCGCTGGGCGAGGTTGTCACCGATGATGGCGCGGCCCTCGTAGCCGAAGGCGTTGATGACGAGGATGTCACCGGGACGAATGTGCTCCAGGGCCGCGATCACGGCCTTGTTGTCACCCGCGACGGTGAGCACCGGGAGCGCGGTGCCGACGGCCGTGGCCCCGTTCCAGACGGGCGCGATGCCCCCGTCGACGATGTTCAACCGGTCGAGGGCGTCGCCGAGGTTGGCCACGGAGTGGGTACGGAACTGATCGAGCACTTCACAGTCGACGCGGTCCCATGAGGTGTTCACACGCACGTTGTCCTGGGTCATCGCAGGCTCCTTGAAGTGATGTCGGTGCGGGAGGCCGAAGCCACCGCGGCAGAGGTGCCCCCAGCCGGTTGGCCGTGTCCAGACCGTGAGGTTTCGGCCACGGAAAGCAGCTCTGACAGCGGGTGACATGGGGTCGGTCCCATCCCGCACTGGGCAGAAACTGCGAATGCTTTCGCATTTCACGGAAGTCATTCTGCATCCACACGCAGGCCAGGACAAGGGGTGCGCACTCGGCCGAGCGAGGTTCACCGGGTGCGATCGGACGCCCAACCCGGCTCCACCCCATCGGGGAAGCCAAGTGATCCAGAGCGGAAGCGCGATGGAAGCGCAAGGTTAACGTGGAGGCAACACCTACCCTTGACCGCCCTAGAATGCGAACCTATTCTCATTCGACATTGAAGTCGCAACTTGGCTCCGATGTTGGCCTCCGGCCAGCTCGGGACACCGTGACACCGTGCAGGGCAGGAACAAGACGAGCCCCCACCCCGACGGCTCCACCACCGCCCTCCCGAGACAACCCACAAGGTCCGGGCGCACCTCGACACAGCAGCGACTGCCGTCAGTGACCACGTTCAGCGCAGGTTTTCTCAGGACGCCGTCCCCGGAGTCCGCGATCCGAAAGTGAACGCGTATGACAACGTCAGATCGGCTCGACACCACATCAGGCCGTCCCGAGGGTGCGTCGGAACAGTTCGGCGCCGCTGAGCTCGACGTCGCCTCCACGAACGCGAAGGTGGTTCGCAAAGCCACCGTCGCGGGTGCGATCGGCTCGTTCGTCGAGTGGTACGACTACGGCATCTACGGCCTGCTCGTCACCTATCTCGCGATCAACATCATGGGCGGGGCCGAGGCCGGCAACCTCTTCCTCACCAACGTCGGATTCCTGGTCAGCTTCCTGGCCCGCCCGTTCGGGAGCGTCATCTGCGGTTATCTCGGGGACCGCATCGGCCGCAAGTCCCTGCTGGCCACCCTGCTGGTCCTGATCTCCGCGGCGACCGCGGCGATCGGCCTCATCCCCTCCCACGCCGTCATCGGTGTCGGCGCGCCCGTCCTGCTGGTCCTCCTGCGGATACTCCAGGGCTTCTCGGCCGGCGGTGAGGTGGCCGGTGCCATGTCCTTCGTCGGCGAATACGCCCCGGACGCCCGCCGCAACTACATGATGAGCTTCATCGCCGTCGGCTCGTTCATCGCCCTGATGTTCGGCAGCGCCTTCTCCGCCGTCCTCATCACCACGCTCGGCGACGACGCGATGACCTCCTGGGCCTGGCGGGTGCCGTTCCTGCTGGCCGTACCGCTCGGCTACGTCGGCTTCTACATCCGCCGCCGTCTGGAGGAGACCCCGCACTTCGTCGCCCTGCGGGAGCAGAAGACGGTCGCTCGCAACCCGCTGCGCGAGGCCCTGACCTCGCCGCGCCACCTGAAGGCGATCGCGCTCACGATCTTCCTCCCCGCGCTCAACGGCCCCGGCTACTACCTGCTCTTCGTCTACATGCCGACCTACCTGAAGACCTCGCTCGGCGCGCACAACTTCTCGATGCTGCGGGCGCTGACGGTCACGTCGTTCAGCCTGGTCGCCATCGCCGTCTGTATTCCGCTGATGGCCCGGCTGTCGGACCGGATCGGGCGTAAGCCCGTGCTCACGGGCTCCGCCGTCGCCATGGCTGCCGTGTCGTACCCGATGTTCCGGCTCATCACCACGGGCGAGTTCGCGCTCGCCTGTATCGGCACCGTCGTCATGGCCGTCGCCTTCTCTGGGCACGCCGCCGTCGTCCACACCGCGCTCGCCGAAATGTTCCCGACCAGCGTCCGCTACTCCGCCTACAGCATCGGTTTCAGCATCTCGACGATCATCTTCGGCGGCAGCGCGCCGCTGCTGATGACCGACCTGATCAAGTCGACGGGCTCCAATCTGATCCCGGCCTTCGCGTCCATCCTGACCGCGTTGATCACTCTGGTCAGCATCGCCTTCCTGCGCGAGACCAAGGGCCGCCCCCTCGCCACCAGCTGAGACACCCGAAACACCCCGGGAGACACCATGGGAATCAACTCCGTAGCCGTCGTCGCCGACCTCGGCGAGAGTTTCGGCAACTACACGATCGGGGACGACGCCGCCCTTCTCGGCCTCGTCACCTCGTCGAACATCGCCTGCGGCTTCCACGCCGGCGACCCGCGGATCATGGACCGCACGGTCGCCGACTGCGTGGAGCGCGGCATCGAGCTCGGCGCCCACCCCGGCTACCCCGACCTCGTCGGCTTCGGCCGCCGGCTCATCGAGGCGACCGAGGAGGAGATCCGCACCGACGTCCTGTACCAGCTCGGCGCGCTCGACGCCTTCGCGCGGGTGCACGGCGGCACCATCAGCCACGTGGCGCCGCACGGCCGGATGGGCTCGATCGCGCAGACCGACGCCAAGCACGCCCGGGCCATCACCGACGCGGTCGCCGCGTACAACAAGGACTACATCGTCATCTGTCAGCGCGGGCTGCTCGCCGAGGAGTCGCGCAAGCGCGGTCTGGAGGTCGGTTACGTCTTCCTGGCCGACCGCGGCTACGGCGACGACGGCATGCCCGTGTCGCGCTCACACGAAGGCGGTCTAATCCACGACCCCGAGCTGATCGGCGAGCGCTCCGCCCAGGTCGTGCAGGAAGGCACCGTCCGCTCGGTCGACGGCCATGTCGTGCCGCTCGGCCACGACGCCGATGTGCTCCTGCTGCACGGCGACCACCCGTCCGTCCTGGCGAACGGCACCGCACTGCGCGCCGCCCTCGCGGCGGCGGACATCAAGGTGACCGGGTTGCGGGACGTCCTGGCAGAGAAGGCGAAGGAGGCCGCGCTTGCCCACTGAGGGCCGAACGCGGGATCAGGCGATGACCACAGCACAGTACGGCGCCATCGCCGTCGAGCCCTTCGGGGACTCGGCGGTGATGGTGACCATCCCCCACGCCGACCAGGCGATCCGCAGGGCCGCGATCGTCGCCTTCCGCGACCGGTTCCTGGCGCACCGTCCGCATGGCGTGCTCGACGTCGTCTCCGGCCTTGAGTCCCTGCTCATCGAGTTCGACCCGCTGCGGACCGCGCTCCAACACGTCGAGTACGCGGCCCGGTTGGTCGCGCGATGGGCGCCCTCGGACGGACCGGTCGGCTCGCGGGTGGTGCGCTCGTTCACGGTCCCCGTCGTCTTCGACGACGAGTACGGTCCCGATCTCGCGCCCGTGGCCGAGGAGTTGGGGCTGCCCCCCGCCGAAGTCGTCGATGCCATCGCGGAGTCGACCTTCACGATCGCGCTCCTGGGCGCGGCGATGGCCCCGATGATGGACGGGCTCAAGGTGCCCCGGCCGGTGCGCCGACAGGCCGAGCCGCGGACGGACGTGGCCCCCGGGTCCGTCATGATCGCCGGGACCAACGCGATCATCCAGCCGTTCCCCGGCCCGACAGGTTGGCGGGTCGTCGGGCGCACCCCGCACACCATCGTCGACATCTCGCGCCCGGACCCCGTCTCGTTCGGGACCGGGGACGTCGTGCGCTTCGTGCCGGTCACCCGCGACGAGGCGTCGGCGCTGGCCGCCGGCTTCCTGTTGCCGACGGAGGAGGTCGTATGACGACCGTGGGACTCGACGTCACGAGCAGCGGCTGGGTCACGACGTTCCAGGACCTCGGCCGCCGGGACACGGAGCGGCGCGGTGTGCCCACCGGCGGCGCGGCCGACCAGCACTCGGCATCCGTCGCGAACCTCCTCGTGGGTAACCCCCGAGAAGCGACCCTCGTCGAGAGCCTCGGCGGCGAGCTGGCCCTGGTGCCCGACGCCGATGTCCTGCTGGCCGTCACCGGAGCACCTGCTCGGGTCACCGTGGAGGGCGCGCCCGCCGACAGCTGGTCGCCCCTGGTGGTGCCGGCGGGGCAGGAGATCAGGGTCCGCGCGGACATGAACCGCGGGACCCGTGTCTACCTCGCCGTGAACGGCGTGCTCACCGCGCAGACCCTGCTCGGGAGCGCCGCTCCGGACGCCAGGATGGGATTTGGGCAGTTCCTCACCCAGGGCGAACGACTCCTGGTGGAAACGGAGTTCGGCGGTTTCGGCCACCGGCTGTTCGATCCGCCGCTCTTCCGACTACCGGTCCCCGTCCCGCGCTTCGACGACGGGCCCTGGGTCATCGATGTCGTCGCGAGCCACGGCATCCGCACGATCGCCGGCATCCGCGAACTGATCGAGGACTCGACGTACGTCGTCACCCCCCGCTCCAACCATGTGGGCCTCCGGCTCGACGGCCCGGTGCTGCACCCGGACACCGACACCGAGATCGTGTCGCACGGCGTCCCCGTCGGCGCGCTCCAGATCCCGCACGCGGACGAGCTCATCGTGCTGGGCCGCTACCGGAGCCTGACGGCCGGCTATCCGATCGTCGGCGTCGCCTCGCGGGCCTCGCTGTCCCTCCTCGGACAGGCAGGTCCCGGGCGGGAGCTGCGGTTCCGCTGGACCGACCAGGAGACCTCGCTGCGACAGCTCGCGCGCCGCGAGGCCGAGGTGCGCGCGCTGGGACACGCGGCGGCCGAGGCCTTCGGGGCCCTGGGATTCTCGGCGCCCTTGTCCCGCATTAATTGCGAAGCTATTCTCATTTGAGATTCGCATATCAGATCAGCTCGGCCCCTCGGGGCCTGTCATGAAGGAGGAACGGTGACGACGTCGCCCGGCAGGACCGCACTCATCACAGGGGCGGGCAGCGGGATGGGGCTGGAGACCGCACGGCTGCTCGCCCAGGACGGCGCGACCGTCGTGCTGGTCGGCCGTCGGCAGGAGGCGCTCGACGCCGTCGCAGCCACGATCCGCGCCGAGGGCGGAACCGCCCTCGCCCTCGCGGCCGACATCACCCGCGCCGACGACGTGACCCGCGTCCTCGACCGGGTCCACGCCGAACTCGGCCCCGTCGACGTCCTGGTGAACAACGCGGGCAGCGCCTCCTCGGTGCTCAACCCGCAGTGGCTGCCGCACGAGGAGTGGCGCGAGGTCCTCGACGTCAACCTCACGGCCGTCTTCCAGCTCACCCAGGCCGTACTGCCCGACATGCTCGGCCGGGGCACCGGGACGATCGTCACGGTCTCCTCGCTCGCCGCCGTCAACCCCAACCTGCTGGGCGGGGCCGCCTACGGCGCGGCGAAGGCCGGGGTCCGCAACTTCATGACGTTCCTGCACAACACCTTCCGCAACCAGGGCCTGCGCGCGATCACCGTGCTGCCCGGCGAGGCGGACACCCCCATCCTCGACAACCGCGCCCGGCCCCCGGCCGCCGAGGAGCGGGCGAACATGGTGCAGCCCGAGGACGTCGCCGAGGCCATCCGCCTCGCGGTCACCCTTCCCCAGCGGGTCGTCCTGCAGGAGATCGTCGTCGCCCCCACCCGGCAGCGCGACACCTCCGGCGACCTGGAGATCAGCCGCTGGGCCGGCGCACCCGCGGACGCGATGCCGCAGGCCTGACCGCACCGCCAGCAACGGGTCCGCCCTTCCGCCGTCAGCGGGCCCGATCATTCCGTCATCAGGAGGAGCGCATGCCGCCCACCGTCACCACCACGCAGCCGCCCCGGTTCGCCGCCGCCGACGCGGTCGCCCGGATAGCGGCCGCCTCGCGCCGGACGCAGCAGCCGCAGTCCCGGGGCGACCTCGTCTCCCTCGCCATGGGCGAACCCGACTTCGACACCCCCGGCACGGTGACGGAGGCCGCCCACGCCTCGCTGCGCGCCGGCCGTACCCACTACTCGCCCCTGCTCGGTGAGGCCACGCTGCGCGAGGCACTCGCCGAAAAGCTGACCGGCATCGCCCGGGTGCCCGCGAGTGCCTCGGACATCCTCATCACCCAAGGCGGCACGGCCGGGCTCGCCGCCTCGATCCTCGGCATCGTCAACCCCGGTGACAGGGTGGTCGTCCCCGACCCCACCTACTCCCTGTACGCCGACCTGGTCAGCATGGCCGGCGGCATCGTGGTACCCGTGCCGCTCGTCGACGATCTGCACTGGGACCTCGACCGGCTCGCCGACGCCCTTACCGGCGCCCGGTTGTTCGTCTTCTGCAACCCCGTGAACCCGACCGGCATCGTGCACAGCAACGAGGAACTCACCACGCTCGCCGACCTGTTGGACGGCACCGACACGATCGTCATCTCCGACGAGGCCTACTCCGATCTCGACTACACCGGCCGCCCGTTCACCTCGGCGATCTCCCTCGACGGCCTGCGCGAGCGCACGATCTACTGCCAGACCTTCTCCAAGAGCTACGCGATGACCGGCTGGCGCGTCGGCTACCTCTGGGGACCGACGCCGCTCATCCAGGCGTCCGCGCGCATACACAACACCTTCAACGGCTCCATGAACACCGTCGTCCAGGACGCCGCGCTCGCCGCGGTGCGGAACTGCGCCGAGGACGTCGCGCGCATGCGCGCCGCATACCTGGAGCGCGGCGAGCTGATGCGGAAGGAACTGGCCGCGATTCCCGGCCTCACGCTCAGCGCGCCAGAAGGCGCCTTCTACCAGTTCCCGCGCTACGACCTCGACCTGCCCTCCGTGGAGGTCGTCGCGGCATTGCGCACGCACGGAGTCGCGGTCCGCCCCGGAAGCGAGTTCGGAGCCCAGGGCGAAGGACATCTGCGGCTGTCGTACGCTGCCGATCCGCAGTCCATCACCGAGGGTGTCCGCCGACTGGCCGATGGCCTGGCGGCGCTGCGGTGAAGGCCGTCTCGCAGGCAACGGGGAGCCGACCCATGCGTAGTGACACCGAACGCAACCGCAGGCAGCTCATCAAGGCCGCCGCGCTGCTGTTCGAGAATTCGCCGACTCCGGTCAGCCTGGCGGAGATCGCCAAGCACGCCGAAGTGTCCACCGCGACGGCCTACCGCCACTTCTCCTCCGTAGAAGAGATCCTGCACGCCTTCCGGGCCCAAGTCGGCTCAGAACTAAGGGACTTCAGCGCCCGGCAGACCTCCAGGGGCATGGCACGTCTTGAGGCGGTCTCGCGTTACTGGGTGTCGCTCGTCCTCGAACACGGCGGCGCGATGGCCCAGATGCGCTCGCACCGCGGCTACCTCGAACGCCTCCGCGAGGGAACCGGCTACCTCGCGCCACAGGCCGAGGCTCTGGCCGAGCCGCTCCGCCAGAGCACCGAGGACCTCGGCCTCGGCGACCTCGGGGACGAAGCCCTGTACCTGTGGAACGCCCTGTTCGACCCGCGCGACATCCTCGACCTGATCAAGAGCGGACGCACCGAGGACGAGGCCGCCGCCGGCCTGGTGGCCGCCCTGCGCGGCGCCCTGATCGGCTGGTCCACGGCACAGCGGCGGCAGGAAGGCTGACCGGAGCCGCGTCCCGTCCGACCAGCGCGTCGGCCCCGGCCCGTGGCCGGCCGACGGCTGTCACCGGGGGAGCCGGACATGCCGCCGCACTCGCCCACCTCTGGCCGAGCCACCACACCGGTACGCCGAGGAGCGGGGGTTCGGGCCGAGGCCGCGAACGGCCCCGGCCCGAGGAGTCAGTGCGCGGTGTGCACGGCACGGTCGTCGTCGTTGTCCGACAGCGGGCGGGTGACCTCGTGGACCTCGGAGATCCTTCCGTCGACTATGCGGAAGAACGTCGCTACCTCGCTGCGCACGTCACGCCCGTCCCTGAAGACCACATGCCCGAGGTGCCGCTCGGCCAGCCATTCGCCGTCGTAGGTCACCTGCTGGATGTCGAACTCCACCAGGGTGGCGTTCTTGTGGAGGAACTCCAGATGGGCGACCTGCTGCTCCCTGCCGACGACCTGGCCGTCGGTGTACTGCGCGTAGTCGGCGTTCAGGTACCGCCCGACGACCGCCGCGGGCGGCTCGGTCGGCGCGACGAACAGTTCCTGGATCATGCCCTCCGTGAACTCCTGTGGAGTCTTGTTCCCGATCTTCGAACTCATGACTGCGCCTCGTTCTCTGTGTCTACGGATGCGGTGCGAATGCGGTGCGTTGCGCGATGAGATTGCGGATGCTGGGCGCTTATGCCGATTTGGTTCCGCGGGGCGGGAACGCCGACTTGTCGTCCTGCCACGGATCGGGGAGGACGGTCTCCGACACCAACGTGTGGATGCGCCAACTCTCCGACTCACGGCGGAGGTGGAAGGTGTTCTCCGCGCCGTACGACATGAGCGAGTCCCCGGGCTTGATGCCCTTGGGCGCGATCAGGGCGAGGTTGTACACCGCGTCCATCGCCTGGTCCCCGTCGAGGGTCACCGTGGAGTTGGCCAGGTAGTGCTGAACCCCCTCCACCGTCCCGGCGATCCCCTGCAACCGGCGCACTGCCTCGTCAGCACCGGTGAACCAGGGAAATTCCTCGTGCTCGGCGTCCGTGTAGCTGTAGACGAAGTCCTCGCACAGCAGGCTTCGAACCTCGTCCCAGCGACACGCGTCCACCGCCCGCCACCAGCGCGTGGCGACCTCCCGGATCTCTTCCTTCTCAGTCATCGCGACCCTCCTTCGTGGTTTGGATCCCGATACCGGCCTTCATCGAGGTCCTCTCAACTGCCGGATACCTTGGTGGAATCCACTCCAGTGTCAGCTTGACTCGCGTGATAACGATGGCTATGCACTGATATTTGAGCGAAACTGGTCCACATGTCACAGAAAACGGCGCTTCCACCGCTGTCCGACCGCGACCGTCGGCTCATCGCCGCGCTGCAGTGCGACGGCCGGGTCACCGCGGAACGCGCGGCTGCGGTCCTGGGCTACGGCGTTCGCGATGTGCACCGCCGCCTGAAGGCCATGACGGGCGACGGATCGGTCCGGGTCCTGGGCCGGCCCGCCCCCAGGACCGGCACCGACGCGGGCGCCATGCTGCTGCGGATCCGCGTACTGCGCGGAAAGATCGACGTGATCACCGCCGGGCTCGCCGCCCGCGCGGACATCCCCTTCATCGACGTCACCGCCGGCGGTGACGAGATCTCAGCAGTGCTGCTGCCGAGCCCCGGTCCGAGCCATCAACTGGTGTTCCAGAAACTCCCCGTAACCAACGCTGTGACCTCCGTGGCGACCCAGACGGTGCTGCACGTATTCGCCGACTCCAGCGACTGGCGCCTGGACGCGCTCACCCAGGACGAACGCGCAGCCCTGACCCCCGCGGTGGCGCAGCACGACACCGCCCGCATCCTGGACGAGACCGACGAGGCGATCATCGCGGCACTGGAGGAGGACGGCCGACTGCCCGCCGCCGCCGTGGCGGAGCACACCGCGATCGCGGAATCCACGGTGCGGCGCAGGCTGGCAACGCTCCTGTCCCAGCGCAGTCTGACCACCGAGGTCGTGGTCGACCCCCGCCGCCTCGGTATGGACGTCGATGCGAACATCTGGATGGAGGTGCCCCCCGACCACCTCGACGAGACCGGGCGCGCCCTGGCCGCGCACCCCTCGGTGCACGGGGCCATGGCCACCACCGGCAAGGCCAACCTGTGCGTGGCGGTCTGGCTCCGCGACGCGGAGCACCTGTACCGCTTCCTGACCCGGGACCTGAGCGGGCACGCCATCACCGGCACCGAAACCGTCCTCATCGGCCGTGCGGTCAAGCGCCCGGGACGAGGGCAGCACCACCAAAACCGTCCTCACAAGTGACCAAATCGGCCACCGCATGACGATTGTTTACCAGATTCACCCGATAATGGGCGCTCGAAGGGGTCGGAACGCCGCGTCGGCCGGAAAGTCGGGGCATGACAGCAAACCACTTCCCGCAGGCCCACACGTCCGACAACGAGCTGCTGGAGCCGATGCAGGCCGCGACTCACGCCGTCGCCCGATTCCTCAACGGCGCAGTGGTGCAGACCCCGGCGGCCACGACGTGGGGCGACTTCGCCCAGCGGTTCGATGCGCTGGACAAGCCCGCCGCCGACCTGCTGCGCGAGCACCTGTCGCCACTGCGCCCCCAGGCGGCATGGGGCGAGGAAATGGAGACCGAGCTCCCCGCCTCGGGCGAGGTGTGGGTGGTCGACGCCCTCGACGGCGCCGTGCAATTCCTCCAGGACATGCCGTACTGGTCGATCAGCGTGACACTGGTCCGCGACCGCCGCCCAGTGGCAACCGTGCTGCACTCCCCGCTGCGCGCGGAGACCTACACCGCCGCCGCCGGCCACGGCGCCCACCGCAACGGGCGACCCATCCAGCCATCACTCAAAACCGACCTGAAGATCTCTCTGCTCGGCACCAGCCAGCCGCCGACCATCGCCGCCGAGCCCGAGGCCATCGCCGGAGCAGGCCGCTCCCTGTCCGCAGTCCTCCCCTTCGCCGGAGCCGTGCGCAACCTCGGACCCACCTCCTGGCAGATCGCCGACACCGCCGCCGGCCGCATCGACGCCTTCTGGGAGTACGGCGTCGACGACAGCAACCTCCTGGGCGCGGCACTGGTGGCCGCCGAAGCCGGCGCCCTGGTCACCGACCTCGCCTGCCGCCCCTGGCAGGCCGGCGCGAGCAGCTTCCTGGCCGCCCCCGCCCAGCTCCACGACCAGCTCCTGAAGATCCTCAACACATCTGCGACACCCTAGGGCCAATACCGGTGACATTGCCGCTGACCAGAGGGCCGAAAGGTTACGTTTCCGCACGCCAGGACATCGGGATCTCGGCAGTACGCTCTCGACGGGTGCCGGTCGATCGGGACGGCGGCCGCGGCCGCCGTCCCGGAGATCCCTTTGCATTTCTCTTAATGTCCATACATGACCCGTTCATCCTCGGGGGCCAGTGTGCTTTTCTCACGAGACCCGAGGGAGGAGACGGGCCATGCGGCTGCACCGATCGAGATGGTGTGCCGTGCTCGCCTTCTGTCTGGCAGGCTGCGGCACGGCGGTCGGCGGTACTCGGGTCGAGGGGCGGGCACCGACGGGGATTCCCTGGTCGGGGCCGGTGTACGTGGAAGACTGGCGGTCCCAACCCCGACGCGAGCCGGACATGATGGACCTCACGGAGGTGACCACCCTGGACCGGCTGAAGTGGCGGGACTGGGGCAGGCCCCGGGCAACCGCCACCGGCGTGGTGATCGACCTGGCCTGTCTCTCCCTCTGCGAGAAGGGCGAACCCCCCACCTACCGGGTCCGGGTCGTGCTGAACGGCCTGTCCAAGCGCCAGTACGCGGCCTACTACGGCCACGCCTCCGTCACCGCCCTGGCATCACCGGCGCCCTGGTGGGCGGAAGGTGTCGGCAGCGTCCGGCTGCACGTGCCCAAGGCGTGACAATCCGGCCCGATAGCTGCCCGGAGGGGAGCGCATGTACGAAGTTCTGCTGGTCGAGGACGACGAGATGATCCGGGAGGCGACCCGGCTAACCCTGGAGGAGCGCGGTTACCTGGTCCGTACCGCCGCCGACGGTGTGGATGGGCTCGCCCTGTTCCGTGAGCGCGCCCCGGACGTGGCCGTGCTGGACATCATGCTGCCCGGGCTGAACGGGGTGAGCCTGGCCGGGCGCATCCGCGAGGAGTCACGGGTGCCGGTGCTGTTGATCTCGGCCCGCAACGACCCGGTGGACGTGGTGATGGGACTGGAGGCAGGCGCGGACGACTACGTCACCAAACCCTTCGACGGCCCGGTCCTGGTGGCCCGCGTCCGTTCCCTGCTGCGGCGCGCCGCCCCCGCCGAGAGCAGGCCGGAGAACGCGCCGCTGCGTTTCGGGGATCTGGTCTTCGATCCGGTGTCGCTGGAGGTGTCCCGGGGCGAGAAGCCCCTCTGCCTGACCACGACCGAGCTGAAACTGCTACGGGAGTTCGCCGCCTGCCCCGGCACGGTGCTCACCCGGGACCTGCTGCTGGAGCGGGTCTGGGACTATTCGTGGGCCGGTGACACCCGGGTGGTGGACGCGCACGTGCAGCGGCTGCGCGTCAAGATCGGGCGGGAGCGGATCGAGACGGTGCGCGGCTTCGGCTACAAACTGCGCTGCGAGGGCTGACATCGTGCGGCCCTGGATGGACGGGCTCCCCGGCCGGGTGCAGCCGTGAAGATCCTCCGACCCAGCACCGTCGTGAGCATCGTGCGCCTGGTCGTCGCCCGGCCCGTGCGCGTCACCCGTACCGTCCGACGCGGTCGTACGAAGGGCCGGCGCTCCCCGGCCGTGAACATCGGCACCAAGATCGCCCTGGCCGTCGCCGCCGCGGCCGTCTGCGTCGCGAGCGCGATCGGCGTCCTGGTGCACTCGGTCACCGCCGCCGACCAACTGGCCGCAGCCCGCTCCGACCTGGACCGGCGGCTGATGAGCGCCGCCTACGACTACGCCGTCGGCCGCACGTCCGCGGCCCGCGTCGACCCGCCGGACCTGCCCGCGGCGATGGAACGCGATGTGCGCCGGGGGCTCCGAGTGACCTACCTCCAGGACGACGCGTCGCGACCGAGGCTGTGGGCGGCGACCCGCGTCTCGGACCGGAACGTGCTCGCCCTGTCGCGCTCGTACGTCCCCGAGGTCCGCTCCCTGACCGCGCTGGACCGGGCCCTGGCCGCCGTCGGCGGGGCCGCGACCGTGGTGGTGTCCCTGGCCGGGCTGCTTCTCGGGGTGCGGATGGGCCGCCGGGCCACGGCCGCGGCCCGCACCGCGGAACGCATCGCCGACGGTGATCTCGATGCCCGGGTCGCCCCCGACGGCTGGGACGAGATCGCCCGGCTCGCGGTCGCCGTCAACACGATGGCGGACGCGCTGGGCGCGCGGCTGGAGGCCGAGCGCCGGGTGACCGCGGACATCGCCCACGAGTTGCGCACCCCGGTGGCGGGCATGTCGACGGCGGTGGGCCTGCTGCCGCCGAGCCGCGCGGCGGATCTGGTGAAGGGGTCCGTGGGGAAGCTGTGCGCTCTGGTCGAGGACGTACTGGAGGTGGCCCGCATGGACGCGCAGGCGGCGACGCCGGAGACCGAGCGGCGCCAGGTGAGCGCGATGGCCCGGCGGGCGGTGGCCGCGCTGGAGGGCGTGGAGGTCCGGGTCGGCGAGGACACGGTCGTCACGACCGACCCGCGCCGCGTCGAGCGCGTCCTCGCGAACCTGGCGGCCAACGCTCTCCGGCACGGCGCCCCGCCGGTGCTGCTGGAAGTCGACGGCCCCGTCGTCCGCGTCCGCGACCACGGCCCGGGCTTCCCTCCCGACCTGTTGGCCGTCCTGCGCACCTCCGGCCCGCAGCGCTTCCGTACGACCGTCCCCGGCACCGGCACCGGCCTGGGCCTGACGATCGCGGTGGGACAGGCCCGTCTCCTGAGCGCCGGCCTGACCTTCCACAACCGTCCGGAGGGCGGAGCGGAGGCCGTACTGCGGCTCCCTGCCGAGCCGGAGACGGTCCCTCCCGCGGCCACTGAACCACCCGTCCTGGCGCCGCCCGCCTGAGGTACCGGGCGGGCCGGGACGACCGGGTGTCCAGCCCTTCGGTCGCGGACCCCGCGTCCCAGGACCGGCCGGCGGAAGCCACGGGCGCCCGGCTGCGCCACGGTGCGGGGTTCCCGGCGCCCTGCGGCCACAGCCCGCGCGGACCAGTCCGCGGGGAAGAGGCGCGGTTCGTTCGTCCGGAGTCCGATGCTTCTCCCGCGGGATCCGCACACGATGCCCCCGTCGAGGGCTCACGCGGCCGCGGGTGTCTTCCGGCGAGTGCCGGCGCGGGCAGGACTCGCGGTGGTCGCCGTGGTGGGGCGCACGCTCTTCAGGGCGACCGTGGCCGCGGCGGTGACGAGGACGCCGGCGGTGACGGCAAGGGCGAAGAGCAGCGGCTTGCCGACCTGGCCGATGGCGAAGACGCCTCCGTAGGGGACGGTGATCGTCGTGCCGAAGATCATGACTAGGGCGCCGGCGACGGTTCCGCCGGCCATGCCCGCCGGGATCACGCGCAGGGGATCGGCCACGGCGAAGGGGACCGCGCCCTCGGGTATGGCGGTCGCGCCGAACAGCCAGGCCACCTTGCCGTAGGCCCGTTCGGCGTCGTTGAAGACCCGGCCGCGTACCAGGGTGGCGAGGGCCAGGCCGAGCGCGGGAACCATGCCGGCCGCAACCACGGCGGCCAGCATGGTCATGTCGGTGGGGTTGAACTTGGAGGGGTCGGAACCGCTCACGCCCACCGTTCCGAAGGCGATGGCGGTCTTGCCGATCGCGCCGCCGAGGTCGGAGCAGACCATCAGTCCAAGGATCACACCGACCAGGACGGTGTTGTGGAACTCCAGCCAGGCCAGTTCCTGGTGCAGCCACGTGGTCAGAGCGCCCAGTTGCGGCCCGGCGAAAACGATGAGCACGGCCGCGGTCACCACCGTCGCCAGCAGGGGCACGAGCACGGTCGTGGTGACGTCCCGCAGTGCCGGCGGGACGGCAATCCGCTGGAGTGCCATGGTGGCCGCGCCAGCGATCAGGCCGGCGGCCAGACCGGCGAGAACGCCGCCCTGGACGCCCATGGCGGCCATACCGCCCAGCACGCCGGGGACCAGCGCCGGCCTGCCGGCCATGCCGTACGCCAGGTAGCCGGCCACGCCCACGGGAAGGAAGCTCAGTCCGCTGGCGCTGATCTTGAGCAGCAGCGCAGCCCAGGTGAGGGGCTGGGTCCAGTCGGCGGCGCCGAGGACCTGGCCGGCCGTGTCGGTGATCTCCGGCCCACCGATGGCGAGGGCGAGGACGCTCATCGCGGCCGTGATCACGGTGAAAGGGCCGAACCAGGTAGTGCTCGCCGCCAGCCATCGGCCGATACCGGCTCCGGCATGCGGCTTGTGTGTGTCGTCCTGCTTCTTGCGGGCGGGCGGCGTGGATGTGTGGTTGCGGGAGGTGCGGAGGCGGTTCATTTGGGCTCCGGATGTGCGGCACCCCTGAGGGGCGGCTGGGTCGGCACGTCGTGCCTTCGGTTGTCGGGAGGCCGGCGCCGTGCGGGTGTCGGACGCCGAGCGGGCGTACGGCCGGGCACTGCGGTTCGCTCTGGTGCTCCGGGGATTTCGAGCGGGTGCCGGCCGCCTCCGAGGCAGCCGGCACCTCTGTGCTCCTGAGATGCTCGCCGGGTTGGTCCCGGACCGTCACCTGGTGATGACGTCGACCCCCATGTGTCGGACGATGGCGTACACGCTCACGCCGACCATGTGCGGTACCGAACAGCTGCAGGCGCCGCTACTCGTCCATATGAGGCCCGAGTGCCCGCCGACGATCCAGGCTGCCGACTCGGTGCCGTCACTGGTGTAGATGGGGGCGCCGGAGTCACCGCCCTGCGTGAGCCTCCCGTTGTTGTAGTACGGGAAGTTCGTGCCGCCCTTTTCGTAGAGGAATCCCTGACCGTTCTTGATGCAGTTGGTACCGCCCGAATAGCAGATGCTGTAGCTGCTGTTGGAGATGCTGTGCCCGCAGTGGTTGAACGACACGGAGCCGCTCACGCACACCTTCTTACCGACAGAGGGGCCCTCCTCTCCGTGGACGAAGTGCGTGGCTCCGCTGCCGGCGAGACCGCCGGTGAAGATGAAGCTGTCGTAGGCCGAATCCGAGAAGCTGTTGTAGATCAGCTCGGTGTCGATGTCCTGGTTGCGCCGGTTGACCTGTCCGATCCAGTTGCCGAAGTTGTTGTTCTGCCCCCGGCTGTACACGTGCGTCAGGGCGCCGTAACAGTGGCCTGCGGTCGTCATGTAGACGTGGTGGGTGGTCCTGTCCTTGACGGCGAAACCGGCCGTGCAGCTGCTGGCGCCCGCGCTCTCGGTGCCGATCAACGCGGCGCCGCCCCAGAACGGCTGGGCGTCGGCGAACCGGCTGGTCTGGGGTTCGAGGCGAGCCTGCTGTATTTCGAGGGCGCCCGGGTACTTCTTGCTCAACGACCGCGTGACGGATGCCGGAGCGTCCGTGGAGATGGTCACCTTGTCGGTCTTGGCGTCGTACGTCGTGGACACGCTGTACTTGTCCGCGTCGCTGGTCCAGTCGCGCGCCGTCACCGTCTTCTGGATCTGGTCGAGCGTGCTCTTGCTGAACCTGCTGGCCTGGACGACGGTGTGCGCGTCTGCCGGAAGCTGCGCTGTGACCTTGGCTTTCTCACCGGCCGAAGTGCCGGCGGGCAGGCGCAGGACCGTGCCGGTGTCCGCGACGCCGAGCACGGAATGCGTTGCCTGGAGCTTGGCGAGCTGGTTCCAGTCGTGCTGGCTGAGCTCCGCCGATGCGCTGGCCGACGTCTGGGCCGACGAAGAGCCCGCCCAGGCCGGAGCGGACACCGTCAGTGTCGCCGTAGCCACGGCGAGAGTTCCGACGAGCGCCAACGCGAGGCGTTTGGACCGCCTTGCTGATCTCATTGCCCATCCTTCTGTTCGAGGGAAGAACCCGAGGCGGATTGACTGATTCCGCACTTGAGGGGACGTCGCAGGGGCTTGGTGGCCCGGCGGACCGGGTGTCCGCCCGACCGGTGCCCTGCGGTGCCTCATCGAACGGCGCGAATGTCCGAACGGTGTTACAGCCGCCCGGCGACCGACACACAGCACACGGACCCTGTGGGGCACCGAGACAGAACGGCCCGCACCGATCACGGGCCGGCCCCTCCGAGGGGAGGCAAGAGTTCACTGGCCGGTGGGCAGTTTCCCCGTAGTGGACCGGGCAACCCGAACCGTCTTGTCGGCCGACGTGGGGCCAGCGTGGCGCTGATGGTTCGCCCTCGGTCGGCCAGTGAGCGCTCTGTGTCCCGGCCGGCCCGCTACCGCGCCACCGCCACCGCCACCCGAGCCCTGCACCACGGAGCCGTCCTGCTCAGCCACGGCCTGCCCCCTGGACCTGCAGACCGACGACTGCGCCGCAGCGCTCGTTCACCTGATCCGCGAGGAGACCTGACGGCTTGCTCGCCGACGTCTCGCAACCCGTCCGCCACGCTGCACCCCGCCCCAGTGCACAACGCGTGCACACTTCCACGGGAACTCCCGGGAACTCCCAGGTAGAAGCGGGAGAAGCCCCCAGACGCAGGAATGGACTCCGACCGGCCCATAAGACCAGATCAGAGCCCTGTTGACAGACGAGCCGAGCTGTACGCCGGGGAGTGTCACCGCAGCGCTACCACCTGCGCGAACGCGGCGGACGGCCCTGTTCGTGGCTACCTTGACGGCTACGTAAAGTCTCCGTCCTCCAGCATGCGCCGCACCGTTGCCGTTCCTGGGCCTCATGGCTCCGTCGGTGCATCTTGGCGTCTCGGTCACGGTACAGCCTGTGAGGCTGGATCACTGCTCCGCCGTTGACGATGACCGCGACTTCGAGGCCTCGCGGTGCGAGAGCCTGAGCCCGCCGCCTTGACTTGGCACCCCACTGCATATCGCGATCAGTGAGCGTCCAACATATGGACACCGTCCGTGAGGTGCGTCACACGAGCGCGCCAGTTGATTCCATAGTGGGGGATTTCCCGGCGCCAGCGCCATCAGAACTCAGGCTTCCAAGCTCCACCGGGGCCGTAATTCGCCTCACAGGACAGAGGCCAGACATCGCCCCATGCCCCGATGGACACCACCGACTTCGGTCCAGGCGACATACCCGACGGCAAGACTCGGCTCCACTTTTCAGACGTACAACTGCCCCAGGGAGCTGGAAGGGGGACTGCCGCAAACAGAGACTTGGGGGAAATCCGAGGCTCCTTGGCCCTATCAATCCTTCATCGAACTGGAATCGACGTCCAAGTTGCATACCCGTCCCCATCGCCGCGGTGTTGGCCAATGTCGTCGACCAGACGGTGAACGAGGAACAGGCCCGGCTCCTCCTCGGGCGCCGGCAGTGGGCGGCTCATCTCTCCGACCGTGATCAGAACATGGTCCCCGTCGTACGAGACCCGGCCGCTCAGGTCGACGCTGGCGCGGTGCCGGGCCGTGACGTCGACGAGTTCTGTCAGGACGGCGAGCGTCGTTTCCACGACGGCTTTGCCGTTGGGTGCGTCAGCGAGGAGCGCCGGCAGGACCCTCGCGACGAAGCTCCGGGCGCGATGCATGCTCTGGATCGGGGTGTGCTCCGGGCCGAGCCGGAACTCGATCGAGTTGTCCACGGCAGGCAGCCCGTGCGGTGCGGCGGGGCTCTGCTTGGCGGCGATGGTCTGCAGGCCGATGGCCGAAAGCAGAGAGAAGTCGTGAGAGATCGTCACTTGCTGTCCGTCCCGTCGTGTGGCGCGATGTCGAATGTTAGTTCGACGCGGGTGGGCCTGCCGAGTATTGCGTCGCTGAATCTTTTGTGTCGCGGGGCTCGCGTAGGTGGGCGCCGACCTGGGGCGTTGGCCACGCAGTGCCTCTCGTACCGCCCGCGCGCGGGCATGGGGTGATCAGGGCGGGCGGTGACACTCCGACACCGGAACGCGCCGCTCCGAGGTCAATCAAAGAACGACAACACCGCACACGTCAAACGATCTGTGGTTCAACTTTACGCTTCGACCACCGATCCGTGGTTTCCGGCTATGGTGATCGCCTCACCATCCCGCCAGGAGACCACCCGACAGTGACCGCAGAGCCTCATGCCCAGCCACAGCCGCCATCCTTCGGCGACGTTCTCAACCTGCTCCTCAAGTCCCAGGCGAGGGAGAACCCTGACAAGCCAGGCGAATTCATCCTTCCCACCAACCAGGAGATCGCCAACGCGATCAACGCCAAGCACGGTGCCGGAGCCATCAGCGACGAGACCATTCGCAAGCTCCGTACGGGCGGGATCAAGAGCCCGAGCCTCGCAATCGCCTCACTGATCGCCGACTCCTTCGACCTCCCGGTAGACGTGTTCAACGGCCGTAGCGAGACCTCCCAGAAAGTTGTGAAGGAAGTGCAACGGTTTCTGGAGTCCAGGCGTCCAACCTTGAGTGCAGAGCCTGAGCCGCAGACTGTCGCCGTCCTGGCCCGAACCACTCGCCGGCTGTCACCTGGTGGACAGGAACGTGTCGTCCGGTTCGCTCAGCAACTTGAGCAGATCGAGGCGATGGAGAACGAGGCGAGCGAACGCGTAGCTCCGTCCAGCGACTAACCCCCCACAAGGTGTTCAACTCAGGTGATACAGCACCCCTACGACCGAAAGATCAAGAAGGCTCTCGAGGGCATCTCTGTCCCTGCCCCACTGACGGTGGACTCCCTCTTCCCCGTGATGCGCGAGCACTACCGAGTGGACTACGGGCGCGACCTGGAGCTGTGGCGCGGCCCGTCGCCGCTCCCTGGTCTTCACGCCAACGCGCTGTGGTTGCAGCGGCCCGACGCCAGCAGTGACGCCGTCTGGGTCGACCCCGCTCTCACAGGCGATGCGGCAACGCACAGCCTCACCCACGAGTGGGGCCACCAGAAGATGCGGCACACGGCGCTCGTCCTGCGCGCCGCTCCCCCGCCGGCGGAGCCCGAGCCGTACCAGTTCCTCAGCTCGGACTTTCTCGGCGGTTGCCTCTTCGGTCGTGCCCGCTCGCACGACGGTCCCCAAGATCCGGAGTACGTGCGGGTCGAGGACGAGGCCGAACGGTTCGCATTCCTTACCCGCCGGGTGGCCGCTGACAAGGCCCGCGACGCCCGGCACCATGACCCCCTGGTCGACCGGCTGCACCGCAGCCTGTGACCACCTGCCGCTGAAAGCCACTTCGTGCCTAGAGACGACATAATCGACCTGCTCACCACCGTCCCTCTGTGGATGGTGGTCGCAGTCCGCATCTATATCCGGCCGACGACGCCGGGCCAACGGTCCTTCCTCGTGGTGCTCCTCGCCCTGAGCATCGGCGCGACCCTGCGCCTGGCCGTTGTCGAGGATCTCTTCGCCGACCTGACAGGCATCAAGGACGCGGCGGTACTGCCGAAGCACCTGATCGTCATGCTGGCCTCCACCCTCCTCCTCGGATGGGTGGAGTCCGTCGTACCGCCCCGTGAGAAAGAGCCGACCTGGCGCCGTTGGGTGAGCTTCAGGCCGCGTATGGCTGCGTTGAGCGTGTTCAGCGTCATCGCCATTGCAGCATTCCCGTTCGCTGAGCCGGCAGTCGTCGCACCCGACGGCTCCCGCGACTTCGCCTCCGCCCAGTACGGCGACGTCGCCGGCAGCGTGCACCTGAGTGTCTACCTGCTGAGCATCGGGAGCGCACTGGTCCCGTCGATCCTGCTGTACCTCACCGTCGCTCGGCGCACGGACGACCGGCTGTTGAAGCTATGCATGCGCCTCATGGCCCTGGGCGCCGCAGTGGGTGCGTTCTACCCCGTCTACCGGATCTCGTTCCTCGTGTGCGGCTTCACCAGCTGGACCTACCCCCTCTCAGAGGGCCAGTTCCAACTGGGCGGATCGGTAATCCAGATGGTGACGATCCTGTTCGTCATCGTCGGCAGCTCCGTGCGCGCAGTCGACTTCGTGCTGCGCGCCGTCCGGCAACGTCGCGGCCTCATTGCCCTCCGCTCTCTGTGGGAGGAACTCGTCTCCGTTCTCCCGCCAGACGTTGTTGTCCGCCGTCTCAAGGAGGTCCCCTCAGCCCAGGAAGAACGGCACCGCATCCGCGACCTATATGGCCGCCTTGACCAGCGAATCGTCGACATCTCGGATGCCTCGTACGAGCTGCTGCTCTGGGTCAGCAAGGACCTGCACCGTGATGCCCTCATCGAGGCGCGCGGCGCGGGCCTCCACGGTGCCGAAGCCCGCGCCGCCCGCGAAGCCCTCTGCCTGCGGGTCGCCCGCAAGAAGGCAGTCGACGCAGAGTCCTACGCCACCCTGCGCCCGGGAACAGTGCTGTCCCTGCGCAACGACCTGTTGCTCAACTCCATATGGCTGACCCGGGTCGCCCACCACTACACGTCCCCCACCCTCGCCGACGCCGCAGACCGGCTTGCCAGCGCCAACACCCCCCAGGAAGTCACCGCATGACCAGCTCCACCACCGCAGCGCCCGCTCCGACCCACGAGGAGAACCGCACGGCTCGCCTCATCACCGACCGGGCAGAGCCGCGGAACGTCATCATCCTGGTGAGCCTCGGCGTAGGCCTCGCTCAGAACAACCCGTTCACGGGAGTCCTGTGGGCTCTCGAGGCCATCCTGTTCGCCGCGGCGATCCCCATGGCCTACATCAAGTACGGCATGCGCACGGGCATGTGGGCTGACCGGCACATAGGTCAGGTCCAGCGCAGGAAGTTGCTGATACCCGTCATCATGGCCTCCGTCGCCACTGGTATCGGCGGCATGTTCCTCTTCGACGCGCCCCGGGCGATGGTCGCCCTAGTCGTCGCGATGCTCGCCACCCTCGCCGTCCTCCTGGTCCCCACCGCCGTGTGGAAGTGGAAGATCAGCGTGCACACTGCGGTCGCTGGCGGTGCCCTCGCAATGCTCGCCCTCACCTGGGGTCCGCTCGTCTGGGCTGCGTACCCGTTCGTCGCTGTCCTCGCCTGGTCCCGTATCTCCCTGCGCGACCACACCCTCGCCCAGACCATTGCGGGGGCGGCCGCGGGCACGATCACGTCCGCCCTGGTCTTCACTGCGCTGACGGCGTGACGTAAGCCGATCTGGCCACGTACACCACCCGGCCATGACGACCTCGACTCCCCCCGTCCCTGGAATGCCGGCGCGCCACATCGCCTTCATCGCCGACGGCAACCGCCGTTGGGCCGCTGCCCGGGGGGTGAGCATGGCCAGCGGCTTCCGACAGGGCGCCCTCGCCGTCCGCCAGGCACTCGACCACTGCCGTGAACTCGGCCTGGAAGCCGCCTCCGTGTTCCTCATGTCGAGCCGGAACTTCCACCGCGCCACCGCCGAGGCCACTGTCTTGGTCGATGTCATCGCCGAGCTACTGCATCACGTCGCGGACGAGTCCACCGGGCCCGTCCGCGTCCTGCACTCCGGCGCCCTCCGGGGCAATGCGACTCCGCAGCTCCTGGAGGCGATCGAGTACGCCGAAGCCACCACCACCCAGCGGGAGGGCATGGCTGTCTGCCTCGGCGTCGGCTACGACGGGCAGGACGAGATCCGGCGGGCCGCCCACCGCGCGGTGACCTGCCCGGAGTACGGCCCGGCGGTCAAGCTGCCGATCGAGCGGTATCTGACCACGGCCGGCCTTCCCGACCCGGACCTGATCATCCGCACCAGCGGGGAGCGACGTCTGTCCGGTTTCCTGCTCTGGCAGGCCAGCGACGCCACCCTCCACTTCGAGAACCGATGGTGGCCCGACTACGACCGGACCGTGCTCACCGATGCCCTGGCGGTCCACATGGAGCAGTGCCGCACGTTCGGCCGCTGACGGGACTCACCTAGCCCTCGCTGGGACAGGGCAGGACGAGCCCGCACAGAAGAGGGGCCCCAGGACGATCACCTGGGGCCCCTCTCTGCTATTCGCTGGGCAGCGAACACATCGGCTGATCAACGGTACGCGATCACCGGGTGGTGCTCAGAACAGGCCGAACTGTCCTGCGCGCTCGAGGGACTGCCGTTCCTCCTCGGCGCGCTGCCGTGCCTCGTCCTGCCGCAAGAGGGCCTTGAGCGGAGCCTGACGCGCCTCCTGGACCGCCTTGCGGGCCTGCAGCTCCGCGGACGTCGCCCACCGCACCAACAGCTCGTTGTCGGCGAGTCCGGGCGCCTCGCCGTCGACGTGGCACTTCACGTACGGCTGCTCCAGCCGGTGACGGACCTCGCGCATCGTGGTGAACCAGTCCGGGCCGTACGCGCCGACGATGACGAACAGTGCCCCGGCTTCGTCGACGTGCTGTCGGGCGGCGAACCCGTCCGTCTCGTGCTGGGCGGGGCGGCCGGCCTTCTGCGCTGCCTCGCCGAGGCCGAGGTCGACGAGCCCGCCCTCGACCAGGTGACGGCGGATTGTGCTGACGCGGGTGGGACGGGACATGGGGTGCGGTTCCTTCCTTCGGGACGAGGCCGGTGCTCTCCGACCCCAGAGACAGGCGGGGCGCCGCCCACGGCGCCGCTCCCGGGGCTGGGGCGGGCCGTGGACGGCGCGGGGGGGACTACTCGGACAGGCGCTCCTTAGCGCGGTCCTTGAGGACGCCGAGGACGCCGGGAGCCCGCCTCACGGCCTCCTGCGCCATCGAACGCACCATGCGGATGCCGACGACGTCAGCGAGCCGGCGAATGGTGTCGTCGGCGAACATGCCCAGCTCCGGCCAGTCGGCCTTGCAGGCGGCGAGCTGCTCGTCGGTGAGGCGGTCGATGGTCCACGCCGACGGGGCGGCGCTGTCGATGATCCGACGCTTGGACATCTCCGCGTCGATGACGCCGAAGTCCTCCACGATCTTCGCGGCGATGTCGTCCCGCTGCTCCATCAGCTCGACGTCCCAGGCGAGACCCTTGCCCTTGCGCTCCTCGGAGGCGTGTCGCGCGAGGCTGGCCTTCCACGCCTCGGCGTTCTCGCGGAGCTGGGCGAGCGGGCCGTTCAGGTCGGTCTTCTGGTACACGGTGGTGTCCCTTCGTTCGGGTCGGTGGCGGGGTGCTCTCCCCGCCGGTGGGCCGGGGCGCCCGTGGTGGACGCCCCGGAAGAGTGGAGGATCAGGCAGTCAGCGTCAGGAGCTGCCGGTGATCGGGGAGGGAGTTGAGGAGACGGTTCCGCCACGCCAGGGCGTAGCGCGGGCAGTTGCCGCAGTGCTGGTGCGTGCACCCGGGCATCGGGGCCCGCTTGGTGGCGTTCAGGCTCCACGCCAGGGAGTCGGACGAGTAGAGCAGGTGGGAGACCTCGCGCAGGCCGGTGACCTTGAAGCCGAACCCGTGCAGGCGGATGCCCATGGACCACAGGGTCTCGATGATCCGTACGGCCTCGTTCGTCGTCTGCCGACGGCACACGGAACCGATGCCGACGACCGGCTCAAGGGTCAGGTCCACACCGGCCTGCTCGTACAGGTCCACGCAGCGCAGGTAATCGTCGAGGGTGAAGCCCTGGAGGACGGGCATCCACGGCAGGTCCGGGTCCAGGCTCAGGAGGTTGATGAAGGACGCCACGGTCTTGTACTGGTGGCGCTCCACCGTCAGACCGGTCTTCGCAAGGATCTCGTCCTCACACATCCAGTCCTGAATGGCGCAGACGTCCATCATGCCGATCTCGTCGTAGTACCGGCGCGCCGCGGCCGCGTACTCGTACGGGGTGACGGTCCACTCGCCGTACTTCGACAGCTCCGTGAAGCCGCCGGAGTCCAGCATCCACGGCGTGACGGCGCGCGGCAGGGTCTTGCGGCCGGAGAGACGGTGGTTCGCAACGCACAGCGGAACGCAGTCCTCGCCGAACTCCGGCCGGGCGAGCCACGACGGCTGATGCGTGCCCAGGTACGTCACGCGGTCGACGTCGTCGTACGAGCGGCGCCCGGGGTTTGTCGGGGCGGCCGGTCGCATGGCTGCACTGTCCGCGGCGGACGCGGGGAGGTCGAAGAGGGCGGCAGAGGGCACGCGGTTTTCCTTCGTTCGGGCTTCGTTGGCGGTGCTCTGCGCCAACACCAAACACAATACAGCAATGAGACTCGCAGGGAAGGGGGAACCCGCGAAAACGGGGACCGCCCGACCAGGACGGCCCCCGCCACGCCTCCGCGGCGCTCAGCTCTCGTCGGCGCCGGCCTCCTGGTGGGCCTTCACCCTGCGGACCAGGTTGGCCATCTGCCACGGCGCCATACCCATCGTGGCCAGAGTCGCCAGGAACCCGCCGAGAGCTTGCAGTTCGGGCCGCTTCTCCAGCTCGGCCGCGATCTGCTCCTCGGACAGCTCCCGGCTGATCCCCCACTCCTTCGGTGCACGACGGTCGGCCGTCGCCCGCTGGTCGAACTCCGTGAACCGCTCGGCCAGTTCGTATCCCGCGGTCGCGCGCTCCTCGAGGGCCTTCACCTGCTCCCAAGTCTCCGCACCGGGCGTCACCGGCTTCACCACCGCGGCGGCGAGTCCGCGCAGCACCTCAAGGTCGTCGTCCAGGGTCGGCTCGGGCTTCCTGCCGGTCATCGTGTTCCTTCGGTCGTCGGGTCGGCTGGGCACAGTGGGCGCGGGGGTCTGGGGCGCAGGACGGATCTGCTCGGCCGGCGCGGACCGCTCCGCGCTCTGGGCGTAGCTGAGGCGGGCGCCCTCCGGCAGCACGCGCACGGTGCCGTCGGCGAGCGGCCAGCCGAGAATCTGCACCGGCCGGGCGGGCTCCCCCTCCTGCCGCTTCCACATCGCCCGGGAACCCACAGGGTGGCGTTCGGCGAACTCGGGAGCTGTCAGCGGCATGCCGACCAGTCTCCGGCCGCGCTCGGTGATGCGCAGGGAGTTTCCGCGCTCCCAGCGGTCCGCCACGGACACGGGGCGGCCGTCGCTGTCCTGGAGGACGGCAAGCCCGTCGCGGACCAGGGCGAGCATGTCACTGTGCCCCGTCGTCCCCGGCAGACAGCCATTCACGGGGTTGGCCCGCGCCAGGAGGAAGAACCGGCCCAACGGCGCAAGCGCGGCGCGTCCCTCCGTGGTGAGGAACCGGCCCCCGGCCGCCACGTCAGTGCGCGCCCAGGACTCGGGGAGGCTGTTGAGCACGCGCTGATTGGCACCGTCGGGCAGTCGGCCGTCCGCGTCGACTGCGGCGAGCATGACGCGGCGCTGCCCCGGGGTGGCCTTGTCGGTGGTGTACGGGGTGGTGGCGAACACGGACACGGGTCTTCTCCGGAAGTCAGTGGGTGTGCAGGGGGTCAGGACGCGAGGGCCAGGCGCTCGCGGAGGAGATCACGGCGGCCCAGGTACATGGCGGTCGTCGACTTGCCGACGAACCCGGCCATCGCTGTCCCGGCCGGCGGCCGCCGCACGGGGCCGAGCTCCCTCTCCAGCTCGGCGGCGCGGCGGATGATCTCGGCCATGGACAAGCCGTGCTTGAAGTCGGCGCCGACCTGGACCTCCATGTCCGCGTACTCGGCGGCCTTGTCCGGGCGCAGCCGCGCGGCGAGCACCACGTCGGCCTCACACCCGAGGACACAGAAACTGCAGCTCAGGCGCCGCATGCCCCAGTCGTATGCCTCGTGGTACGGCAGGCCGGAACGGGCGATCTCCCGCCACACCTCGGCGTCGCTCCACCCGTGGATCGGGCGCCACACGGTGACGTGCCGCTTGCCGTTGCTCGCGGAGCGGTCGATCTCCACCTCGGCGAGCTTCGCCCGCGGCGCGGACTCGGCGGCCCGCTGCCCCATGCAGTTGAGGATGCGGACCGGGCGGCCCAGGTGGGACAGCTCCGCGGCGAGCTTGGTGAACAGCGTCCAGATCGGCCCGCGCTTCACGTCACTCGTGCACCAGCGTGCAGAACTCGAAGGCCAAGCCGGGGGGACCTTCACCGCGGCCGGGTCGAGGCCCGCCTCGATTGCCTCGCGCTCCGCCTTCGCCTTGAGCTTGCCGAAGCGGATCAGGACGCGCCCGAGGAGATCGGCGCCCTTCGCCTTCACCACCTCGAACCGGCCGACCCCGGCGAGACGGGCCTGCTCCTCGGCGAGGGCCTTCGTGCCGGCCCACTCGATGTCCCCCAGGTCCGCGTGGACGACGACCACCTTGTCCAGCATCCCGAGGGCCTTCGCGCGGTGGACGACGTACGACAGCATCGCCTGACTGTCCTTGCCGCCGCTGGAGTTCACGACCACCCAGTCCGCTTCGGCTATCAGCTCGTCGGGGACGGTCGTGGACGGCTTGAGCGGCACGGACGCGTGGACCTTGCGCGGGCGGCGCGCCTTCTTCGCCGGAGCCGCCGCGGGGGCGCCCTGGAGGCCGGTCTGGATGGCGGGGAGGTCGAAGAGGGTCGCGGTCTGCATGGCGGGCGTCCTGGGGCGTGAGGCGGGCGGAGGGGCGGTACGGCCGGGGCGCTGCGGGCACCCCGGCCGGGCGGGCGGCTACCGGCGCTGCGGGCGGCCCATGCGCTCCTCGCGGGGGAGCATCGAGCGGTCGACCGGCGGGAACGGGACGGGACGGCCGTACGCCCCGAAGCGCAGCGCGGTTTCTCCTCGCTCCACGCGCGTCTTGAGCCACGGCGCGGAACGGCGCTCCCCGTGCCGGTACGAGCGGGCGAGGCAGGCGCGGGCGGCGCCGACGGTGGTGCTCGTCGACCGGATGCTGGCGGGGCGGGCACGGCGGTCGGTCCAGCGGGGAGAGCGGGCCTTGCGGGCGCGGTGGGCGCGGATGGTGGCGTGCATGGTGAAGTCCTCAAGGTCGGTGGAGCGGGCGGCACGGGGGCGGCGTACGGCCGGGGCACGGTGGGGGCGCGCCCCGGCCGTACGGGGCTGCTACGCGGTGCGGGGCAGACCGCGCAGCAGCCCCACGGGCACCTCCAGCTCGGAGGAGCGAAGCCGCCGGACGGCGAACCCCTTCTCCCTGCGGACCACCGCGCGGACGCTGCCCTTGCGCATTGCCGCCTTTCGGGCCGCGGGGTCGTCCTGCGCCTGCACGCGGGCGATCTCCTCGCCCTGGGCGTCCGTGATCGTCCAGCAGTCCGTCAGTTCGCCCTCGGGCGCCGGGGGGAGTGCGGGAAGCGGCTGCAGCTTGTCCAGGGCGACACGGATGGTCTTGCCGTGGCGGGCGCTTAGGGCCTCCACGGTGGCGCCCTCGGGCAGCGACTTGATGATGACGATGTCCCGATAGTCCTCGTCGGGGTCGGGCACGTACACGGCAGCCGTGTCCACAGGGAACCGGGCGGGCGGGGGCGTGAGGATGAGGCGGGCGAGCCGCTTGACGCCGGCCGCGTCCTGCTCCGGGTACTCGGCGACGCTCCATCCGGCAGTGGCGAACAGGTCCGCGTACGCCCGGATGGTCAGCTCTCGGTCGTGCCGCTCGTGCTCGTCCGTGGTCGTGCCGTCCTCGCCGCAGAAGGTCAGGACGACTTCGCCAGTGGACCGCCGCGGGTCAAGGTATGCGCCGCCGCTGACGCACACTCCGTCGGCGGCGAACACGGCGAGCGGCTGACCGTCGTGGGCGAGCAGACGCAACGCCGCCTTCACCTGGGGGTCGTCCGTGCTGGCGGGGAGGCAACCGGACGTGGTGACGGTCTTGGACATGACGGGGTTCTCCTTGGTGAGGTCTGGCGAACTGGGGGAGGGTGCCGGGGCGCGGCGCGTACGGTCGCGCCCCGGCGAGAGGGACCGGACCGGTCAGATGACGTCGGTGACGTCGTAGAAGCTGGCCAGGCCGCGCGTGAACCGCTCCAGGGAGAGCGGCAGCGTCGGGCGGGCGAACTCGTCGCGAACGGCGGTCTCGTAGGACAACTCCGCCAGGACGCGCGTCGCGTGGTCACTGGCCCAGTAGCGGCGCACCGACCAGTAGTCGACGCCGTACCGCGTCCCCTGGGTGACCGGGTCGATGTACTCGACGCACCGGATGATCAGCACCGCCGTGCCGTCCGCACCGTTGATGACGGACTCACGGAGCGCCTTCCCGCCCAGGATGTTGAAGCTGAAGGCGTCGGACTGCTCGCGCGGGGTGTCGGTTCGCCCCTCGGAGTTGAGGACGGTGCGCATCTCCGCGAACCGCGCGGTGACCTGGGGGGCGACTTCCATCGCCAGAACAATGTTCATCGTGTTCCTTCCTTCGGGCTGTTGGCGGTGCTCTCCGCCAGCACCTCAGAGAGTACAGCAATGAGACTCGCGGGTGTAGTACCCCCAGGAACACAAGGCTCAAGAGGATCGGGAGTCGCGTTGCTGGCCCGCACGGTCATGCAATGAGCATCACGCCGCCGATGGTCTTCGCCCGGCGTACGACGACGACACCGCCCGTACGGCGCCGCGGGGCTGGTTCCGGCAGCTCTCGCAACGGCGTGCCCACGGTCCCGTCCCGGCCGGTGAGCTGTGTGAACCGCTCCTCGAACTTCGGGCGCTGCTTGTCGTGCACCCCGGCCGGCGCCGCTACCAGGTACCCGGACGCCGTTGGGTAGCTGTCGCCCGCGGTCAGGTAGTGCGCCCGCTCGATCCCGGAGTGCTCGCCCCTCTCCAGCGTCATGCCGCGCTTGCCAGCCTGGGCGCGCACGTGCGCCTCGGCGTCCGCCCGGCTCCCCTCGAACACGGTGCGCACGGACCGCCACGCCTGGCCCTTCTTCGCCGCGCCCCGGCACGAGTCCCAGTAGCCGGAGCACCACGGTTCGAACCGGCCCGCCGGATGCCCCTGGACGCACGCCTCGGTGCGGGGCTGACGGCACCACCAGCGCGGCGACCGGCACGCCGTACCGTGCCAGCGGCGGCAGTCGTCCGTGCGGGCCGCGAAGTACACCCGGCGCACCTCGTACACGGCGTACGGGGCCTGCTGCAGCGACAGCTCGAACGCGTCGAGCACCGCGGTGTTCTGCCCGTCCTCCGTGAGCCGCTTGCGCAGCGACGTCGTGCCGTACAGGGCTACGCGCTCGTTCAGGGCCTGGGAGACGTACTCCATGCGCAACACGTCGGCCGCGACGTGCGGGTGAGCCCTCAGCCGCTCCTCGTGGGCGTCCCGGGAGGCACACACGCCACTGAACGGGCACTGCGCGCAGTAGCTCTTACGGATCTTCTTGCCGAGCTGCGCCAGGACGTACGCCTCCACCGCGGCCCGGTCCATCGCGGCCAGGATGAGCGGGTAGTACGGCTCGCAGATGCTCCGGCCGGCCTCGGCGTTCAGGCGCCGCTGGATGCCGGTGTCCTTCTCCGCCCGACCCATCTCGCCCGCGTGGTAGCCGATGCCCCGCCGGAAGCTCGCCGTGCCGAACTCGTGGGCGGCCCACGCGTCCAGGCACCAGCCTTTGAACTTGATGGAGCACGTACGGCGCCCGTTCGCCATCTGCGGCACCGTCCCCGCCGCGCGCAGCTCATCGGAGAGCCGCCACG
Source organism: Streptomyces sp. NPDC005492 (assembly GCF_040605995.1). Taxonomy (NCBI): domain Bacteria; kingdom Bacillati; phylum Actinomycetota; class Actinomycetes; order Kitasatosporales; family Streptomycetaceae; genus Streptomyces; species Streptomyces sp. NPDC005492. The sequence continues at coordinate 92,043 of NZ_JBEXDX010000021.1, forward strand.
GCCCCTGAGCGAAGATCCGGCGCGGCTGGCGGGAGTCGTCGAGGATCACCACCCCGTCGGCGTCCTCCGGCCCACACCGGGCTATCTGCACCAGCCTCACCCCGGCCCGGCGCAGCAACGGCAGGACGAGCCGGTCTACGTAGCTCAGGGAGTCCGGCCACTCGTCCCCGGTCACCGCGTGCACCACCACCAGGTCCGACAGGTCCGCCCGCAGCCCGTACCGCTCCGGGTCGGCGAGGAACATCAGCAGGATCGCCGTACTGTCCGCGCCGAGCCCGTACGACAGGACCGTGATGCCGGACCGGCGGAACGTGGCAGGCGCGGCCGTGGACGCCTCAGCGGGGGCGGGCAGATCGAACAGGGCAGGGGCAGACACGGGCGTTCCTTCGGGAGATCCGGCGACGGCCGGGCGGGGCAGGGAGCTGCGAGAGGGGGCGGGGGCTCAGCGGCGCCCGAACACCCGGCCCAGCAGGGACCGGAGGGACCGAAGACGGCCACGGCGCTCGAACGCCCGGACCATCGCGGCGACGACCGCCGGGTCCGGCGCATGGCTCCACTGCACGCCAAGGACCACGTACTCACTCACGTCCGGCCGGTCCAGACGCAGGTACGCCCCGCCCAGGTCGGACTTCCACAGCATCCAGACGTGATCCGTCTCGGAACTCCGCTCGAACTCCCCGGTGACCATCGGCGACGGAAGACCCATCGCACGGGCCACCTCGTCGGCGAACGACTCGAACGTGTACCGGGGCGACGGCTGAGGGGACACGTGGGACTGGAGCCAGAACGGCAGCGGCATGGGGCTGGAACCTTCCTCGGAGCGGCGAACAGACCACCGGCGGGCCGGACGCCGAAAGCGCGGGAAAAGCGCAGGCAGACAGGGTTTTGGGACTTTTGGGACCGTCCACACGCGCGCGTGCGCGTACGGGGCTCGACGGCGCCGCCCGACCAGGCCGGCCGGGCGGCGCCGGACTCCGGTCAGGGGCGGCGGTCGAGGACGTAGTCGACGGGGACGGCGACGCGGAACCGGGGGCCGAACTCGCGGCGGGTGTTCTCGGCGGCGTCCTCGCGGCCGTCCCGCTTGCGGAACTTGAGGACGATCGGCGGGTGTGCGGGGGCGTACCCGATGGGCGAGTCCAGACCGGCGGTGATCGTTGCGGTGACGGTCCATCCGGTGCCGGAGTCGCTACGGCAGTGCACGCGCACGGTGGGCGTGCCGGTGGCGACGGCGGACAGCTCCTCGGGCGTGGCGTCGACGGCGTTGTACGCCAGGGTCGCGACTCGGATCTCCTCGGCGGTGCCGGGCATGTCCGTGCCGTGCATCCGGTGCGCGTGGGGAGCTACGGCCAGGATCACCGCGCGGGCCCGCTCGACGGCGGCGCGCGCCTGGTCGTGGGCGGCGTTGCGGGCGGTGAGGCTGCGGGCGGTGCGCAGCGCTTCCCACGCCTCCTCGAGGTCGTTGCGGGTCTCGACGATCTCGAGGTGGTGCTCCGGGGCGGAGATCTTGCCCAGGGTGAGCAGGTGGCGGTCGAGGTTGGCGAGGTCGCGGGGCGCACCGCCGAGGGAGGCATGCACGGCCGACTCGTACGCGGCCAGGGCGGCGTACAGGGGAGCGGCGGCGGCCGTGGTCGGGGCGGTCTCCTCGGCGGGGGCGGGGCGCTCCTCGGCGACGGCCGGGCGCGGCATGCGCCACAGGCGGATGGAGACCGGCATGCAGCCCTGCAAGCGGCGCGTCTGCTGACGGTGGGAGAGGCGGACGGAGATGGCGTTCGTCAGAGCCTTGTCCCAGCCGCGCGGGTCGTCGTCGCCGCCCTCGGTGATCTCGTCGCGGAGCGCGTGAACCTCGTCGGTGCTCATGTGGTGGAGCTGTTCGCGGATGGCCCAGTACCGCTCATCCTCGGTGAAGATGACCCGGACGCGCTCGGACTCGGCGCGCTTGCGGATGATGCGGCGCACCATCTCCTTGTTGGCCTTGCCGCACTCCTTCTCGTAGTCGCGGCTCATGACGGCGTCCACCAGGTCGTGAGTGACGACGTGGCCGTTGTGGAGGCGGGCGGAGATCAGGACCTGCAGCGCCATCCAGTTGGCGCGCTCCGTGGCAGTGATCACGGGTGTGTTCCTTCGTTCGGGCGTCCCGGTGCTCTCCGGGACTGGTGAGGGGGCGGTGCGCCCTGCGCCTGCACCGGGCGGGCCGGTGAGGGGGCGGGGCGCACCGCCCGCCGGGGGGGAACGGCGGGCGGTGCGGGTTTGTCAGGCGTCGTCGCCCATGAGGGCGTTCATCTGGTCCTCGAACGTGGTGGGCACGGGGGAGATGAGGCCGCGGGCCTTGAGGGCGGCGTCTCCGGCGCTCACGGCGTGCAGTTCGACGTAGACCAGGCCGGGGACCTCGATGCACTGCGCTTCGATGTCGTGGCGCTGGAGGGCCTGTTCCACGTCGTTGTCCGCGGCGCGCTCGACGGCCAGGACGTCAACGCGGTTGTCGGGGGTCTGGGGGGTCCACTGGCCCGTGGTGTCGGCGACGACGAAGAACAGGGCGGTGAGCTTGCGGAGTTCGACGCGGTAGGCGGGGGCGCGGTCCATGTCTTCCGGGAGGGGGGCGGGGGTCTTGTCGAGGGACACGGGCATTGTGGCGTTCCTTCGGTCGGGCGGGCCCCGGTTGCTCTCCGGGGCTGCGGGGTGAACCCGCTAAGAGAACAGTACAGCAATGCGACTCCAGTGCAATACGGATGCCGTAAGAAACCGTAAACACACAGGTGAAACGGCCGCGCCGCTCGCCATGCACTCTCATGGCTGTACTTTCCTGCGGGGGTCCTGTACGTTCTGGAGCCCCGCCACCCGGCGGCCCGAGGAGAGCACCCCGGGGAAGCCCGAACGAAGGAACCCGTCCATGCGCCTGTCCCGCCTGCTCCGTCGCCCCCGCCCCGCCGCGATCCTGGCCGCGGGCCTGACGGTCGCCACCCTCGGACTCCTCGGCTCCTGCACCGCCACCGACCCGGCCGCCGCGCCCCGGCCGGCCCACACGGTCACCATCACGCCGTCCGTCGACGCCGACCTCGTGGCCACGTACAACGCCGGTTGGAAGGCGGGGGTGGCCGACCTCGGCGACGGCACCGCGCCCACGTACCCGGACGTCGTCGGCGACGCCAACGACCCGGGCACCGTCGCGTGGTCGGACGGCTGGATCGACGGGCAGGCCGATGCCCTCGGCGACGACAACCGTGACGGCCGGATCGAAGAGGACGAGAGCGGGTGGGACTGCCACCGGATGGGCAACCACGTGTGCGACCCGCAGCGCGACGCAAGCGCCCCTCGGCGCTGACCTAGACGCCCACCGTCCCGCCGGGGCGCACCGCCCGCGCCCCGGCCTCGCCGAGCACAGACAGGAGACCGCAGTGACCGCCAACCCCCAGGGCCGCGACTGGAGCCGCATGGCGCGCGCCGACTTCGACGACTCCGCCCCGCTCGCCCTGGTCGACGCCCGCGCTGTCAGCCGCGCCGTGCCCGCCGTCGCACACTCCAACGGGACCGATGCGCTGTTCGGGGAGGACCCGACGCCCGCACGCCCCGCCCGCACCCGTAGGCCGGCCGCGCCGCCCACCGAGGACACCGGCACCCTCTTCTAGCCCGCTTGGGAAGTACAGCCGTGAGACTTTCGGCGCGCGCCGACAGCTTCCAAGCGCGCCGTTCCACCTGGAAAAACTTCGATCTCTTCCCTGGATTCGCCTTCCCGCCTGGTCTCATTGCTGTATTGTGTGTGTTGTTGGCGGAGAGCACCGCCGACAAGCCCGAAGGAAGGAACACCCCAATGTCTTCTGTCGCCGCCCGCCGCGTACTCCGTGACCGCGTCCGGACCAACCGCGCCGCCTCCACCGAGCGCCGCGCCGCCGCCCAGGCCGCCCGCCGTGTCCGCACCGGCGCCCGCTCCCTGGTCACCCACGTCATCGCCACCGGCGCCGACGCCGCCACCGTCAAGGGCGTCGTCAAGGCCCTGCGCACCGCCGCGAAGAACGCGGGCGTCAAGGGCCGCCGCGCCCGTATCCGCCGCTCCTTCGACGGCGCCCGGAACGTCGTCAAGACCGTCTACCGGTACACCCGCGCCCAGGTCGCGCAGATCGCCGCCGCGTACAAGCCGCGCAAGGCCGACTACAAGGCCGTCCGCGCCGCGCTGATCGCCGCCTGACCGACCCCCAGACCGCCGGGGCGCGGCCCTTCCCCCCCCCCCCCCCCCCCCCCCCCCCCACACCCCACACGCCCCCACACCCCACCCCCCCCCCCCCCACCCCCCCCCCCCCCCCCCGCGGGGCCCCCCCCCCCCCCGCCCCGCGGTCGCGCGCCGTGAACCCGTCGGGCAGTCCGTCCTCGCCGAGCACCTCCGCCTCGACGACCTCCGGCAACGGCACCTGGCGTACCAGGACTTCCTGACCGCTGTAGGTGTCGAAGGCCCGGGTCTCGGTGAGTTCGTACTCGTCGGACGGCGGCAGCGGCAGGCGGTAGCGGTCGGCGAGTACCCGACCCGCATAGTCGTCCACGTTGCCTCCCCCGGCCGCCCGGTTGGTCAATTCCGTTCGCCTTGCGCCCCGTTCCGCCTACATACCTGGATGCGTACGGTCCGCGACCATTCACGATACGTGCCGGAGGCAACCCGCAAAGAGGGGTTGACCGATCTGGCACGTCAAACCCGAACCCGCTCGTTCTACGACTTCGGTTCGAACGTCTTTGTCAGTGTTGCCCACGTGTCCTTGCGCAGTTCGGTGTCCCAATTCGCGGCTTTCGCGGTGTACATGAGCGCATATCCGAGATGACTGTTGACGACGAACCCGCGGTCGATCGTGCGGTACTTCGTCCCGCCGTCCTCATAGGTGAACTCCCAGTCGGCCGCGTTCCAGCCCCGGTAGTCCACCCCCGCTATTCGGATCCGCGTGTACCCGGAGCGCGTCATGTACTGCTCCTGGTTCTTCCAGTCCGCCACCGGATCGCCCTTCGGCGTACTGGTCCAGGCGATCAGCAGCTTCTGCCCGTCGGGGCCGACCAGCCGGACTCCCGCGGAGTCCGTCGACTGGTACGACCATCCGGCGGGCAGGCCTATGGAGAACCCCTGGCTCCCCTTGTACGTCTTCACGACCGCGGCACCGTCCGAGGAGCCGTCCGTCTCGTCACCGCTCCCGCCGGACGCGTTCGTCCCGGAGGACGAGGTGCTGCCCGAACCCGAAGCCGACGCCGACGCCTTCGTCGAGGAGTCGTCCTGCGCACCGCCGGTGCTCGCCGTGTCGCCGCTGTCCTTCTTGGTGCCGGTCCCGGCACTCGCGCTCGCACTGACACTGGCGACCGCCTTGCCGCCACTGTCCTTCTTCGACCCCTTCGAGCCGCTGTCGTCGTCGCCACCGAGCGTGAACGCCAGCACGACACCGAGCACCGCGAGCACGACGACGACCGCGATGATCACCAGCGTCCGCTTCGGCACCACATCGGTGAGCGGCGCCCTCGGCACCGGCCGCGGCGGCAGATCGGGCGGCGTCATCACGGGCCAACCGGAACTCCGCCCACCGGCGGCCGATTTGGCCTCCCGCGCACCCACCTCGTGCGTCGCACCCGGGTCCTTGGTCCCCGGGTCCTTGGTCCCCGAGTCCCGCACACCCAGATCGCGCGTACCCGCGTCCGCCGCACCGGCCTTCGCTCCCGAAGCGGCCGACACCCCGGCCCGGGTCGCCGCACCGGAAGCCGCACCCGACCTCGCCGAAGGCACCTCCGGCGTCCGAGGCTCGGCAACGGGCACGGACCCCGCCGCACCCTTCTTACTCCCGGAAGCGCCGTCCCCGGCAGCGGCCGCGCCCTTCGCACCACTGGAGCCACCGGCCCCCGAAGTACCAGAGCCACTCTTACCCGGCGCACCGACCGGGCCGGCCGCACCGGTCCCGGCAGCAGCCGCACCCGGACCCGAGCCACCCGGCTTGCCGGCAGCGGGAGTTGAATCCGCGGCAGAGCCCGGACTCGCAGCCGCCGCAGTGACCGCCCCTGCTCCCGCCGAACCCCCCGCAGCCTTCCGCATGGACCGCAATGCCCCGCGCAACCGGTCGGCGCCCGCCGAACTGCCGCCACCGCTCTTCTTGCCGCCGGACTCGGTCGGCCCCGGCTGCACAGGCAACGGCACCACCCTCGTCGCGTCCGCCGGTGGCACTGGCTCCGGCTCGGCCGCCTTCGGCTCGGGCGCGTGGAGCACCGCGTTGAGCATCGCCCGGGCACCCGCGTCGTCGAGCCGCTGGGCGGGGTCCTTGTTCAGCAGGCCGTAGATGACGTCCTTCAACGGCCCGGCGTTCTTCGGCTCCTCCAGCGGCTCGGTCATCACCGCGGTGAGCGTGGCGATCGCGGAGCCCTTGTCGTACGGCGGCGCTCCCTCGACCGCCGCGTACAACAACCCGCCGAGCGACCACAGGTCGGCCGCCGGACCCGGCTTGTGCCCGCGGGCCCGCTCCGGGGAGATGTACGAGGGCGCGCCGACGAGCATGCCGGTGGAGGTGATCGACGGGTCGCCCTCGACCTGCGCGATACCGAAGTCGGTCAGCACGACCCGGCCGTCCTCGGCGATCAGCACGTTCGACGGCTTCACGTCGCGGTGCAGGATTCCCTCGCGGTGCGCCGACCGCAGGACGTCGAGGATCGCGAGCCCGACCTCCGCAGCGCGCCGCGGTGCGAGCAGACCGTCCTCCCGGATGGCCTCGGCAAGCGACTTGCCCTCGACCAACTCCATGACGATCCACGGCCGGTCGTCCTCGTCGACGACGTCGTAGACCGTGACCGCGCTGGTGTTACGGATCCGCGCGATGGCCTTGGCCTCGCGCAGGGTCCGGGTGATCAGCCGTCGTTTCTCGTCCTCGTCGATGCTGGACGGGAACCGCAGTTCCTTGACGGCGACCGTCCGGCCCAGGGTTTCGTCCTCGGCACGCCACACCGTGCCCATGCCTCCGCGGCCGAGCACTTCTCCCAACCGGTACCGCCCGGCGAGAAGACGCCCGTTCTTGTCCTGACGAGTGTCCTGACGGGATGTCCCCGCCCGCTCCGCCTCCGACATGCGTCCCCTCATGCAACCCGCCCTGACAGAGCCTCCATTGTCCCCCACCGAACAAGTGCCCAACGCCCAGGGGGCCTCTGTCCGGGCACCGGGGTCACATCCCCTCGCATATCCGCCGCAGGTCACACAGCCAAGTCCGGCACGATGACCCGCGAGAACGGAGGACCGCGATGCCCACACCTCGGACACTGTTGGCGATTCCGGTGTCCCTGGCCCTCCTCTGCCTGTCGCCGACCGCCTCCCACGCCCGCCCCGCGCGAGCCACGAACGCCCTGGTCACGCTCCTGGTCACCCGGGGCGGAGCCCCGGGAGCTGCGCTACTGACCCGCGACGGGACGGGCCCCCGCACCACGCGGGCCGGCACGGACCGTGCACCGGACCGGACGGACTACGCACAGGCCGGGACGGGCATCGGCCGCGCCGACCACTTCCGCGCCGGCAGCATCACGAAGACCTTCATCGCGACGGTGGTCCTCCAACTGGCCGCCGAACACCGGCTGTCCCTGTCCGACACGGTGGAGCAACACCTGCCGGGCCTGGTGCGCGGAGCGGGCAACGACGGGCGCGCGCTGACCCTCCGCTCCCTGCTCACCCACACCAGCGGCCTGTACGACTTCGCCGCGGTCACCCGGGGCACGATCCCCGTCTCCCCTCTTCAAGCCGTCCGTATCGCCCTCACCCACCCCCCGGCCGATCGCGGCCGCTTCTCCTACTCGAACACCAACTACGTCCTGCTCGGCCTGGTCGTCCGGCAGGTCACCGGCCACTCGTACGCCACCGAGGCCGAGCGCCGCATCATCGCTCCGCTGGGTCTGACGGGCACCTCCTTCCCGGGCTCCCGCACCACACTTCCCGCACCGCACGGCCGCGCCTACGCCGCCGACGGCTCCGACGTCACCGATCTCGACCCGCGGGTGGCCGGGGCCGCGGGCGAGTTGGTGACCACGCTCGCCGATCTGGACCGCTTCTACTCGGCCCTGCTCGGCGGTGAACTCCTGCCTCCGCACTGGCTGCGCGAGATGCTCGACACCCGGACCGCACACGGCTCGTACGGCATGGGCCTGTTTCCGGTGAAGCTCCCGTGCGGCACCACGGTGTGGGGGCACAACGGCCGGATCTCCGGCAGCTACGTGCGCACCGCGGCCACCGTCGACGGTCGTCATGTCCTCACCTTCCGGGTGAACACGAGCGAGCTGGCAGACCCCGGTCTCGAACCCGCCCTGCTCTCCGCCGAGTTCTGCCCCCGCACCTCGTAGAACGGCCGGGTTCCGGACAAAGATCCCAGCTCACGACACTCGTTCGAGTGAAGCCGACCGGGATGCGCGGCGGAACCCGGGCCGACTTACATCGGCGCGATGTCCGGCGCCCCCAACCGCGCCGCGTCCGCCGTCAGGTCGTCGGGCTGAAGCTGCGACTCCCGCTCGGCCTCCACGCGCTTCTCGTAGTGCTCGACCTCGCGCTCGATCTGGTCCTTGTCCCAGCCGAGCACCGGCGCCATCAACTCGGCGGCCTCACGGGCGCTGCGCGTGCCCCGGTCGAAGGTCTCGATGGAGATGCGGGTGCGGCGGGTCAGCACGTCGTCCAGGTGCCGCGCGCCCTCGTGCGAGGCGGCGTAGACGATCTCGGCGCGCAGATAGTCGTCGGCGGCCTGGAGGGGTTCGCCCAGGGTCGGGTCCTTGGCGATGAGGTCGAGGACCTCCTCCGCCATCGACCCGAAGCGGTTCAACAGGTGTTCCACGCGCACCACATGGATGCCGGTCCGGGCGGCGATCCGCGCTCGCGCGTTCCACAGCGCCCGGTAGCCCTCCGCGCCGAGCAGCGGTACGTCCTCGGTCACGCACTCGGCGACCCGCATGTCGAGCCCGTGCACCGCCTCGTCCACCGCGTCCTTGGCCATCACCCGGTACGTCGTGTACTTGCCGCCCGCCACGACGACGAGCCCCGGCACCGGATGCGCCACGGTGTGCTCGCGGGACAACTTGCTGGTGGCGTCCGACTCGCCGGCCAGCAGCGGGCGCAGCCCCGCGTACACGCCCTGCACGTCGTCTCTGGTCAACGGCACCGCGAGCACCGAGTTCACATGCTCCAGCAGATAGTCGATGTCGGCGCTGGACGCGGCCGGGTGGGCCTTGTCGAGGTCCCAGCCGGTGTCGGTGGTGCCGACGATCCAGTGCCGGCCCCAGGGGATGACGAACAGCACGGACTTCTCGGTGCGCAGGATCAGCCCGCTGGAGGAGTTGATGCGGTCCTTGGGGACGACCAGGTGGATGCCCTTGGAGGCGCGGACGTGGAACTGTCCGCGCTCCCCGACCATCGCCTGGGTGTCGTCGGTCCACACGCCCGTGGCGTTCACGATCTGTTTGGCGCGGATCTCGTACTCGCCGCCCGCCGCGACGTCCTCCACCCGGGCGCCGACCACCCGCTCGCCCTCGCGCAGGAAGCCGGTCACACGCGCGCGGTTGGCGACTTTCGCGCCGTACGACGACGCCGTGCGCACCAGGGTCGCCACATAACGGGCGTCGTCCATCTGGGCGTCGTAGTACTGCAACGCCCCGACCAGGGCGTCCTTCTTCAACGCGGGTGCCACACGCAGGGCGTGACGTCGGCTCAGGTGACGGTGGGTGGGCAGGCCCCGGCCGTGGGCGCGGGCCATGGACATCGCGTCGTAGAGCGCGACGCCCGAGCCGGCGTACAGGCGCTCCCAGCCCTTGTGCTGGAGCGGGTACAGGAAGGCCACCGGCTTCACCAGGTGCGGGGCGAGCCGCTCCAGGAGCAGGCCGCGCTCCTTGAGGGCCTCGCGGACGAGCGCGAAGTCGAGCATCTCCAGATAGCGCAGGCCTCCGTGGATGAGCTTGCTCGACCTGCTCGACGTGCCGGACGCCCAGTCGCGCGCCTCGACCAGTCCCGTGGACAGGCCGCGTGTCACGGCGTCCAGTGCGGTGCCCGAGCCGACCACGCCGCCGCCCACGACGAGCACGTCCAACTCGCGCTCGGCCATTTCCGCCAGTGCCTCGGCTCGCTGCGCCGGACCCAGTGTCGCTGTCCTCACCGCTGCCTCCCGCTATCGGTAGCGCCGGCCGCACCCGTTCGGCGAAGCCCGGTTCGTTTCCCTCCTGCCCAAATTCTGACCGGGTTGCCCGACTTCAGCCACCACTCGCCCCCAGCCTGTGGACAACAATCACAGGACTGCCGAAAAACGCAGCCGTCCAATCCCGCATAACGGTCATATTTACTCCTAGTCTGACATTGCGCTCGCTCGTTCTGTCCACAGGGCTTGCGCACCTGTCCCGCTTCGGTTATTGGGAAGGACGGCCCACGCCATGCCCGCAGATCTCGCCGTCATCGGACTCGGTCCTCTCGGCCTGCCCCTGGCCCAGGCCGCTGTCGCCGCCGGCATCGCCACGGTCGGCTTCAAGACCGGTCCCGAGGCCGGCTCCCTCAGCCCCGCCGAACTGCGCCGGATGCTCTCGGGGGGCTTCCGGCCGGCCACGAACCCCGCCGAGCTGGGCCGCGTACGCACCGCCGTGATCTGCGCGCCGACGCCCCGGGACGCGGACGGCGGCCTCGACCTCAGCCTGGTGGAGACGGCAGCCCGCACCCTCGCGGCCCATCTGCGCCCGCACACCACGGTGATCCTGGAGTCACCGGTGCACCCGGGCACCACCGAGGACTTCCTCCGCCCGCTTCTCGAGGAGGGATCGGGCCTCCGCGCGGGCCGCGACTTCCACCTCGCCTACTCCCCCAGCCGTGTCGACCCCGGCAACCGCGACTTCACCCCGGCCAACACCCCCAAGGTGATCGGCGGGCTCACCCCGGCCTGCACCGAGTCCGCCGCCGCCTTCTACGGCCGTCTCACCGACAAGGTGGTACGCGCGCGTGGCCTGCGCGAAGCGGAGACCGTGCAGCTCCTGGAGACCAACTTCCGACACGTCAACATCGCCCTCGTCAACGAAATGGCCGTCCTGTGCAACGACTTGGGCGTCGACCTCTGGGACGTCATCCGCTGCGCGGAGACCAAGCCGTTCGGCTTCCAGGCCTTCCGCCCCGGCCCCGGCGTCGGCGGCCACGCCGTCCCCCAGGACCTGTCGGCCCACGGCGGCCGCCCGCTCCGCATGGTCGAACTCGCCCAGCAGGTCAACAACCAGATGCCCCGCTACGTCATCCAGCGCGCCGCCACCCTCCTCAACGAACACGGCAAGTCCGCACGCGGGGCCCGCGTCCTCCTCCTCGGCGTCACCTACAAGGCCGACCTCGCCGACCAACAGGCCACCCCCGCCCAGGAGATCGCGATCCGCCTGATGGAACTCGGTGCCTCCGTCAGCTACCACGACCCCCACATCCCGTCCTGGAGCGTCCTCGACCGCCCGGTCCCCCGCGCGGACTCCCTCTACGAGGCAGCGGCCGACGCCGACCTGACGATCCTGCTCCAGCAACACCGGACGTACGACCTCCAAGGCCTGTCGGTGAAGGCACAGTTGCTCCTGGACACCCGGGGGGCCACGCCCACAGGGGCGGCGCACCGGCTCTGAGCCCGAAATCCGCTGGTGGCGCGACCGCCCTGACCTGCTAATCTCCCCCCACTCGTCGCACATTCGTGCGCACGCATCTCCGTTTCACCTTTCGCGTCACCTTTCGTGTCGTCATATCCCGTGGGGGGATCTCTGTCATGAGCCAGTCAGCCACGCCACCACAGCAGCCACAGCAGCCACAGCCCGTGGTGCAGGCGCAGCCGGTCGACGGCAACCCGTACGCCCAGCAGCCCGGTGCCGTACCGCCGCCCCAGGCGCCGAATGCGCCCTACGTCCCGCCGGTGCCGCCCGTTCCGGCGAGGAACAACATCGGCCTCGGCCTGGTCACCGCCGTGGTGGCCGCGCTCGTCGCCGCAGGCGTCTACGGCGTCGTCATCGGCGTCACCAAGCACGAGATCGGCTGGGCGGCGGTCGGCGTCGGTTTCGTGATCGGCCTCGCGGCGGGAAAGCTCGGCGGTCGCAACCCCGTGCTCCCGGTGGTCAGCGCCGTCCTGGCCCTGGGCTCCGTCTACCTCGGCCAGCTGATCGGCGAGGCGATGATCGGCGCGAAGGACCTCGGCGTGAGCTTCAGCGAGGTGTTCTTCGACCACTTCGACGTCGTCCAGGAAGCCTGGAAGGCCGAGGCGGACCCGCTCACCTTCGTCTTCTTCGCCATCGCCGCGTTCGCCGCGTTCTCCGGCACCAAGAAGGCGTCGCTCTGACCGGCGCGCGGGGTGTGCAGGGGGGGCGCCTGAGGAAGGCTGTGCGTCGGGGGCTGGTGGCATGTGGGGCTTGGCGCCGGTACCGTACAGAACAGGTGGAGCCCACCGCAGGGGGTACTGCAGCGGGCTCCGAGCTGGTTCACGGGTGTCCGCCCCTAATTCCTCTGGGGGCGGCCGCTCACCAGCTATTGATCCACAAGATGCACCTCCTCCGGAACTTCACCAGCCGAAGCCAAGTTCGATCCCAGCGGGTGGGCTTGCGGTGACGACCCATGGGTGCGCCCCCTTCCACGACGCCACCCATTGACCCGGTAGGCAGCACGTCGGAATTCGGGCCGGGCCCCGAGAGCCCGGGTCCGGAACCTTGTCCCTGGAAGGGGGCGACCCAGAGGACTGGGACGCCGATCACGGACACTATCCGCCCGCACACAGCCATCAGGGCATATTCATCCCGAACGCAACCGTGCGCCCCCACTCCCCAACACACGCCCCACCAGCCCCACTTGGGCACACGAAAGGGCCCGGACCACCCAGGTCCGGGCCCTTCGGCAAGTCGTAGGGCTACCGCTTGTGCTGTGAGTCCGCCACCGTCACCTCGACGCGCTGGAACTCCTTCAGCTCGCTGTAACCGGTCGTCGCCATCGCGCGGCGCAGGGCGCCGAAGATGTTCATCGAGCCGTCGGGGATGTGGGACGGGCCGGTGAGGATCTCCTCGATGGTGCCGACCGTGCCGAGGTCGACCTTCTTGCCGCGCGGGAGTTCCTCGTTGACCGCTTCCATGCCCCAGTGGTGGCCCTTGCCGGGGCCGTCCGTGGCGCGGGCCAGCGGGGAGCCCATCATGACGGCGTCCGCGCCGCAGGCGATGGCCTTGGGGAGGTCGCCGGACCAGCCGACACCGCCGTCGGCGATCACGTGGACGTAGCGGCCGCCGGACTCGTCCATGTAGTCACGGCGGGCCGCCGCCACATCCGCGACCGCGGTCGCCATCGGGACCTGGATGCCCAGCACGTTGCGCGTGGTGTGGGCCGCGCCGCCGCCGAAGCCGACGAGGACGCCGGCCGCGCCGGTGCGCATCAGGTGCAGGGCCGCGGTGTACGTGGCGCAGCCGCCGACGATGACCGGGACGTCGAGTTCGTAGATGAACTGCTTCAGGTTCAGCGGCTCGTGCGAACCGGACACGTGCTCCGCCGAGACCGTCGTACCGCGAATGACGAAGATGTCCACGCCCGCGTCGACGACGGCCTTGGAGAACTGGGCCGTGCGCTGCGGGGAGAGCGCGGCGGCGGTGACCACGCCCGAGTCGCGCACCTCCTTGATGCGCTGCCCGATCAGCTCCTCCTTGATGGGAGCCGCGTAGATCTCCTGGAGGCGGCGGGTCGCGGCGTCCGCGTCCAGCTCGGTGATCTCGTCGAGCAGCGGCCGCGGGTCCTCGTACCGCGTCCAGAGGCCTTCGAGGTTGAGCACGCCGAGGCCGCCCAGCTCGCCGATGCGGATCGCGGTGGCCGGGGAGACGACCGAGTCCATGGGGGCGGCCAGGAAGGGCAGCTCGAAGCGGTAGGCGTCGATCTGCCAGGCGATCGAGACCTCCTTCGGGTCCCGCGTACGGCGGCTGGGGACGACAGCGATGTCGTCGAAGGCGTACGCCCGGCGGCCGCGCTTGCCGCGCCCGATCTCGATCTCAGTCACGTGTGTGGCCTTTCCTTCTGCGTCTCAGCGTCTACCAGTATCGCCGACGGGCACGACAAGGGCGGCCCCGGTGCGCCCGGGGCCGCCCTCGCACAAGCCTGCTGACTGCCCGGCGACTACTTGTTGCGGCTGTAGTTCGGCGCCTCGACCGTCATCTGGATGTCGTGCGGGTGGCTCTCCTTGAGGCCCGCGGAGGTGATCCGCACGAAGCGGCCCTTGGTCTCCATCTCCTCGATGGTGGCCGCGCCCACATAGCCCATGGTCTGGCGCAGACCGCCGACGAGCTGGTGCAGCACGTTGGCCAGCGGGCCGCGGTAGGGCACCTGGCCCTCGATGCCCTCGGGCACGAGCTTGTCGTCGGCGGCGACCTCGGCCTGGAAGTAGCGGTCCTTGGAGTACGACCGGCCCTGGCCGCGGGACTGCATCGCGCCGAGCGAGCCCATGCCGCGGTACGACTTGAACTGCTTGCCGTTGATGAACTGCAACTCGCCCGGGGACTCCTCGCACCCCGCGAGCAGGCTGCCGAGCATCACGGTGTCGGCGCCGGCGGCGAGCGCCTTGCCGATGTCGCCGGAGTATTGGAGGCCGCCGTCGCCGATGAGCGGGACACCGGCCGCGCGGGCGGCGAGGGACGCCTCGTAGATCGCGGTGACCTGCGGGACGCCGATGCCGGCGACCACGCGGGTGGTGCAGATCGAGCCGGGGCCGACGCCGACCTTGATGCCGTCGACACCGGCGTCGATCAGGGCCTGGGCGCCGTCGCGGGTAGCTACGTTGCCGCCGATGATGTCGACGCCGACGCTCGACTTGATCTTCGCCATCCAGTTGAGGGCGTTGCTGTTGTGGCCGTGCGAGGTGTCGACGACCAGGAAGTCCACACCGGCCTCGGCGAGGGCCTGGGCGCGCTCCAGCGCCTCGGGGCTGGCGCCCACGGCGGCGCCGACGATGAGGCGGCCCTCGGCGTCCTTGGCGGCGTTCGGGTACTGCTCGGCCTTGACGAAGTCCTTGACCGTGATGAGGCCCTTGAGGACGCCCGCGTCGTCGACTAGGGGAAGCTTCTCGATCTTGTGGCGGCGCAGCAACTGCATGGCGTCGGCGCCGGAGATGCCGACCTTGCCGGTGACCAGGGGCATCGGGGTCATGACCTCGCGCACCTGACGGGAGCGGTCGGTCTCGAAGGCCATGTCGCGGTTGGTGACGATGCCGAGCAGCTTGCCGTTGCCGTCCGTCACCGGGACGCCGCTGATGCGGAACTTGGCACACAGCGCGTCGGCCTCGGCGAGCGTGGCGTCCGGGTGCACGGTGATCGGGTCGGTGACCATGCCGGACTCGGAGCGCTTCACGAGGTCGACCTGGTTGACCTGGTCCTCGACGGACAGGTTGCGGTGCAGGACACCGACGCCGCCCTGGCGGGCCATCGCGATCGCCATCCGGGACTCGGTCACCTTGTCCATCGCCGCGGAGAGCAGCGGGATGTTGACCCGGACGTTGCGCGAGATGCGGGACGAGGTGTCGACCGCGTTCGGCAGCACGTCGGACGCGCCCGGCAGCAGCAGCACGTCGTCGTAGGTCAGCCCTAGTGTCGCGAATTTGGCGGGCACTCCGTCGACGTTGGCAGTCATGACACCTTCCCCAAATGGCCTTGATCGGTGCGGATGTCCATGCTAACGGGAAGCAGGGGTCGCGAATTCCACGATTCGACGGCCATGCCCGGCTCCGGGCTTCGTATGTTCGTACGGAACCGGGCGCCCGGCTGTTCAAAAGAGGCGCCGCCCGTACCGGCGCTACTGCTCGGCGAGTGCCCGCAGGCGGCTCAGCGCCCGGTGTTGGGCGACCCGGACCGCGCCGGGTGACATTCCCAACATCTGTCCGGTCTCCTCCGCCGTAAGGCCCACGGCGATACGCAGCAGGAGCAGTTCGCGCTGGTTCTCCGGCAGGTTGGCCATGAGTTTCTTCGCCCACTCGGCATCACTGCTGAGCAGGGCGCGCTCCTCGGGGCCGAGGGAGTCGTCCGGCCGCTCGGGCATCTCGTCGGACGGCACCGCCGTGGAACCCGGGTGGCGCATCGCGGCCCGCTGGAGGTCGGCGACCTTGTGGGCGGCGATGGCGAAGACGAACGCCTCGAAGGGGCGGCCGGTGTCCTTGTAGCGAGGCAGTGCGAGGAGGACGGCGACGCAGACCTCCTGGGCCAGGTCCTCCACGAAGTGCCGCGCGTCGCCCGGGAGTCGGGACAGCCGGGTGCGGCAGTAACGCAGCGCCAGTGGGTGGACGTGAGCGAGCAGATCGTGCGTGGCCTGCTCGTCTCCGTCGACCGCGCGAAGGACGAGCCCACCAATCGCCCCTTGGGCACTGGTCCCCTCGTCGTCACGCATCGGTCCATGGTGCCTTGCGGCCGTGTGGTCCGTGGCACCGCGTCCGTTGTTGTGCACCGAAGCGTTATGAGCAGGTGCGCCGGAACTCATCTCCTGCGCCCTCCCCTCCCGCTCGACCGACTCGTCCCCGAGGAACTCCACACCTCAAGGATGCGGCATCCGCGGCGAAACGAGCAGCGGGCAGCCGATGGATCCGTATGCCGTCCCCGCCCGCCCTGCGGCAGGCGGGGTTGTCGTACCGCCACTGCGACCCACTGACCTGGGGGACCTAGCGGACCAGGCCCCACCGGAATCCGAGCGCCACCGCGTGGGCACGGTCCGAGGCGCCGAGTTTCTTGAACAGCCGTCGGGCGTGGGTCTTGACGGTGTCCTCGGAGAGGAACAGCTCGCGGCCGATCTCCGCGTTGGAGCGGCCGTGGCTCATGCCCTCCAGGACTTGGATCTCGCGCGCGGTGAGCGTCGGCGCGGCGCCCATCTCGGCGGACCGCAGCCGACGCGGCGCCAGCCGCCAGGTCGGGTCGGCGAGGGCCTGGGTGACCGTGGCCCGCAGTTCGGCGCGCGAGGCGTCCTTGTGCAGATAACCGCGGGCACCGGCGGCGACCGCGAGGGCCACGCCGTCCAGGTCCTCGGCGACGGTGAGCATGATGATGCGGGCGCCCGGGTCGGCGGAGAGCAGCCGCCGCACGGTCTCGACACCGCCGAGTCCCGGCATGCGCACGTCCATCAGAATGAGGTCCGAGCGGTCGGCGCCCCAGCGGCGGAGGACTTCCTCCCCGTTGGCCGCGGTCGTCACGCGCTCGACACCGGGCACGGTCGCGACCGCGCGGCGGAGCGCCTCTCGGGCAAGCGGGGAGTCGTCACAGACGAGGACGGATGTCATGGCCGCCCTCCGCAACTGATGCGCGTCACCTTGAGCCTCCAGGCTGGTACGAAATCGTCACCTGTGCGGTCGACCGTCTCGGACGCCTGCCCGAGCTCTTGTGTTTTCAACCGCCTCGCACTCTCAACGACGGTCACTCGAAAGAGTTACGGGGCCGTGTGTCATCTTCGGCACTCTACGTGAGGGTGCGGACACGGTGGAGGTGTGCGCGGCCGACCCACAAGCTTTCATCACAAGCGGTGCCCCATTCAGCCCTATTTCTTCCCTTTTGCTGGTGTCTGAGGCTAGATTCGCAATGAGTCATATTTTCATCTCCTTAGATCGTAGATGTACGGTCGTGGACACCGTATCCGCCCAGAACGGCTACAAGGGGTCACGCAATGGCAGATTTCTCCCGCCTTCCCGGACCGAACGCGGACCTGTGGGACTGGCAGCTTCTGGCTGCCTGCCGAGGGGTCGACAGCTCGCTCTTCTTTCATCCCGAGGGCGAGCGCGGTGCGGCACGAAGCGCTCGTGAGAACTCGGCCAAAGAGGTCTGCATGAGGTGCCCGGTCCGCGCACAGTGCGCGGCGCACGCGCTGGCGGTGCGCGAGCCGTACGGCGTCTGGGGCGGCCTGACCGAGGACGAGCGCGAGGAGCTCATGGGGCGTGCCCGCAACCGGCTGGTGTCGGCTTCAGCCGCCGGGGACATGGCTTCGAACAACTGAAGGAACGTTTTTTCAACAAGTTCCCGACTGGGGCACGCGTACGCGTGCCCCTCTATTTTTCGCGGGCCGGGGGCCGCTACTTGTCGCGCGCCGCCCGCTCCAGTTGGTCCAGCGTCGCCGCCACGGCGGGCACCTGGGCCAGGTCGGGCAGGGTGAGCGCGACGATCTCCCGCCGCACCGCCGGTTCCAGGGTCACCGTCCGTGCGCCCCGGGGCCGTACGGACTCGATGGCGAGCTGGGGCAGCACGGCGACGCCCAGGCCCGCGCTCACCAGGCCGACGACCGCCGGATAGTCGTCCGTCGCGAAGTCGATGCGCGGGGTGAAGCCCGCGCTCTCGCACACCTCGACCAACTGCCCACGGCAGCGCGGGCATCCGGCGATCCACGGCTCCCCGGCGAGTTCGCCGATGGCGACCGACCCCGCGCGCGCGAGCCGGTGTCGCTCCGGGACCAGGGCGACGAGGCGGTCGCCGAGCAGGGGTCGTACCACCAGGTCGGACCAGTCCTCGGCGCCCGCCGCGGCCTCGTAGCGGAAGGCGAGTGCCACGTCGCAGTCGCCCTCGCGGAGCAGTTCGACGGAGTTCGGCGGTTCGGCCTCCTCCAGGGAGACGCGGGTGCCGGGGTGGGCGGCGCGCAGGGCGGCGAGGGCGGTGGGGACGAGCGTCGAGCTGCCGCTGGGGAAGGAGACAAGCCGGACCCGGCCGGCCCGCAGGCCCGCGATCGCGGCGACCTCCTCCTCGGCGGCCGTGAGACCGGCGAGGATGCCCGCGCCGTGCCGGACCAGGGCCTCGCCCGCCTGGGTCAGGCGCATCTCGCGGCCGGTGCGGATCAGCAGCGGGGTGCCGACCGAGGTCTCCAGGGCCTTCATCTGCTGGCTGACGGCGGGCTGGGTGCAGCCCAGTTCACGCCCGGCCGCCGAGAAGGAGCCGGTGGCGGCGACGGCGCGCAGCACACGGAGATGACGGGCCTCGATCATGCGTCGAGCATAAGCCAACCTTGGAGATCGAGCTGAATAATGCTTCGCATCTTTGGGGCGATCTCGCCTACCGTGCCGTCATGAAGCTTCTCTCGCTGAATCTGGGCCGCGCCACGGCCGTGCCGTACACGGAACAGCCGGAGGGCGTGACCGGCATCGACAAGCGGCCGGTCGAGTGGCCCGTCCGGGTGAGCGCGCCCGGCCCCAAGGGAGTCGCCGGCAGCGGACTCGCCGGGGACGCGGTGTGCCACCGGCGCCACCACGGCGGCGACGACCAGGCGGTGTACGCGGTCGCGCGCGAGGATCTCGACGGCTGGGAGCGGGAGTTGGGACGCCCGCTGGGCAACGGCGCCTTCGGGGAGAACCTGACGACCCAGGGGATCGACGTGTCCGGCGCGCGGATCGGTGAGCGCTGGCGGATCGGTTCGGAGGTGGTTCTGGAGGTCACCTGCGGGCGGATCCCCTGCCTGGTCTTCCAGGCGCATCTGGGCGAGAAGGGATGGGTGCGGCGGTTCACCGCGCAGGGGGCGCCCGGGGCCTATCTGCGCGTGATCAACCCCGGAGATATCAAGATGGGGGACGCGATCGAGATCGTGCACCGGCCCGCCCACGAGGTCACGGTGGCCCTGCAGTTCCGTGCCGTGACGACCCGGCGGGAGCTGCTGCCGCAGTTGCTCGCGGCCGGCGAGGCGCTGCATCCGGAGGCTCTCGCGCAGGCCCGGAAGTATGTCGCGGAGTACGCGGGCTGACCTGCTGTCACGGCCCGTTCGACGCCTTGTTCGACACGTGTTCGTCACGGATCGGGAGGGCGTGTGCAGAGATCGGACCCGCCTGCCCCGGGTCACTAATCTTGCGCCATGACAACGGCATTGATTACGGGATCGACCGCGGGGATCGGTGCCGCGTTCGCGCGGCGGCTCGCGGCGGACGGACACAACCTCGTGCTGGTGGCGCGGAACACCGAGCGGCTCGGGGACCAGGCGACCGAACTGCACGACCGGCACGGCATCGAGGCGGAGGTGCTCACCGCCGACCTGGCCACGGACCAGGGCATCGAGACCGTGGCCGCCCGCCTCGCCGACCGCAAGCACCCCGTCGACCTGCTGGTCAACAACGCGGGCTTCGGCAACAAGGGCCGCTATCTCGACGTACCGATGGCGGACGAGCTGAAGATGCTCAAGGTGCACTGCGAGGCGGTGCTGCGGCTGACCAGCGCGGCGACCGGGGCGATGCGGGAGCGCGGGCGCGGCGGGGTGGTCAACGTGGCGTCGGTGGCCGCCTTCGTGCCGCGCGGGACGTACGGCGCGTCGAAGGCCTGGGTCGTGCAGTTCACCCAGGGCGCGGCGAAGGACCTGGCCGGTACCGGCGTACGGCTGATGGCGCTGGCGCCCGGGTTCGTGCGGACCGAGTTCCACGAGCGGGCCGGGATGGGCACGGACAACATCCCCAACTGGATGTGGCTGGACGCCGACAAGCTGGTCGCGGCGGCGCTCGCGGATCTGGCGCGCGGCAAGTCGCTGTCGATCCCGGACCCGCGGTACAAGGCGCTGATGGGCCTGGTGAAGATCACTCCACAGGCGGTGCTGGGCGGGATCACGTCGAAGACCGGACGGAAATACGGGCCGCAGTGACCGGGTGACGCCGCTGCTCCGGTGGGAGAATGGGCACATCCAACCGAACCCAGGGGGTCGGGAGGCGGCGTCATGACGTTCGTACAGCTCATCGACTGCAAGACCAGCCGGTACGCGGAGGTGGACCGGCTGATGGACAGGTGGGTCGAACAGACCAAGGGGAAGCGGACCGCGACACACGACCTGGTCGGCAAGGACCGGTCGGACGAGACGCACTTCATCCAGATCGTGGAGTTCCCGTCGTACGAAGAGGCGATGCGGAACTCGAACCTGCCGGAGACCGACAGGATCTTCCGGGAGATGGTCGCCCTCTGCGACGAGATGCCGACGTTCACGGATCTGGAGGTCGTACGGGACGACCAGTTGTACGCGGCGAACATACGGCGGTTCTTCGAGACGGTGGCCGCCGAGGGCGAACTGCCGCCACTGGACGACCTGATCGCGGAGAACTACCACGACCACGATCCCGGCAATCCGCAGGACACCATCGGCATGGACGGGATGCGCCGCGACATCGGGATGTGGCGGGGCGGCTTCGACTTCACGTTCGCCGTCGAGGACCAGATCTCCGAGGGCGACCGGGTCTGCACGCGCTGGACCTGGAGCGGCACCCACACGGGTGACTTCCTCGGGATCGCGGCCACCGGGAAGAAGGTCGTCATGACGGGTACGACCATCTTCCGCTGCGACGAGGACGGGAAGATCGTCGAGGGCTGGTGGCAGTACGACCGTCTGGGGCTGATGGCACAACTGGGTGTGCTGGACGGGCTGGAGCGCTGAGAGCCCCGGCCTCCAGGTCCCGGCCACCGAACCACAGGACCGCCCGCGAAGGGAGAAGCCCCCCGTTCCGCAACGGAACGGGGGGCTTCTTCGTGCGAGGTGCGAGGTGCCTCAGTGGGAGTGGCCGTGACCAGCGGCAGCCGGCTCCTCCTCTTCCTTCTTCTCGACGACCAGGGTCTCGGTCGTGAGGAGGAGGGAGGCGATGGAGGCGGCGTTCTCCAGGGCGGAGCGGGTGACCTTGACCGGGTCGATGACGCCGGCCTTGACCAGGTCGCCGTACTCGCCGGTCGCGGCGTTGAAGCCCTGGCCCTTCTCGAGCTCGGCGACCTTGGCGGTGATGACGTAACCCTCCAGGCCGGCGTTCTCGGCGATCCAGCGCAGCGGCTCGACGACCGCGCGGCGCACGACCGCGACACCCGTGGCCTCGTCGCCGGTCTTGTCGAGGTTGCCCTCCAGGACCTTGGCGGCGTGCACCAGAGCGGAGCCACCACCGGAGACGATGCCCTCCTCGACCGCGGCGCGGGTCGCGGAGATGGCGTCCTCCAGACGGTGCTTCTTCTCCTTCAGCTCCACCTCGGTGGCGGCGCCGACCTTGATCACGCACACGCCGCCGGCCAGCTTCGCGAGGCGCTCCTGGAGCTTCTCGCGGTCCCAGTCGGAGTCCGTGTTCTCGATCTCGGCCTTGATCTGGTTGACGCGGCCGGCGACCTCGGAGGCGTCACCGGCACCGTCGACGACGGTCGTGTCGTCCTTGGTGACCGTCACGCGGCGGGCGGAGCCCAGCACGTCCAGGCCGACCTGGTCGAGCTTGAGGCCGACCTCCTCGGCGATGACCTGACCGCCGGTGAGGGTGGCGAGGTCGCCGAGCATCGCCTTGCGGCGGTCGCCGAAACCGGGGGCCTTGACCGCGACGGCGTTGAACGTGCCGCGGATCTTGTTCACGACCAGGGTCGACAGGGCCTCGCCCTCGACGTCCTCGGCGATGATCAGCAGCGGCTTGGAGGCGTTGGCCTGGATGACCTTCTCCAGCAGCGGCAGCAGGTCCTGGATGGAGCTGATCTTGCCCTGGTGGATGAGGATGTACGGGTCTTCGAGGACCGCTTCCATCCGCTCCTGGTCCGTCACGAAGTACGGCGACAGGTAGCCCTTGTCGAAGGCCATGCCCTCGGTGAAGTCCAGCTCCAGACCGAAGGTGTTGGACTCCTCGACGGTGATCACACCGTCCTTGCCGACCTTGTCCATCGCCTCGGCGATGAGCTCGCCGACCTGGCTGTCCTGCGCGGACAGACCGGCGACGGCGGCGATGTCGGCCTTGTCGTCGATCGGCCGCGCGGTGGCGAGCAGCTCGTCGGAGATGGCCTTGACGGCGGCGTCGATGCCCTTCTTCAGGGCGGCCGGGGAGGCACCCGCGGCGACGTTGCGCAGGCCCTCGCGCACGAGCGCCTGGGCGAGCACGGTGGCGGTGGTGGTGCCGTCACCCGCGATGTCGTTGGTCTTGGTCGCCACCTCCTTCACCAGCTGCGCACCGAGGTTCTCGAACGGGTCCTCGACCTCGACCTCGCGGGCGATGGTGACACCGTCGTTGGTGATGGTGGGGGCGCCGAACTTCTTGTCGATGACGACGTTGCGGCCCTTGGGGCCGATCGTCACCTTCACCGTGTCGGCAAGCTTGTTGACGCCGCGCTCGAGGGCGCGACGGGCGTCCTCGTCGAACTTCAGGATCTTCGCCATGGGAGCGGTTCAGCCCTCTCGGAAAACGTGGGTGAAACGAACTACGCCCCCGACGCCCGGCTTCATAAGGTCGCGGGGGCCAGGGGCGCAGCTCACATACTGAATGTGCGTGAAGTGAATTACTTCTCGATGATCGCGAGCACGTCGCGGGCCGAGAGGACGAGGTACTCCTCGCCGCTGTACTTCACTTCGGTACCGCCGTACTTGCTGTACAGCACGATGTCGCCGGTCTTCACGTCGAGCGGAAGACGCTCGCCGTTCTCGAAGCGGCCCGGGCCCACGGCCAGGACGACGCCCTCCTGGGGCTTCTCCTTGGCCGTGTCCGGGATGACCAGGCCAGAGGCCGTGGTCTGCTCGGCGTCGAGCGGCTGGACCACAATGCGGTCCTCAAGCGGCTTGATGGCAACCTTGGAGCTGGTGGTCGTCACGATCCGACCTCCCCCTTCGGAGATCTCACGGGGTTAACTGTCTGAGGTGGCGACCAGGTGGATCCGTCGTCGCGGGTGCCGGACCTGCCCGTCGCTATTGGCACTCTCCAGGGGGGAGTGCCAGACCTGAGACTATGACTGCGATTAGCACTCGGTCAAGCGGAGTGCCAATGCCTGCGGCGCTTGGGCGGGATTTTGTCACCGTTCGCCGCAGTGGCCGTCCCTGGGGGCTGCGCCCCCAGACCCCCGCTTCGGCCTTCGGCCTCGTCCTCAAGCGCCGGACGGGCTGAAATTGCTGAAATCAGAGGTAGTCCTCCAAGTTGGCCACCGTCAGGCCATGGCCCTGGATCGTTCGCAAAAGGCGTGCCGTGCTGTCCGCTGGGCCCACCTGGACGATGTCTCCGGGGGTCAGGTGGTGGGCGCCTCGGGCGTAGGTCAGGGTTCCGGTCGTCGTGGAGGCCCGCCACAGGACCAGGGCGGAGACACCGCAGTCGGCCGCGGCACGGCGTGTCGTCAGGTCGTAGGCGGCGGGCCGGAGGAGGCGGGCCCGAGTGGCGCAGATGCGGGTGCGCTGGGCGGTGTACGGCCGGCCGGTCAGGGTCGGGCGGCTGCGGAACACGGTGACCGGGAGCCGTAGTTCGCGGATCGGGTCGGCGAGGTGCGGGTCGTGGTCGTCGTCCTGGGTCAGGAAGACGACCTTGTCGTGGGTGCGGACGTGGTCCACGACGGGCGGGAGGCCCGGGCCCGCCGAGCGGACGGCGGGCCGGGAGGCCGGCTTCGGGGCGGGGGCCAGCGGGGCGGTCAGACCCCAGTGGCGGTACGGCTGTTCGTGGGACGGGCCGTGCTGGTGTACGCGTTGGGCCGCCTTCTTGCCGAGCCGTTCGATGGGGTCGACGGACTGGGCGCAGCCGGTGAGGAGGGTGGCCGCCAACGCGACGGCCACCGGCACCCGCAGCCTCACAGGTAGTCCTCCAGGCGGGCCACCGCGTACCCGTCGGCCGTGACCTTGCGCAGGAAGCGGCGCATGTCGTCGACCATCGTGCCCTTCCAGTCCTCGCGGCCCCGGAAGTGGGTCAGGACGATGTCGCCGGGGTGCAGCTCCCGGTCGTCCTCGCGGTACTCCCAGTGGTCGACGAAGACCTCTTCGTCCCAGATCGGGGCGTACTTGATCCCGCAGGACTTGGCGGCGACGAGGGTGTCGTGGTTGTAGTTCCCGTACGGCGGCCGGAAGACCGTCGGGGCCTTGCCGAACTGCTTCTTCATGATGGCCTGCATGCCGCAGATCTCGCGCTTCTGCTCGGCGTAGTCCAGGCCCGGCAGATAGGGGTGGGTGAGGGTGTGGTTGTTGACCGTGTGCCCCTGGGCCTGCATCTTCCTGAAGTAGCCGTAGTCGTCCTTGATCAGGTAGTTGCTGAGGAAGGCCGTGTACGGGATCTTCAGGTCGCTCATCATCCGCAGGAACGCGGGGTCCTTGTTCTCCCCGTCGTCGATCGTGAGGAACACGATCTTCTTCTTGGTGGGGATGGTGGTGAAGACCGGCGGGAGGTTCAACTCCTCCTGGTCGTCCACCTCGAAGCCCTGGCGCGCGGTGATCTCCGGCTTCCGCGCGGGCGCCGGCGGAGCCTGGAGCGGCACCTTCGCCAGCCCCCAGCGCTTCGCGGCGGCGACCCGGGCGGCGTGGGCGGCGCGCAGCTTGCTCGCGTAGGAGTCGAGCGCACGGGCCGGGGGCGCGTGCAGGGGCTGCGCGCCATGGGCCGGGGAGACGGCCGTACCGGAGCCGGACTGGGTGCAGCCGGAGACCACGGCGGCCAGCGCGAGGACGGCGAGCGCACCATGGACGCCCGCCCTCCGCCCGCGAGTTCCCCGGCCTCCGTACGCCCGATTGATGTCATTTTGTACGACTACTCGCATGACGTCGGATCTTTCCAAACCCCGGCACGGATCCCGCGCCGACACCGCGAGGACACCACCGCCGGAGGCACACCGTCCACCGACTGGCCCACAATGAGCCGGTGAACGACCCCGTACTCGCCTTCGCCGCCCTGCTCACCCCCGAGGGCCGTGCCCTCCTCGACGAGGTCCGCGGCACCGACCCGGCCAAGGAACTCGCCGTCGCGACCCGGCTGCGCCGCGAGCACCCCGCCGACCTCGTCTCGGCGGCCCTCGGCCAGGCCCGGCTGCGGCAGCGGGCCGCGGCGGCGAAGTTCTCGGCCGAGGACGCCGACCGGATGTTCTTCACCCCGAACGGCTTCGAACAGTCGACCCGGTCCACCGTCGCCACCTACCGCGCGGGCCGGATGCGGGAGCTCGGCGTGACGTCCGTGGCCGACCTGTGCTGCGGCATCGGCGGCGACGCGATCGCGCTGGCGCGGGCGGGGGTGCGGGTGCTGGCCGTGGACCGCGACCCGCTGACGGTCGCGGTGGCGCGGGCGAACGCGGAGGCACTGGGCCTGGCCGACCTGATCGAGGTGCGCGAGGCGGACGTCACGGACGTGGACACCTCGCCGTACGACGCGGTGTTCGTCGACCCCGCGCGACGCGGCGGGCGGGGCCGGATCTTCGACCCCGAGGCGTACTCGCCCCCACTGTCCTGGGCCGTGTCCGCCGCTACGACGGCCCGGCTCGCCGCCCTGAAGATCGCACCCGGGGTACCGCACGAGGCGATCCCGGAGACGGCCGAGGCGGAGTGGATCTCGGACGGCGGGGATGTGAAGGAGGCGGTGCTGTGGTTCGGCACCGGAGCGCCGGGCTCGGTACGGGCAACTCTCCTCCCCGGCCCACGAGTTCTGCGCGGTCGCGGCCTGCCCGACCCCGAAGTCCGTTCCGTGGGGCGGTACTTGTACGAACCCGACGGCGCCGTCATCCGCGCCCATCTCGTCGCCGAGGTGGCGGAGGACGTCGGGGGCGGCCTCGTCGACGAGACCATCGCGTATGTGACAGCGGATGAGCTACGGCCGACTCCTTATGCCTCCGCCTATGAGATCACCGATCAACTCCCCTTTGGCGTCAAGAAGTTGAAGGCGTTGTTGCGGGAGCGGCAGGTGGGCGTGCTCACGGTGAAGAAGCGGGGGTCGGCCGTCGAGCCGGAGGAACTGCGGAGGAAGGTGCTGCCGAAGCCTCAGGGGGGCAACTCGGTGACTGTGTTTCTTACTCGGGTGGCGGGGGCGCCGACGATGTTGATCGGGGGGCCGGCTCACTGACGCGATCGCCGAGCGGCGAGCATCAGGAGCACCGTGAGGATGACAGCACAACAATTGGCGACTATCCCCAGGACGAAGGGGATGATCGGTATGTGTCCACCGTGCCCGGTAGCGCTCAGGACGATCCCGGCCGTGCCCACGAGGTACATCAACGCGACCGCGATGATCACCCTCGTCATGACGCCCCCTCGGCCCGGCGCAGCAGGAGTCGGCGTTCCCGTTCGTTGCGGGCCAGCCCCGCCGCCCGTTCGAACTCCGCCCTCGCCTCCGTCGTACGGCCAAGGCGCAGCAACAGATCCCCGCGCACGCTCGGCAGCAAGTGGTAGTCCCGCAGGGCGGGTTCGGTGGCGAGGGTGTCGACGATCTCCAGGGCCTGGGCCGGGCCCTCCATCATCGAGACCGCGACCGCTCGGTTCAACTCGACCACCGGGGACGGGAATCGGGCCGCGAGGAGGCCGTACAGGGTCGCGATCGTCGGCCAGTCGGTCTCGGCGTAGGTGTACGCGTGGGCGTGGCAGGCGGCGATGGTGGCCTGGAGGGCGTAGCGGCCGGGGGCGCCGGTGGCCACGGCGTCGGCGCGGCCGAGGGCGGTGATGCCGCGGGCGATGAGCAGGCGGTTCCAGCGGCGGCGGTTCTGGTCCTTGAGGAGGACGGGGTCGCCGTCCGGGCCGGTGCGGGCGGCCGAGCGGGAGGCCTGGAACTCCAACAGGGAGGCCAGGGCGTGCACTTCGGGCTCCTTCGGCATCAGGCCGGCGAGGAGGCGGGCCAGCCGCAGCGCGTCCTCGCAGAGGCTCGGGCGGAGCCAGTCGTCGCCCGCCGTCGCCGCGTACCCCTCGTTGAAGATGAGGTAGATGACGTCGAGGACCGAGCCGAGGCGGGCCTCCCGGTCGGGGCCGTAGGGGACCTCGAAGGCGATGTTCTTCGTGGCCAGGGTGCGTTTGGCGCGGACGATGCGCTGGGCGATCGTCGGCTCGGGGACGAGGAAGGCGCGGGCGATCTCGGGGGTGGTCAGGCCGCCTAGGAGGCGGAGGGTGAGGGCGGTGCGGGCCTCGGGGGACAGGACCGGATGGCAGGTCGTGAAGACGAGGCGGAGGAGGTCGTCGTCGATGTCGTCGGGAGCGGACGGTTCCTCGGGCGGGGCCGTCGTCTCCAGGGTGCGGCCGATCTCCTGGAGCTTGCGGGTGTAGTTCTCCCGCCGGCGGATCAGGTCGACGGCGCGGTGCCTGGCCGTCGCCATGAGCCAGGCGCCCGGGTTGTCGGGCACACCGTCCCTCGGCCACTGCTCCAGCGCGGCGACCAGCGCGTCCTGGGCGAGCTCCTCGGCGATGCCGACGTCGCGGACTATGCGGGCGACGGCGGCGATGATGCGCGGTGACTCGATACGGAAGACGGTTTCGAGGGCGGTCGCGGGGGAGGCGGTGGGCTGTGATTGCGGTTCCACAACCCACCATCGAACACCTCTGATGCCCTGAGGCCAAGGAAGGCCGGGGGAAGGCCAAGGAATGCCGGGGAAGACTCAGCCCTCCGCGATCTCCCGCACCTCGCAGGTCACCGTCCAGAACTCCTCGTGCACCTTCAGGAACCGCTTGGTCCACTCGATCGCCTCGGCCATGTCCTTGCACTGCATGAGCGCGTAGCCGCCGACGACCTCCTTGGACTCGGTGAACGGGCCGTCGGTCACGGAGATCTTGCCGCCCTCCCAGTGGACCCGGGCGCCCTGCGCGCTCGGGGTGAGGCCGGCGGTGTCGAGCATCACTCCGGCCTTGGTGATCTCCTCGATCAACTCGCCCATCCGCTGCATCAGTTCGGGGCTGGGACCCTCGGCGGGGGCGGTCTTCTCGTCGATCTGCACGAGGGAGAGGTAACGGGGCATGGTGACTCCTCGGGTCGAATGGTCGAACAGTTCGGAGGCCGGGGCTTTCCGGCCTCTCACACCATGCGTCGAACGAGGGGCGGCCGGATCGACACACGCGCCGGAATTCCCCGAAGAAATTCTCCGGGTTCCTGTTTCCGCAGGTCACGCGCCGTGCCGAACCATGCGGGTCCGAACCATGCCGGCCATGCCGGGCCCCGCCCCGCTCGCCGGGGCCGATCGGCAGCCGCCGATTCCCCATGGTCCGATCCGCCGGACAGGCTCTGGGCCGTGTCCGCGAAGTCCCGTCTGCCTCGCCACGCCCGGCCCGCGCTCGCGCCGCACCGGACGCCGCGAGGCCCGCCCTGCGGGCGAACGACGGGACTTCGCGGACACAACGCCCTAGTCGACCTCGTACCCGAACCGCGCCTTCGCGTACGCCGCCCCCAGTCCCTTCGGCCCGAAGACGAGTGCCGCGTCCGTCACCAGGCCCGTCGGACGCCCCCGGAGTTCCCACACCGCCCCGTCGCCGGAGTTCTCGTTGGCGGCCGCGGCCGCGAGGTCGGCGTAGCCGTTGCCGTTGATGTCCAGGAGCTGGACGGAGTCGCCGAAGTCGTCGTTGCGTTCCGCGGTGCCGGGGACTCCGGGGGTGTTCTGGGTGAAGCCCTGGGCGCCGGTGCCGGTCAGGCCGGTGCGGCTGCCGCGGAGGATGTTGACCATGCCCGCCCGCAGGCCCGTGCCGAGGCCCTCGGAGGAGGCGCCCACGGCCACGTCGTCGATGCCGTCGCCCGTGATGTCACCGACGGCCACCGACCCCCCGAAGTTGTCGCCGGACTCCTTCGCGCCCGGCACACCGGGGGTGTTCTGCGAGTAGAACTTCCAGGTGGAGGAAGGAGTCAGGCCGCTCTTCGAGCCGTAGGCCACCGCGATCCGCTCGTTGGCGCCGTCCCCGGTGACCAGGTCCGCGTAGCCGTCGCCGTTGACGTCGCCCAGGGCCGTGACCGAGCCTGAGAGCGGTTCGTCGGTGGGTACCAGGCCCGAGGGCGAGCTGACGTACATCTGGACGCAGTAGTAGCCCTCGCCGCAGTACGCCTCCAGGGCCAGGTCGTCGCGGCCGTCGCCGTTGACGTCTCCGGCACTGCCGTCCCAGATGTCGATGACCTTGAGGTATCCGTCGGGGTCGATGGCGGTCGTGCCGGACGGTGTGCCGGTGCGGGTGACCGGGCCCTTCCAGATCGTGCCCGTCGTGCCGGACGGGTCGTCGACCTGGCTGTATTTGGTGCGGAACAGGGCCAGGTCCAGCTTGCCGTCGCCGTCGAAGTCGCCGGTCTGGGTGTTGGAGGCGGGGATCGAGGTGCCCGTGCCGGACAGGCCCTTCGGGCCGCCCCAGACGATCACCGAGTCGGTCCCCGCCCATCCGACGCCGATCACCAGGTCCGCGTAGCCGTCGCCGTTCAGGTCGCCCTTGGACACCTGCTGTCCGAAGCTCTGGTTCTTCACGGGGCTGCCCGGAATGCCGCTGGTGGCACGGGTGATGACGGTCCGTCGGGTGGTCGAGAGGCCGTGCGGACCGCCGTACATCACCGCCACCTCGCCCGCTCTGTCCTGGCCGCCGACGGTGGCCCAGGGTGCGCCCACGACCAGGTCCTGATAGCCGTCGCCATTGAAGTCGTCGCGGACGGGGGCCGCCGCCGCGTGTGCGGGGGACGGCCCGACTCCCAGCAGAACCAGGCCCATTGCGAGCGGTCCCGCCCAACGGACGTACGAACGTGTGGTGAACAACGGCCAACCCCCTCGTTACAGTGACTCTTCACCGCACGAGACTGCTCAGGGCGCGCAGAGGTTGTACGGGCCCCTCACTTCAGCGACGCCCACAGATCGCTCGCCGCCGGTTCCTTCGCGATCACCCGGTTCGGATCGGACGGTGCCGTGACGACCGGCATCGTGATCGTCTTCACCGCGTCGGCCGACAGGCCCTTCAGACTCTCGCCGAGGCTGATCAGTTCACTCAGCGAGTCGAGGCCGGTGTCGGTGGTGAGGCTGTCGGTCACCGCGTCGGTGACCTCGTAGAGCTTGGTGGGGTCGGTGAGGAGGTTGTGGGAGGAGATCTGTTCCAACAGGGCCTTCACCAGCATCTGTTGGAGACCTATGCGGCCGAGGTCGCTGCCGTCGCCGATGCCGTGCCGGGTGCGGGCGAGCGCCAACGCCTGCTTGCCGTCCAGGTGATGGGTGCCCTTCTTGAGGTGGAGGTGGCTGTCGTCGTCGTCGATGTCCTGGGTCGTGGTGACCGTGACACCGCCCAGCGCGTTCACCAGCTTCGCGAAGCCCGCGAAGTCGATCTCTATGTAGTGGTCCATGCGGACGTCCGTGATCGACTCGACCGTCTTCACCGCGCACACCGGGCCGCCCAACGAATAGGCGCTGTTGAACATCGCGTTGTACGCGACCGAGGTCGAACCCCCGGAGGAGAGCGGGCAGGACGGCCGGGTCACGAGGGTGTCGCGCGGGATGCTGACGATCGTGGCCTTCTTGCGGCCCGCGTCGAGGTGGATGACCATCGCCGTGTCGGAGCGGGCGCCGGAGCTGCTGCCGCCGCCGAGCGCCTTGTTCTCCGTGCCGCTGCGCGAGTCCGAGCCCAGGACCAGGATGTTCACGGAGCCGGTCGGCACAGGGGTGGCGGACACCGAGGCGGAGGCCGAGGGGGTGGTCACCGCCTTCGCGGGGCGGTCGGTGCCGAGCGCGCTGTCGATGTCGACGCTCTTGATGTTGTTGTTCAGGTGCCAGTAGGCCCAGCCGGCCGTGGCGACTCCCAGGACGAGGGCGCCCGCCAGAGTGAGGCCGGCGATCTTCAGCACTCTCGATCGCCGGCCCACTCGTCTGTCCTCGTCGACGTTCTCTTTGTCCGTCACGGGGAGGAACGTAAGTCCGAATTATTAGGGGAAAGTTAGGGGAGGCGCCTCAAGACGGTTTTCTGCGGAAAATCTCACCGTTCTCAGTCCCGCTTCACTCCCCTGACCTCCCTCATCCCAGGGTCACCACCGGTACCGGGTTGCTTCCGGACCAGGACGCGTTGAACCCGAACGTCACCGAACCGCCGTCCGGGACCGTCCCGTTGTAGCTGGCGTTCGTACAACTCACCGCCGTACCCGACTGGTTGCAGGTCGCGTTCCAGGCCTGGGTGATCTGCTGGCCGGCGCCGTACGTCCAACTCGCCTTCCAGGACGACAGCGAGGCCCCGGAGCAGGCGATCGTCACCTGCCCGGTGAACCCGGCGCTCCACTGACTCGTCACGCTGTACGCCGCCGAGCAGGCCCCGTTCGTCGGCGGCGGGGTCGTGGTCGTGCCACCGAGCGCCTCCGCGATGCCGTAATAGGCCGGTTTCGGCGCGTAGTTCTCGTCGTACGGTGTCGCCGCCCCGTAGCCCGGGAAAGTGCTCGGCACCCAGGAGTCGGAGTCGGTGAAGCCCCAGACGGTGACGTTCACACAGCGGGTCACCGCGACGCACGCGGCCACCACCGACTTGTAGTCGGCCTTCTGCTGGGCGAGTTTGGTGGTGTCGGCCGGGAGCGCCATCCGTACGTCGAGTTCGGTGATCGCCACGTCCACGCCCAAGTCGGCGAAGCGCTGGATGTTCTGCTGGAGGGTGGCTGGGACCTGTCCGAGGACCAGGTGGGCCTGGAGTCCGACGCCGTCGATCGGGACGCCCGCCGCCTTCAGGGACTTGACCAGGTTGTAGAGGGCGGTGGACTTCGCGTTGACGCCCTCGACGTTGTAGTCGTTGATGTACAGCTTGGTGGCCGGGTCGGCGGCGTGCGCCCACGTCAGGGCGTTGGCTATGTAGTTGGCGCCGAGGCCGTTGTACCAGAGGGTGGAGCGGTAGGTGCCGTCCTCGTTGAAGGCCTCGTTGACCACGTCCCAGGCGGCGATCTTGCCCTTGTAGCGGCCGACCTCGGTGTTGATGTGGTTCTGGAGCAGGGTGCTGAGCTGGGCGGACGTCCAGGTGCCGTTGGTCAGCCAGCTCGGGTTCTGGCTGTGCCAGACCAGGGTGTGGCCGCGCACCTGCTGGTTGTGGGCCTGTGCGAAGGCGACGATCTGGTCGGCCTCCGTCCAGTTGAAGCTGCCCTGGGTCGGCTCGACGCTCCCCCACTTCATGGCGTTGCCGGGGGTGAGCGAGCTGAACTGGGCGCCGGCGATGTCGCCGTAGCTGCCGGTGAGTTTGGAGCCGGTGACCGCGGTGCCGATGACTTTGCCCTTCGCGGCGGCGAGGTCGCGCAGCGGGGTGTCGGCGGCGTGCGCGGCGGGTGCCGCGAAGAGCATGACGGCGCCGGTGAACAGGGCCGCCAGGGATAAGCCGGTTCTCAGAGATCTCATGCGGGTGCCTCCGAAAGTTTCGGTTGTGCAACCGATTGGCTTCGGAGGAGTGTGGGGCGACTCACCCCACTCGTCAAGACATCAGTCGCCGCACTCGTCCATACGTCACCTTCCGGCCACGGCAGTCACCGGGCCGCCGCCGGCGCCGCCGTACTGCTCCGCACCACCAGGCTCGTCGCCAGCTCCACCCGGCGCGCCGCCGACGAGTCCTCCTCGCGTCCGAGGTCCAGCACCAGCTTCGCCGCCGCCTCGGCCATCTCGGTGAGGGGCTGTCGTACGGTCGTCAGCGGCGGGCCCACCCAGCGGGCCACCGGCAGATCGTCGAAGCCGACCACGCTCAGGTCCTCCGGGATGCGCAGCCCCAGTTCGCGCGCGGCCTCGTACAGCCCGAGGGCCTGGAGGTCGTTGCCGGCGAAGACGGCGGTGGGCCGGTCCGGGCGGCGCAGCAGGTCGAGGCCGAGCCGGTAGCCGGCCTCGTGATGGAAGTCGCCGGTGACGATGAGCGAGCCGTCGACCGGGAGTTCGGCCGTCTCCAGCGCGGCCCGGTATCCGTCGACGCGGGCGCGGCTGCACATCATCCGGGACGGTCCGGTGATCGCGCCGATCCGGGTGTGGCCGAGTTCGACCAGGTGCCGGGTGGCGGCGAGGCCACCCTGCCAGTTGGTCGCGCCGATCGACGGCACGTCCGCGCCCGGGTCGCCGGCCGGGTCCATCACCACGAACGGGATGGAACGGCTGGTCAGCAGCGCCCGCTGGGACTCGTCGAGCCCGGAGAGGACCAGAATCACGCCGTGCGGGCGGCGGGCGGCGACCTGGTCGGCCCAGGTGCGGCCGGGGATCAGCCGGCCCGCGCTCTCGCTCAGCACCACGCTCAGCCCGGCGTCGCGCGCCACGTTCTCCACGCCCCGGATGACCTCGAGCGCCCAGGCGCTCTCCAGCTCGTGGAAGACCAGGTCGATCAGCGGCGAGCGGGTCGCCTCGGCGCGGCGGCGCCGGTAGCCATAGGCGCGCAGGAGTTCTTCGACGCGGGTGCGGGTGGCGGGGGCGACATCGGCGCGGCCGTTGAGGACCTTCGAAACAGTCGGAGCCGACACTCCGGCCTCGCGGGCGATCTCGGCGAGTGTCGCCGTCTGCGTCGGTCGACGTGCCGTCTGGGTTTCGGCGGATTCCGGGGCTGTCATGGCGGCGATCGTATCCCTGCGCGACCTCTTGACGAACCCTTTCGCGCGCCTTACGTTCCCGGAACATTCGTAGAACGGCTCGAAACATTCGCGCGAGAGGTGCTGTCCATGCTGTCCAAGGAGCCCAACACGTCCAACGGCGGGCGTACGTTCAGCAGGCGCTGGGTGCTCGGCGCCGGTGCCACCACCCTGCTCACCACCGGACTCACGGCCTGCGGCTCCAGTGACAGCACCGGCGGCAGCAGTACGGTCACCGCCTTCACCTACGGCGACGACGCGGCGAAGGTGCAGGTCAAGGCCGTCACCCGGTTCAACGCGTCGGCGGCGGCGAAGAAGGCCAAGGGCAAGATCAAGCTGGAGAAGGTGCCCGGCACCGACTACCCGGCCAAGCTGCGCACCGCGATGGGCTCGCCGAACGCGCCGGACGTGTTCTTCAACTGGGGCGGCGGATCGATCAAGGCGTACCAGGAGGCGAACCAACTGGTCGACCTCACCGACACCATCAAGTCCGACCCGGTCCTCAAGAGCGGCTTCCTGCCCTCCGTCCTCGCGGCGGGCGCCCTCAAGGGCAAGAACTACGGCATACCGATGCGCGGCATGCAGCCCGTGATCCTCTTCTACAACAAGACGGTCTTCGCCGCGCACAAGCTCCAACCGCCCACCACCTGGGCCGAGTTGCTCGACATCAACAAGAAGCTCAAGGCCGCGAACATCACCCCGTTCGCGCTCGGCGGGTCCGACATCTGGCCCGAGCTGATGTGGCTGGAGTACCTGGTCGACCGGATCGGCGGCCCCGACGTCTTCGACAGGATCAAGAACGGCGACGCGTCCGGCTGGGGCGACCCGGCCGTCCTCAAGGCCGCCGAGACGGTCAAGCAGCTCATCGACGACGGCGCCTTCGGCAAGGGCTTCAGCTCGGTGTCGTACGTCAACGGCGGGGCGCCCGCGGTCTTCGCCAAGGGCAAGGCGGCGATGCATCTGATGGGCTCGTGGGAGTACTCGACGCAGCTCGGCAAGTTCCCCGACTTCGCCAAGAAGAACCTCGGCTGGTTCGCCTTCCCGAAGTACGAGGGCGGCGCGGGCGACATCCGCAACGTGGTCGGCAACCCCACCAACTACTGGTCCGTGAACGCCCGTACGGGCAACAAGGACGCGGCGATCGCCTTCCTCCGCGACTGCGCGTCGGAGGCGTATGCCAAGGACCTGGTCGCCAACGGGGACATCCCGACGACCGCCAACGCCGAGAAGCTGCTCGACTCCTCCCCCAACCCCGAGTTCGCCAAGTTCCAGTACCAGATGGTCCAGCAGGCCCCCGCGTTCACCCTGAGCTGGGACCAGGCGGTCGACCCGGCCGTGTCGACACCGATGCTCACCGAGATCAACAAGCTGTTCGTGGGCAAGAGTTCGCCGAGCCAGTTCGTGTCCGCGCTCAAGGGGCTGAAGTGAGCGCGAGTTCCCTCCCGAAAGCCAGGCCGGGCGCCGCCGCGAAGGCCGGTCGCCCGCACGCCGTGTGGGCGATACCCGGGGTGTTGTTCTTCGCCTTCTTCGCCATCGCCCCGATGGTCCTGGCCTTCTACCTCTCCTTCACCCAGTGGAACGGCCTCGGCGACCCGAAGCCGGTCGGCCTCGCCAACTGGCGCAAGCTCCTGAACGACGACCGCCTCACCCAATCCCTCACCGTCACCGTCCTGTTGACGGTGACGAGCTGGGCGTTCCAGACCGTCGTATCGCTCCTGCTGGGTGTGTGGGCGGCAGGCCGCCAGCGCAACCGGGCGGTCCTCTCCGCGATCTTCTTCGTGCCGTTCCTGCTCTCCTCGACCGCGATCGCCCTGCTCTTCTACGCCCTGCTCGACCCGAACTTCGGCGTCATCCACCAGGACACACTGGGCTCGACCAGCGGCGCGTTCCTCGCGATCGTCTTCGTCGGCGGCTGGCAGTTCATCCCCTTCCACACCCTGATCTACCAGGGCGGGGCCCGCCAGATCCCCGAAGTCCTCTACCAGGCGGCGGCAATCGACGGCGCCGGCCGCTACCGCCAGTTCTTCTCGATCACGCTGCCCCAGCTCCGCAACACGGCCACGACCTCCAGCGTGCTGATGATCGTCGGCTCGCTCACCTACTTCGAGACCGTCCTGATCCTCACCCAGGGCGGCCCCGGCACGGACACGGCGATCCTGCCGTACCTGATGTACGAGGCCGGCTTCAAGAGCTACGACTTCGGCTACGCGAGCGCGATCGCCACCTTCCTGGTCGTGGCCGCCACCGCGCTCTCCCTGGTCCTGGTCCGGCTCACCGGTTTCGGCGCCATGCGCAGTACCCGCGAAGGGATGTGACGGAGTGTCACACGACACATTGCCGCGTCCGACGAAGACGGCGGAGGAGCCGGTGGAGACCCCGCGCACCCGAAGGCGCCGCCACTGGACGAGGCGCGCGAACCCGGTGGCGGGCCTCGGCTCGCTCCTCTGGCTCGCGGTCGTCATCGTCCCGATCTACGCGATGATCTCGGCCTCGCTCACCCGCCAGGACAAGGCCCTGGGCAGCAACGCCCTGAAACCGCCCAGCGATCCGACCTTCGCCAACTACAACACCGTCCTGCACAACGGCTTCGGCCACTTCCTCGCCAACACCGCGATCGTGGCGGCGGCGGTCGTAGGCATCGTCCTGATCCTCTGCGTCCCGCTCTCCTACGTCGCCGTCCGCACCCGCACGGTCTGGTCGGGCGCGGCCTTCCGCCTGTTCCTGCTCGGGGTCGCGATCCCGGCCCAGGCGGTCGTGGTCCCCCTCTACCTGATGATCGCCAAACTCAACCTCTACGACAGCCTGTTGGCGGTCATCCTCCCCACGGCGGCCTTCGCCATGCCGGTCTCGGTGCTGATCCTGACCGGCACCCTGCGGGACATCTCGGAGGACCTGTACGAGGCGATGGCACTCGACGGCGCCTCGGCGACCCGGATGCTGTTCCAACTGGTCATCCCGATGACCAAGGGCGGTATCAGCACCGTCGTCATCTACACGGCGCTCCAGGCCTGGAACGGCTTCCTCTTCCCGCTGATCTTCACCCAGTCCGACGGCCCCCGGGTCCTCACCCTCGGACTCTTCAACTACGTCAGCCAGTTCGGCGTGAACATCCCGGCCCTGCTCGCCTCGGTCGTCCTCTCCGGCATCCCGATCTTCGCCGTCTATCTGGTGGCCCGGCGCGCCCTGGTGGGCGGTCTGATGGGCGTAGGCGGAAAGTAACCCCCTTTCTCTGACAGGAGTTTCATGACCACCGCCCCCTGGCGCGACCCCGCCCTGCCCACCGCCGCCCGCGTCGACGACCTGCTCGCGCGGATGACCCTGGAGGAGAAGACCGCCCAGCTCTACGGCGTGTGGGTGGGCGCCGCCACGGACGGCGACGGAGTCGCCCCGCTCCAGCGGGAGATGACCTCGGACTACGACTGGGACGAGCTGATCACGCACGGCCTTGGCCAGCTCACCCGTTCCTTCGGTACGGCCCCGGTGGACCCGGCGCTGGGCGCGCAGGCGTTGGCCCGCGCCCAGCGCCGGATCGCCGCGGCGGGCCGCTTCGGCATCCCGGCGGTCGCCCACGAGGAGTGCCTGGCGGGCTTCACGGCCTGGGGCGCGACTGCGTACCCGGTGCCACTCGCCTGGGGCGCGAGCTTCGACCCGGCGCTGGTCGAGGAGATGGCCCGGCACATCGGCGCCGACCTGCGCGCGGCCGGCATCCACCAGGGTCTGGCCCCCGTTCTGGACGTTGTCCGCGACCCGCGCTGGGGACGGGTCGAGGAGACGATCGGCGAGGACCCCTACCTGGTCGGCACGATCGGTGCCGCCTATGTGCGGGGTCTGGAGTCGGCCGGGGTGGTCGCGACACTGAAGCACTTCGCCGGGTACGCGTCCTCGGTGGGGGCGCGGAACCTGGCGCCGGTGCGGGCCGGGGTGCGGGAGTTCGCGGATGTCACGCTGCCGCCGTTCGAGATGGCGCTGCGGGAGGGCGGCGCGCGCTCGGTGATGGCCGCGTACAACGAGACGGACGGCGTCCCGGCCTCCGCGGACCCCGCGCTGCTGACCCAACTCCTGCGCGAGGACTGGGGGTTCACCGGGACGGTGGTCGCCGACTACTTCGGCATCGGCTTCCTGGAGACGCTCCACCGGGTCGCGGGCAGTCCGGCACAGGCCGCGCACGCGGCGCTGGAGGCGGGCATCGACGTAGAACTCCCGACCCTCAAGTGCTACGGCAAACCGCTGGTGGAGGCGGTGCGGGCGGGTGAGGTACCGGAGTCGCTGGTCGACCGGGCGGCGCGGCGAGTGCTGCTGCAGAAGTGCGAGTTGGGCCTGCTGGACGAGGACTGGTCCCCGGAACCGACCGAGCGGATCGACCTAGACTCACCGGCGAACCGCGCCCTGGCCCGCCAACTGGCCGAGGAGTCGGTGGTGTTGCTGGACAACCCGGACGGGCTGCTGCCGCTGGCGCCGGACGCCCGGATCGCGGTGGTGGGCCCCAGGGCGGCGGACGCGCTGGCGATGCTCGGCTGCTACTCCTTCCCGTCCCACGTGGGCACGCACCACCCCGAGGTGCCGATGGGCATCGACATCCCCACCCTGCTGGAGTCGCTGCGGGCCGAACTCCCGGACGCCAAGGTGACGTTCGCGGAGGGCTGCGACGTGTCCGACCCGGACCCCTCCGGTTTCGAGGAGGCGGTGGCGCGGACGGCGGAGGCGGATGTGTGCGTGGCGGTGCTCGGCGACCGCGCGGGCCTGTTCGGACGCGGCACGTCGGGCGAGGGCTGCGATGTGGCGGACCTCCAACTGCCCGGTGTCCAGGCCGTGTTGCTGGACGCACTGGTGTCGACGGGAGTCCCGGTGATCCTGGTCCTGCTCACCGGCCGCCCCTACGCGCTCGGCCGCTGGCAGGGCCGACTCGGCGCGGTGGTCCAGGCGTTCTTCCCCGGCGAGGAGGGCGGCCCGGCGGTGGCGGGAGTACTGTCGGGCCGCGTCAACCCGTCCGGCCGCCTCCCGGTGAGCGTCCCGCACGTGCCGGGCGGCCAGCCCTGGACGTACTTGCAACCCCCACTGGGCCTGGCCGACGAGGTCAGCAGCCTCGACCCGACCCCGCTGTACGCCTTCGGCCACGGCCGCTCGTACACGAGCTTCGCGTGGGAGTTCTTGGAGTCCCCGGCGTCGGAGATCGACACGAACGGTTCCTACGACCTGACCCTCACCGTCCGCAACACGGGCACCCGCGCCGGCACGGAGGTGGTCCAGCTCTACCTCCACGACCCGGTCGCCTCGGTGACCCGCCCGGACGTCCGCCTGATCGGTTACCAGCGACTGGAACTGGCCCCCGGCGAGGCATCCCACGTCACCTTCCACTTCCACCCGGACCTGTCGGCGTTCACCGATCGGTCGGGGCGTCGGGTGGTGGAGCCGGGGGCGCTGGAACTACGGTTGGCGGCATCCAGCACGGACGTACGACACACGGTTCGCCTCCAACTGACGGGATCTGTACGGGTACTTGGAGCTGAGCGGCGGTTGTTGTGCGGGGCGGAGGTGTCGGGGGTGGGGTGACCTCCGGCCGGGGGACGGGGGTCCGATGGTCAGGTATGTGCATCACGAGCTGGGAGCTGGCATGGCGTGGCTGGCCGGCTATGCGGTCGGGGTAGCGGTCGTCGTGATGGTGCGCGGGAGTATGCCGACAGGGGTCGGCGCCTTGGCGAAATGGGTCGCCGTCGCGACCGGCTTCGTCATAGGCCTCACGCTTCTGCACGCCTCGGGGCTCAAAGGGGTCAGTGAGGCGCGGTACCTCAATACCGCGGAGCCCTTGCCAAGTGACGCTCAGGTCCGACGCGGCAGCCCGTGGAATCCGGCCTCTGCCCTGCTCTTCGTGACGCCGTGCGTGACGACGATCCTCTGGCAGGACGGATCGCCGTACCTGCTGCTTCTGCCGACAGACTCACTGGCCAGGGCCGTGGCGGGCGTCTGGTGGGAGCGCAGGCACGGCCGACTGGTCTGGCGGGGGTGCTACCACCGCAAGCCCTGGAAACTGACGTACTCCCCCGTCAGCCCTCCCCCACCGACTCGAACCGCCACCGATGCACCGCCCGCATGACCAACTCCCCCTCAGGCTCAGGAAGTTCAGGCAGCTCGGCCGCGTACTCCGCCTCCCACCACGTGATCACAAGCACCCGGTCCTGAGGCGCCCGCAGGACCTCCCGGCGCAAGGGCTCCGACGGCAGTCGCTGCTCCCGTACCCACGCGAGCAACTCCTCCCCCCGCCCCGGTACCGCCCGTGCCTCCCACATCAGCGCGACCGTCACGAGTACAGGTTCTCCTTGCCGACCTCGTGCACGTGGTCGTGGGAGTGGCCCGGTACATGCGGGTCCGTCACCGGCAGGGAGGAGTCCGCGGACAGGTCCCAGTCCGAGGGCGCCCGGTTCCGCGCCACCATCTCCGCGCCGAGCGCGGCGACCATCGCGCCGTTGTCCGTGCACAGCTTGGGGCGCGGGACGCGCAGGCGGATGCCGGCGGCCTCGCAGCGCTCCTGGGCCAGCGCCCGCAGGCGGGAGTTGGCGGCGACACCGCCGCCGATCATCAGGTGGTCGACGCCCTCGTCCTTGCAGGCGCGGACCGCCTTGCGGGTCAGGACGTCGACGACCGCCTCCTGGAAGGACGCCGACACATCGCGCACCGGCACGTCCTCCCCCGCCGCCCGCTTCGCCTCGATCCAGCGGGCCACGGACGTCTTCAGCCCGGAGAAGGAGAAGTCGTACGCCGGGTCGCGCGGGCCGGTGAGCCCCCGCGGGAAGGCGATGGCGTTCGGGTCGCCCTCCTTGGCGTAGCGGTCGATGACCGGTCCGCCCGGGAAGCCGAGGTTCAGCACCCGGGCGATCTTGTCGAAGGCCTCGCCCGCCGCGTCGTCGATCGTCGCGCCCAGCGGCCGTACGTCCGAGGTGATGTCCGAGGAGAGGAGGAGCGAGGAGTGGCCGCCGGACACCAGCAGCGCCATCGTCGGCTCCGGCAGCGCGCCGTGCTCCAACTGGTCCACGCAGATGTGGGAGGCGAGGTGGTTGACGCCATAGAGCGGCTTGCCGAGCGCGTACGCGTAGGCCTTGGCCGCGGAGACGCCGACGAGCAGCGCGCCCGCGAGCCCCGGGCCCGCGGTGACCGCGATGCCGTCGAGGTCGCTCGCGCTCACCCCCGCGTCCTTCAGCGCGCGCTGGATCGTCGGGACCATCGCCTCCAGGTGGGCGCGGGACGCCACCTCGGGGACGACCCCGCCGAAGCGGGCGTGCTCGTCGACGCTGGAGGCGACGGCGTCCGCCAGCAGGGTGTGGCCGCGGACGATGCCGACGCCGGTCTCGTCGCAGGAGGTCTCGATGCCCAGTACGAGAGGCTCGTCGCGTGAGTCAGCCATGGATCTCGGTTCCTTGTACGGAAGTTGAGCCCGCAGCGGAGCTGCTGTCGGGATCTGTGGACAGGCGCATCACCAGGGCGTCGACGTTGCCCGGCTGGTAGTAGCCGCGCCGGAAGCCGATGGGCTCGAAGCCGAAGCGCTCGTACAGCTTCTGCGCGCGGACGTTGTCGACGCGGCATTCGAGCATGATTTCGGCGCACTCGAACTCGCTTGCCGCGCTGAGGAGTTCGGTCAGCAGGGTGGCACCGAGGCCGGTGCCCCAGTGGTCGCGGGCGACCGCGATGGTCTGGATGTCGGCCCCCGTGGCGGAGCCACCGTCGGACGCGGTGCCGGCGATGGCGAGGCCCGCGTATCCGACGACCCGGGGGGCGCCGTCGGCGGTCTTCTCGTCGGTGGACTCGGCGACCAGGTACCGGCGGGTCGCGTCGGCGCCCCGCGCGTGCGCCAGTTCGGACCAGAACATGCCCCGGGACCAGGCGTCCTCGGGGAAGAGGTCCTTCTCCAGCTCCAGCACGGGATCGATGTCCCACCAGCGCATCTCGCGCAGTCGAGGGCTCGCTGATTCGGTCACTTCGGGGTGACCACCTTGTAGTTCTTGGGCACCTGGGCGTCGGGGCGGCGCAGGTACAGCGGCCGGGGCGCCGGGAGTTCGACGCCCGCCGCCAGCCGCTCGGCCGCCAGCGAGGCGAGCGCGGCGGCGGACACGTGCTCCGGCTCGTGCACACTCGGGAAGGTGTCCGGGTAGAGCAGCGCGCCGGCGCCGACGGCGGGCAGCCCCGCGACCTGGTCGGTGAGGTCCGCCGGCCGGTCCACAGCCGGGTCGGTGACCCGGGTGCGGGAGTTGGCGTAGCGCGCCCAGTAGACCTCCTTGCGCCGCGCGTCCGTGGCCACGACGAAGGGGCCGTCGAGGTCGGTGGCGTAGGCGAGGCCGTCGAGCGTGCACACACCGTGCACGGGCACACCGAGCGCGAGGCCGAAGGTGTCCGCGGTCATCAGGCCGACGCGCAGTCCGGTGTAGGGGCCGGGGCCGGTGCCGACGACGACACCGGTGACGGCGTCGAGCGCGAGCCCCGCTTCGGCGAGCACACGGTCGACGGCCGGGAGCAGCAGCTCACCGTGGCGGCGCGCGTCCACCTGACTCGACGAGGCGATGACGGCCTCGCCGTCGTGCAGGGCGACGGTGACGGCGGGGGTGGCGGTATCCAGAGCGAGCAAGAGCACGCAAACAGCCTACGGCTCCGACGCCGTGGGCACGGCCGCCCCGGTCGGCCCGCCCCCGACTGCTACCGTCACCTACGGTTACGACAGTTACCGGTTATGTGACACGTACGAGACACGGAGGTGGGCGCCGATGGCCGGCGGCAGCGCGGGAATCGTGGCCGGGCTCACCGTGGCGGCGATCGCCACGGTCGGCTTCCTCACCTATCAGGCATCGGCGAACGCCCCGGGCGGGGTGGGCAACACGGCCCACACGAGCGCCGCGCCCGTGGCCACCTCGAAGGCACCGCGCGACAAGCAGAACCCCGCCGCGCTGCCCGCCGACTCCGGCCGGGGCGAGCGGGTCGTCTACTCGGTGGACGACGACCGGGTGTGGCTGGTCGCCGAGGACAACAGAGTCAACCGCACGTTCAAGGTCACCCCCGGCACGGTGGATCCGACCACGGGTTCCTACGCGGTCACCTCGCGCTCGAACGCGATCATCGGCACCGACGGCACCCCCATCCAGCACGTCGTCCGCTTCGCCAACACGGACGGGGTCGCGATCGGCTTCAGCGTGCCGGTGAGCGGCACCACGCAGCAGCCCGATCCGACCACGAAGTCGGGCGGCATCCGCGAGTCGCCGGCGGACGGCGCGGCGATGTGGGAGTTCGCGACGATCGGGCAGCCGGTCGTGGTGATCCGCTGACGACCTACGGAACGCCCTAGGCGGCTTCGCGCCGCTCGGCCGGCTGTTCCACAGGCTCCGGTGCGCGCGGGGGCGTCGAGACCGCCTTCGCCGCGGCACCCGCCGCCAGCAACTCCCGCATCGAGACCCCGGCAGGAACGTACGGCTGTGGACGGTCCTGGTGCTCTGAAGCCGGCATGGACGCCTCCTGGGGCCTGGGGCAGACGTAGTTAGGTAGACCTAACTACGTACTGGATACCATGTGACCACGCGCGAGACCCGGAACGCAACATCTTGCCGACACCTTGTCGGAACCCACACGCCCCGCACCATCCGGTCAGGCGCCGAGCACGCCCAGTTCGACCTCGGCCCAGCGCTCACCGAGCCCGGTGACGGTGACATGCCGTACCTCGTCGGTGGTGTCGCCCACGGCCCGGTGGATCACGACGGACAGCCGGTCGTCGGTCAGCTCCTCGACCTTGCCCTCGCCCCACTCCACGACGATCACCGACTCCGGCAGGGACACGTCGAGGTCGAGGTCCTCCATGTCGTCGAGACCGCCGGCCAGCCGGTACGCGTCGACGTGGACGAGCGGCGGCCCCTCGCCGAGCGAAGGGTGCACGCGCGCGATGACGAACGTCGGCGAGGTGACCGCGCCGCGCACACCGAGTCCCTCCCCGAGGCCCCGGGTCAGGGTCGTCTTGCCGGCGCCCAGCTCACCCGTGAGCATCACGAGGTCGCCCGCGC
Organism: Streptomyces sp. NPDC005492; assembly: GCF_040605995.1. NCBI lineage: Bacteria > Bacillati > Actinomycetota > Actinomycetes > Kitasatosporales > Streptomycetaceae > Streptomyces > Streptomyces sp. NPDC005492. The sequence goes on from NZ_JBEXDX010000021.1 coordinate 136,180, forward strand.
GCAGCAGTTTGGCCAGGCGGCGTCCCAACTCCCGCATCTGCTCGGGGGAGTTGACGGTGATCGATACGGACAGGGGCTCAGCCGCGTCGTGCGGTGCTGCTGGTGCTTCCATAGCCACTTACGGTAGCCCCTGCGGGCACGGCACCCGCGCGGGTGAGCAGGTCGGCGAGGCGGTCGGTGACCACCTCCGGGTGCTCCAGCATGACCAGGTGCCCGGCGTCCGGCACCAGCACCAGCTCGGCGTCCGGCAGCAGGTCGGCGATGGCCTCGCTGTGTTCGCTGGGGGTGACGAGATCCCCGATCCCGGCCAGTACGAGCACCGGCATGTCCTTGAAGTGGGTGAGGGCCGCGGTCTTGTCGTGGTCGGTGAAGGCCGGGTAGAACTCGGCGACCACGTCGATCGGGGTGCCCTCGATCATCCGCTCGGCGAACCGCGCGATCGCCGGGTCGACGTCCCGCGAGGCGAACGAGTACCGCTTGATGATTCCGGCGAACAGATCGGCGGTGGCCCGCCGCCCCCGCTCCACCAGCGCGGCCTGCTGTCCGAGCGCCTTCAGCACTCCGGGCAGCACCCGCCGTACCGCGTTGACCCCTGCGACGGGCAGCCCGAAGTTGACCTCGCCGAGCCGCCCGGAGGACGTACCGACGAAGGCGGTGGCGACGACCCGGTCGCGGATCAGCTCCGGGTACTGGTCGGCGAGCGCCATCATCGTCATGCCGCCCATGGAGTGCCCGACGAGCACGATCGGCCCCTCGGGCACGGCCGCGTCGATCACGGCCTTCAGGTCGCGGCCCAACTGGTCGATGGTGAGCGGCATGTCGTCCTCGGCCTGCGCGACCCCGCGCGCGGAACGGCCGTGGCTGCGCTGGTCCCAGTGCACGGTCCGCACGACCCCGCGCAGGGCCGCCCGCTGGAAGTGCCAGGAGTCCTGGTTGAGGCAGTAGCCGTGGCTGAAGACGACGGTGACCTGGGCCGGGGCCTTGCGTCCGAAGAGCCGGCGGCGCTTCGGGGTGACGGTGACGTCCGCCTCGATGTCGTCGACCTCGTAGTACAGCTCGGTGCCGTCGTCGGCCTGGGCCGTGCGGGGGGTGCCGCGCAGCGAGCCGTACGGTCCGGTCGAGTCGAGCGCCAGCCGGGCCCGCTCCCGCATACCGCGTCCGACGGTCATCCGCTCTATGGCGACACCGGCCGCGGCCCCGGCGGCGATCACACCTATCGCGGCGCCGGCGATGCCGGTCACCTTGCGCCAGTTCCCGGCCGCCCCCGTGGCGGCGGAGGCGACCGCGACGACCGCCTCCGCACTGCTCTCGCTCACGTGCCGCTCCTCTTCGCGTCTCGGCCCTGCGCTACGTCGTCGGTCTCATACCCGGTGACGGCCTCGTCGACGAGGGCGACCTCAGTGACGTGGGCAACCTCATGGACATAGACGCGGGGAACGCGTGTTCCGATGCGGGTCACGATCTCGTACGCGATGGTGCCGGCGGCCTGGGCCCAGTCCTCGGCGGTGGGCTCGCCGCGGTCGCCGGGCCCGAAGAGGATCGCCTCCGCGCCCGCCTCGGGCTCGTCGCCGCCCAGATCCACGACGAACTGGTCCATGGCGATCCGCCCCGCGACCGTCCGCCATTTGTCGCCGACCAGCACCGGGCCGGTGCCGGAGGCGTGCCGCGGGACGCCGTCCGCGTAGCCGACGGGGATCAGGCCGAGGGTCGTGGTGCCCGGGGTGACGTAGTGATGGCCGTAACTCACGCCGTGCCCGCCCGGCACCTGCTTGACCAGGGCGACGGACGCCTTCAGGGTCATCACCGGCCGCAGCCCGAAGTCGGCCGGGGAACCCAGCTCTGGGCTGGGCGAGACGCCGTAGACGGCGATGCCGGTGCGGACGAGGTCGAAGTGGGAGTCGGGCCGGGTGAGGGTGGCGGGCGAGTTGGCGATGTGCCGCACCTCGGGCCGCGCGCCCCGCCCCTCCGCCTCCGCGACCATCTCGCGGAAGAGGGCGAGCTGGGCATCGATGGAGGGATGCCCGGGCTCGTCGGCGCAGGCGAAGTGCGACCAGAGCCCGGTGACGCGGACCAGCCCCTCGGCCTCCGCGCGCAGGGCGGCGCCGACGAGTTCGGCCCAGTCGGCGCCGGGCTGACATCCGTTGCGCCCGAGCCCGGTGTCGGCCTTGAGCTGCACGCGCGCGGGCCGGCCCACCGCGCGGGCGGCGGCGACGACCTCCTCCAGGGCCCACATACCGCTCAGCGACACATCGAGACCGGCTTCGATGGCCTCCCGCCAGGGTCCGCCCGGCGTCCACAGCCAGCACATGATCCGCACCCCGTCCGGCAGCCCGGCGCGGGCCCGCAGGTCGAGAGCCTCCTCGGGCGTGGCCGTACCGAGCCAGGTCGCCCCCGCCTCGACGGCCGCGCGGGCGCAGGGCACCGCCCCGTGGCCGTACGCGTCGGACTTCACGACGGCCATGAGGGCCGCGCCCGGCGCGAGGGCGCGCAGGGCACGCACATTGGCCCGCAGGGCACCGAGGTCGATCTCGGCACGGGCGCGCAGCGGCGCGGTCGGCTGAAGTGCTGCTGTCTCATTCATGACGCCCCCAGTCTCTCAGAGGGGACTGACAAGCCCGGAGGCCCGCCTAGTTTCCTGACCGGTGCCCCCACACGTAGACGCGGTCACCCGTCTTGAGGACGCTCCACAGCTTGCGGGCGTCGGACAGCCGCAGATTGACGCAGCCCCAGGAGCCGAGGGTGGTGTAGATGCTGCCGTAGACGGCGTGGAAGGCGATGCCGCCGTCGAAGAACTGGGCATACGGCATAGGGCTGTTGTAGAGCGTCGACCAGTGGTTCTTGTGCTTCCAGTAGATCTTGTGCCAGCCGCCCCGGGTCACATGCCCCTTGCGCCCGCTGCGCATCGGCACCGGCCCGAAGACGACCTTCCTGCCCTTCTGCACCCAGGTGAGCTGCCGGTTGAGATCGACACAGGCGACCCGGTACGAGCGCACCGGGCACTTCCCGGCCGCGTTCGGATTCTTCTTCGCGCTGATCAACTGCATGCGCGCCCAGGTGACCGGCCCCGCGAAGCCGATCGCGGGTTTGATCCCCTCCTTCTGCTGGAACGCCCGGATGGCCTTGCAGTCGGCGGCCGACTGCTTCCCGTCCACCCGCAGCTTCAACCACCGTTCCACGCTCCGCTGATACGGCCCGGTCTGCTTGCTGCACGTCACCTTCGCGACGGCGTCCCCGATCGGCACGTACTCGACGAGCGCGTACGTCCCCGCCGCCGCTTCCTGCGGCTCCACCCGGTCCTCCTCGGCGGTCGGCGTGTACACCTTCGGCGGGAGCGCCTGATCGGGCGTGTCGATCTGCCACGGCTGATACGGCCCCGGCGGCACCCCGGGCACCAGCTCGGTCTCACCGGGCCCGGCCGCCGGCACCGGATCGGCCTGGGCGACCCCGCCCCCGACGGGGAGGGCGACCACCGCGGTGAGCAGCACCGCGATGCTTCTGTGCGCGATTCGTGTACTGATCATGCGATCAGAGAATCCCGGGGGTACGGCGGGGGACGGGCGCCGCGCGGGCGGGGTCACCCTTATTGCCGAGCCCGCCGGGGAGCCCGGAGGCGTTCAGCTCAGGGCCGGCGAGTCAGTCCCGCACATCGCGCCAGGCGACCCGCACCGCCTCCGCGACATCATGCGCCCCCACCGGCGCCCCGTCCGCGGCCAGCCTCCCCGCCAGCCCATGCAGATACGCGCCCACACTCCCCGCGTCGAACGCCGACAACCCCGACGCCAGCAACGACCCCGCGAGCCCCGACAACACGTCACCGCTCCCGGCCGTGGCGAGCCATCCGGTCCCCGTCGGATTCACCCGCACCGCCCCGCCCCCCGAGTCGGCCACCAACGTCGTCGACCCCTTGAGCAGCACGGTCGCCCCGTACCGCCCCGCCAACTCCCGTACGGAATCCAGCCGAGCCCCCTCGACCTCCTCCCGGGCCACCCCGAGCAGCGCGGCGGCCTCGCCCGCGTGCGGAGTCATCAGCGTCGGCGCCCTACGAGCCCGCACGGCGTCGGGATCGGCCAGCCGCAACCCGTCCGCGTCGATGAGCACCGGCACCTCGGCCGTCACCACCTCCGCCACGGTGCCGGCGTCGTCCCCCGCCCCCGGCCCGACGACCCACGCCTGCACCCGCCCCGCCTTCCGCGGCCCCCCGTCCGACACCAGCGCCTCCGGGAACCGGGCGATCACCGCGTCCGCGGCCGGCCCGACGTACCGCACGGCCCCCGCGCCGCCCCGCAACGCCCCGGCGACAGCGAGCACGGCCGCCCCCGGATACCGCCCGGACCCGGCGGCGATCCCCACGACCCCACGCCGGTACTTGTCGCTCTCGGCCCCCGGCACGGGCAACAGCCGCGCCACATCCACGTGTTGAAGCGCCTCCAGCGCGGGCTCGTCCGGAAGCTCGCCCCCTTCGCCGCCTTCGCCGAGCCCGATGTCGACGAGCCGTACGGCCCCGGCGTACTCCCGCGCGGGATCGATCAGCAGCCCCGGCTTGTGCACCCCGAAGGTGACGGTGACGTCGGCCCGGACAGCCGCCCCCCGCACCTCCCCGCTGTCCGCCTCGACCCCACTCGGCAGATCGACGGCGACGACGACACCCCGGGAGTCCCCGGCAAGGGCGGCCAACCGCGCGGCGTCCGGCCGCAGTCCGCCCTTGCCACCGATCCCGACGATCCCGTCGAGGACGAGGTCGGCGCGGAGCACCGGCTCCTCGGCCGCGTCCGGCGCGACGGTACGACCGCCCGCGCGCACCAGCGCCGCGAGCCCTCCCTCATGGGTCCGCTCGGGAGCGAGCAGCACAGCGGTGACGGCGGCCCCGCGTCGGGCCAGCCGCGCCCCCGCGTACAACGCGTCCCCGCCGTTGTCCCCGCTCCCCACCAGCAGCACGACCCGGCTGCCGTAGACCCGGCCCAGCAACTGGGCGCAGGCGACGGCCAGTCCGGCCGCCGCGCGCTGCATGAGGGTGCCCTCCGGCAGCCGAGCCATCAGCTTCTGCTCGGCTGCCCTGACCGTCTCGACGCTGTACGCGATACGCATGCGTTCGAGTCTCTCGCGAAACTACTTCTTCTGCTGGAAGAGCCATTCCCGGATGCCCTCGACGGTGTAGGCCGCCCGCCAGGTGCAGATGTGGTTGTCGACGCTGGACTCCGCGAGCCCGGGCCACACCACGGTGCCCTTCTTCAGTGGGGTGAAGTTGATCGGCGTGTTCTTGGCCCGGACCTCGGCGGCGAGCGGGGCGAACTCCGCGGGGGTGAGCTGGCCGTCCCACACGGCCCGGCTGATCTTCGCGCCCTGCTTCGCCAGCGTGTCCATGATCCCGGTCATGCCCGGGTACGCGGTCTCGTCGCCCTGGGAGACCACGGCCCAGATGTTCTGCTTGGCCAGCGGCTTGACCTTGTCCAGGTCGCCCCACTGCCCGGCGACGAGGAACGACGCGGCGAACAGGTCCGGGTAGGTGAAGTCGAGCGCGATCGAGGTCATCGCGCCGCCGGACTGACCGGTGGTGTACAGCCGGTCGGTGTCGATGCCCTTGTACTTGCCGGTGACCGAGTCGACCAGGCCCTTGATGGTCTTCAGCGCGGTCGCGTTGCCGTCGCTGCCCTCGTCGCTCTCCCCGGTGAACTGCGGCGCGAGCACGAAGCATGCACGCTTGGCCTGCTCGCTCGGGCTCGCCCAGATCACGGCCCCGAGCCCTTGGGTGAGCGTGATGAGCGGGTTGGAGCTGACGGTGCCGGCGTCGTGCATGAACAGGACCATCGGATACGACGTGTTCTCGTCGTAGTCCTTCGGCACGAAGAGGTTGTACTGGATGGAGGCGCCGGTGTCGGCGTCCTTGTACTTGAGCCCCTGGTGGAAGTCTTCGACGACCAGATTGACGACCTTGCTGGTCTTCACGCTGCCACTGCTCGCCGCGTACGCGTCACCGCCGGTCGTGGTCACGGTCCCGGTCTGGGTCACCGTGGCCACGGCCTTCTTCAGGGTGGCCCCCGAGGACATGCCGCCGCCCTTCTTCCCGGAGGCGGACCCGGAGGGGGGCCCGGACGGCTGGCCGGAGGGCTGTTGCTGGGACGAGGAGGTGGACGGATTGGTGAACGAATCCTCGTACACCGCCGCGGCCTTGTCGGCGGGCGAGAGCTCGATGATGACGTACTCACCGTCCGTCCCGTGCCCGGCCTTGGCCGCCGAGGTGTTGGTGTAGACGTCGGTGACGGTCCGACCGGCGACCTTGAAGGACGACATCGACACCTTCGACCGGTCGATGGTCGTGTCGTACTTCAGCGCTACGGCCGTGAGCCGCTGCCCGTTGCCGAACACCTCGGTGATCGCGGTGCCCTCCTTGATGTGGCCGCTGCTCTCACTCAGCCCCGCCGCGTTCGCCCGCGCCGTGTCCGACCCGGAGGAACACGAGGCGACGACCGGCACCGCACCGGCCGCGGCGATGCCCATCAGGATGCTCCTGCGCTTCACTGGTCGTACTCCCTGCCGCAGACGACGAACGTTTCCCAAACGCTAACCAGCATGAACGCCTGCCAGTCGCCCCAGCCATCGACTGCACCCTATTCATTGGCCTGTCCAGGCTCTTTCGCAGCTGCCGCACAGCCTCCTAAGGAAATTCTCACCAGCAAACAGAAACTCGCGATCACCCCTCAGCGATGACCACCGCCGAGGCCACCCCCGCGTCATGGCTCAAGGAGACATGCCAGGACCGGACCCCCAGTACGGCCGCCCGTGCCGCGACCGTCCCCGTCACCTTCAACCGGGGCTGCCCACTGTCCTCGACAAACACCTCGGCATCCGTCCACAGCAGCCCGGCCGGCGCCCCCAACGCCTTGGCCACCGCCTCCTTGGCGGCGAACCGCGCGGCCAGCGAGGCGGCCCCCCGCCGCTCCCCGCTCGGCAGCAGCAACTCACTCTCCAGGAACAGCCGTTGGGCCATCCCGGGCGTGCGCGCGAGGGACGCCGCGAACCGGTCGATCTCGGCCACATCGATACCAACCCCGATGATGCTCATGCGGAGCACCCTACGGCTGTCGGTCCTGCAGCCCGGTGAGGTGTTGGACGACGCCGATCACCAGGACGGCCGCGCCGAGGGAGAGCCCCTCCGCCACCACCAGGGCCGGCACCGCCACTCCCTTGCCCACCGAGAACGCCACCACGCTCACCGCAGAGTGCGCGACCCAGACCGCCCACCAGGCGTTCACCAGAGCCTCTTTGCGCGGCCTCCGCGACGCATCGGCGCTCGCGCGCTCGACATCCAGCACGAACCGCCGGGGCACCCACCAGTTGACGACGGGTATGAACCACGCCAGGACGGTCCACACACCCGACGCACGCACGGTTCCGGGAGCGAGGACCTCCGCGTTGCGCCGGCACCGGCCGAGCCACAGGAGGAAGAGCACGGCTGCCGCCGTCGTCGCGTAGACGAAGACCATCGACGCGGTACCCGACGCGGTGGGCGACGCGTCGGTGCGGTGCGTGGCATCGGCCCTGAGCTCCACCGCCCGGTACACGTCCGCGAGGGCCGCCACCGCTATCGCTCCCTGCGCCCAACGCGCGTGTGCCCAGGGAGCCTTCAACTCGGGTCTCTTCATGGCGGGAGACCTTATCCGCGACGCGACGGCGACAGCGCGACGGGCTACTCCACCGTCACCGACTTCGCCAGGTTCCGGGGCTGGTCCACCTCGTTGCCCCGTGCCGTGGCCAGCTCGCAGGCGAACACCTGCAACGGCACGGTCGCGACCAGGGGTTGCAGCAGCGTCGGGGTGACCGGGATCCGGATCAGGTGGTCGGCGTACGGGAGGACCGTCTCGTCGCCCTCCTCCGCGATCACGATGGTCAGCGCGCCCCTCGCCCGGATCTCCTGGATGTTGGACACGATCTTGTCGTGGAGCACGGACCGCCCGCGCGGGGAGGGAACCACGACGACCACGGGCATGCCCTCCTCGATCAACGCGATCGGCCCGTGCTTCAACTCGCCCGCCGCGAAGCCCTCGGCGTGCATGTACGCCAACTCCTTGAGTTTCAGGGCACCTTCGAGAGCGACCGGATACCCGACGTGCCGCCCCAGGAACAGCACGGTGTTCTTGGAGGCCACCGACCGCGCCAACTCCCTTACCGGCTCCATGGTTTCGAGCACCCGCTCGACCTCACCGGAGATCTGCGACAGGTCCCGGATGACCGCCTGGATCTCGTCGCCCCACTTGGTGCCCCGCACCTGACCGAGATAGAGAGCCACCAGATAACACGCCACGAGCTGCGTCAGAAACGCCTTCGTCGACGCCACGGCCACCTCCGGCCCGGCGTGCGTGTACAGCACCGCGTCCGACTCCCGGGGAATCGTCGACCCGTTGGTGTTGCAGATCGCCAGCACCTTCGACCCCTGCTCGCGGGCGTGCCGTAGCGCCATCAGCGTGTCCATGGTCTCGCCCGACTGGGAGATGGCGATGACCAGCGACCGCGCGCCCAGGATCGGATCCCGGTACCGGAACTCGCTCGCGAGTTCCACCTCGCACGGGATCCGGGTCCAGTGCTCGATGGCGTACTTGGCGATGAGGCCCGCGTGGAAGGCCGTACCGCAGGCGACGATGACGACCTTGTCGATCTCCCGCAGCTCATGGACCGGGATGCGGACCTCGTCCAGCGTGAGCAGGCCCTCCGTGTCGATCCGGCCGAGGAGGGTGTCGGCGACCGCCTTCGGCTGCTCGGCGATCTCCTTGAGCATGAAGTAGTCGTAGCCGCCCTTCTCGGCGGCGGAGGCGTCCCAGTCGACGTGGTACGAGCGGACCTCGGCCGGAGCGCCGTCGAAACCGGTGACCGTCACCCCGTCCCGGCGCAGCTCGACCACCTGGTCCTGGCCCAGTTCGATCGCGGACCGCGTGTGGGCGATGAACGCGGCGACGTCGGAGGCGAGGAAGGCCTCACCCTCGCCGACACCGACGACGAGCGGCGAGTTCCGGCGCGCGCCGACGACCACGTCCGGCTCGTCCGCGTGCACCGCGACCAGCGTGAACGCGCCCTCCAGCCGTCGGCACACCTGCCGCATCGACTCCGCGAGGTCCGCGGACGCCGAGAACTCCTCGGCCAGCAGATGCGCGACCACCTCGGTGTCCGTGTCGGAGGCGAGGTGGTGCCCGCGCTCGGCCAACTCGGCCCGCAGACAGGCGAAGTTCTCGATGATGCCGTTGTGGACGACGGCGACCCGCCCCGCGTTGTCGAGATGCGGATGCGCGTTGGCATCCGTGGGCCCGCCGTGCGTGGCCCAGCGCGTGTGCCCGATGCCCGTCGACCCGGCCGGCAGCGGCCGGTCGACCAGTTCCTTCTCCAGATTGACGAGTTTCCCGGCCTTCTTGGCCCCCGCCAGCCCGCCGTCCGCGAGCACGGCGACACCCGCCGAGTCGTATCCCCGGTACTCCAGCCGCTTCAGCCCGGCCATCACCACATCGAGCGCCGACTGCGACCCCACGTATCCCACGATTCCGCACATGCGCCGCAGCCTAGGCGCCGAGGCCCGCCCGAACACGGCACTTCGTGCCCGATTTCGGAAATTCCGGCCATGATCGAGAACGCGCGAAGCGCGGGCGGACGGCCCACGTGACCCACCCCACCCCCCACCCCGTTCAAACTCCGTTAACAATGGACTGTGATCTCTCCGGTCTCCCCGATGCCCCGGAGCGCCCACCGGCACAAGCCGGAGGCGACTCCCTACGTCGACCTCACCCGAGCAGAGTGGAGCGCGCTGCGCGACAAGACGCCGCTGCCGCTCACCGCCGAGGAGGTCGAGAGACTGCGCGGGCTCGGTGATGTCATCGACCTCGACGAGGTGCGGGACATCTACCTCCCGCTCTCCAGACTCCTCAACCTCTACGTCGGCGCCACGGACGGCCTCAGGGGCGCCCTGAACACCTTCCTGGGCGAACAGGGCTCCCAGTCCGGCACCCCGTTCGTCATAGGGATCGCCGGATCCGTGGCGGGCGGCAAGTCGACCGTGGCCCGCCTGCTCCAGGCGCTCCTCTCCCGCTGGCCCGAGCACCCGCGCGTCGAGCGGGTGACGACCGACGGCTTCCTGCTGCCGACCAAGGAGCTCCAGGCCCGCGGGCTGATGTCACGCAAGGGATTCCCGGAGTCCTACGACCGCCGGGCACTGACCCGGTTCGTCGCCGACATCAAGGCGGGCAAGGACGAGGTCACCGCCCCCGTCTACTCCCACCTGATCTACGACATCGTCCCCGGCGAGAAGCTCGTCGTCCGCCGGCCCGACATCCTGATCGTCGAGGGGCTCAACGTCCTTCAGCCCGCCCTGCCCGGCCAGGACGGCCGCTCCCGGGTCGGTCTCGCCGACTACTTCGACTTCAGCGTGTACGTCGACGCGAACGCCGAGGACGTCGAGGGCTGGTACCTCAACCGCTTCAAGCGGCTGCGCGAGACCGCCTTCCAGAACCCGGACTCGTACTTCCGCAGGTACACCCAGGTGTCCGAGGAGGAGGCCCTCGACTACGCCCGCACCCAGTGGCGAACGATCAACAAGCCCAACCTGGTGGAGAACATCGCCCCCACCCGCGGCCGCGCCACCCTGGTCCTCCGCAAGGGCCCGGACCACAAGGTCCAGCGACTGCGGCTGCGCAAGCTCTAGACCGGCCTGTTAAAAAGGGCACCATGCTGCACCTCCGTCTGATCACGCCCCCCGATACGACCGACGCCGTGGTTCGGCTGATCGAGAAGACGGTCGGCACCACGCATCTGGTCGTGCTGCCCGGCGCCGCCCGCAACCCGGCCGGCGATGTCGTCATGTGCGACGTCGCCCGCGAGGCCGGTGACGAACTCATCGGCGGGCTACGGGCGTTGGAGCTGGACCGCACCGGCTCGATCGCCGTCGAGAACATCGACCTGTCGCTGTCGAAGCGCGCCGACAAGGCCGAGGACGAGGCGCCGGGCGAGGGCGCGGACGCGGTGCTGTGGGAGCAACTGGCGGACGCGACGCACGAGGAGTCGACGCTCAGCGTCACCTACGTCGCGTTCCTGGCCGTCGCCACGATGCTCGCGGCCTGCGGTGTGATGCTGGACAACGCGATCCTGATCGTGGGCGCGATGGCCGTGGGACCGGAGTTCGGGCCGCTCGCGGGGATCTCGACGGCGCTGGTGCGGAAGGCTCCGCACCTGGTGTGGCGGTCGCTGTGGGCGCTGCTCGCCGGGTTCGCCGCCGCCATGGTGCTGACGGCGGGCTTCAGTTGGCTGCTGGACGCCTTCGGACTGTTCCAGAGGTCCATGGTGGAGGCGGCCCGACCCAACACCGCCTTCATCTGGAAGCCGGACTCGATGTCGTTCGTGGTCGCCTTCCTGGCGGGCATCGCGGGCACCCTGTCCCTCACGTCCGCCAAGTCCGGTGCCCTGATCGGGGTGGCGATCTCGGTGACGACCGTCCCGGCCGCCGCGAACGCCGCCGTGGCCCTCAGCTACCGGGACTACTCCCAGACATGGGGCTCCACTTGGCAGCTCCTCGCCAATCTCGGCGGGATCGTCCTGGCGGGCACGCTCACGCTGCTGGTCCAGAAGTGGTTCTGGACCCGGCAGCGCGAGCGCGCCGCCCAACTCCCCTAGCCCAGCGCCGACTTGACCGCGTCCGCCAACCGCCCCGCCACCGACCGCGCCTGATCGATGTCGGCGGCCTCGACCATCACCCGTACCAGCGGCTCCGTGCCCGAAGGACGCAGCAACACCCGCCCGGTGGAACCGAGTTCACGCTCCGCGTCGGCGACCGCGGCCGCCAGGTCGGCGGAGGTGCCCACGCGGGTGCGGTCCACGTCGGGCACATTGATGAGCACCTGCGGCAGCCGCGTCATCACGGACGCGAGGTCCTGGAGCGTACGGCCGGTGTCGGCGACCCGCGCCGCCAGCATCAGGCCGGTCAGCGTGCCGTCACCGGTGGTCGCGTGGTCCAGGATGATGACGTGCCCGGACTGCTCGCCGCCCAGCGCGTAGCCGTGCTCCTTCATCTCCTCCAGGACATAGCGGTCACCGACCGCCGTCTGCACGAGCGTCAGACCCTCGCGCTCCATGGCCAGCTTGAAGCCCAGGTTCGACATGACGGTCGCGACGACGGTGTCGGAGCGCAGTGCGGAACGCTCCCGCATCGCCAGCGCGATCACGGCCATGATCTGGTCCCCGTCGACCTCTTCGCCGGTGTGGTCCACGGCCAGGCAGCGGTCCGCGTCACCGTCGTGCGCGATGCCGAGGTCGGCGCCGTGCGCGACGACGGCCGCCTTGAGCAGGTCCAGGTGGGTGGAGCCGCAGCCGTCGTTGATGTTGAGCCCGTCGGGGTCCGCGCCGATCGTGACGACCTCGGCGCCGGCCCGGGAGAAGGCCTCCGGGGAGACCCGGGCGGCGGCGCCGTGCGCCTCGTCCAGGACGATCTTCAGCCCGTCGAGCCGGTTCGGGAGCACGCCGATGAGGTGGGCGACGTACTGGTCGAAGCCCTCGTTGTAGTGCCGGACCCGACCCACGCCGGAGCCGGTGGGGCGGTCCCAGGGAGCGCCGGTGCGGTGCTCCTCGTAGATCTTCTCGATCCGGTCCTCCAGCTCGTCGTCGAGCTTGTGCCCGCCGCGCGCGAGGAACTTCAGCCCGTTGTCGGGCATGGCGTTGTGGCTCGCCGAGAGCATCACACCGAGGTCGGCGCCCAGCACACCGGTGAGATACGCCACCGCGGGGGTGGGCAGCACACCGACGAGCAGTACGTCCACGCCCGAGCTGGCCAGGCCTGCGACCACCGCGGCCTCCAGGAACTCCCCGGACGCGCGCGGGTCCCGCCCGACCACGGCCGTTGCCCGGTGGCCTGCGAAGGTGCCCGCCTCGGCCAGCACGTGTGCCGCGGCGACGGAGAGGCCGAGCGCCATCTCGGCCGTCAGATCCGCGTTGGCGACACCGCGCACGCCGTCCGTGCCGAAGAGTCGTCCCACTTGTCCTCCTGAGGAAGGCGAATTTCCTGCATCCCAGGCATACGATGCCTGATCATCCGATCACACAAGCCTTTGAGCGCCTTGTGCCGTTATACGCCCCCGGCTGTGATAAACGAACGCCCCGGCGGCACGGCACCCCCCGAGCCCGTGCCGGTCATCCCGAGCAGGCTGAATCCGGTGACGACGACGGGCCGCTTGGCGCGTCCGTCCCAGGCCCGCGCCAGACC